>JBAWVO010000045.1:0-29074 GCA_037147235.1 Planctomycetota bacterium | reverse complement strand
GCTTCTAGCAGGGAATCCTCGGTTCCTAAAGGGGCCGGCAGACTGCGGCTGCCTAAGGGCCAGTCAAACTCGTGGCTCGAATGATCCGCGACAACCATAGCCTGGCATAGGGCCTCCGTAGAGACTGGCGGCATGTGTGGCTGATGACTGCCACGAACCCCAATTTGTCCGAAAAATACCGTTCCTCTTCGCAGCTACCCACGCCATGGGGGTGTATCAAATAGATCGAGAGAATCGACCTCGTGGAGAATGACGCCATCATTGACTCGCCCCACCGTTCAACTATCATGGATGATATTAACCGTTCCCGGCACGGCACCCCACCTGCGGGTGTTGTGCAGCAGGGATCAACTATGCGGAGGAAGTCTGTTGTGGCTAAATTTCCTTTTCTGATCGGCGTCATTTTGGCCTCGGTGACTAGCGTTCAACTTTTGATCGCGGAGGAGCCATCTGTGGAAAGCGTGGGCGAGGTAACGGAGGTTCACTTGGGGCCCGCAGCCAGCTTGGAGGCCCCCGACATTCTGAAGATCCGGTGCAAGGAGGATGTCCAACTCGTT
Source organism: Planctomycetota bacterium (assembly GCA_037147235.1). Lineage (GTDB taxonomy): Bacteria > Planctomycetota > Planctomycetia > Pirellulales > Thermoguttaceae > JANXQG01. The sequence continues at coordinate 28,517 of JBAWVO010000045.1, read as the reverse complement.
CCCTGGCAAAGACTCTCGCTCTATCGTTCGCGCGAGAATGAAGACGGCTATCTTGGTCCCATTTTTGTGCAGAAGGTCGTTGGTAACGTAGTATTCGCAACGGGCTCGGGTCTTCAACCGGCCGCGGGAGATACCGTTCGAGAGACTGCGCTACTCGATGCCTATGGCAGTCGGGAAGGCCGCCTCTTGGAGCTCGAAAGGCTTGACGCCGTAATTAAAGCACTTCAGGAGCAAAGGATTTCTATTCCCTTCGCTATCCAGTACAAGGAAGAAGCCATACGCAAGATCTCCCCTGAGATGACAAGACTGAGACGCGAATTGTCTAAAGCCAACGAGGATCGGGACGCTGCCCTGAAAGAGAAAGACCAAAGGCAAAAAGACTTGAAGAAGGCCGAAGAAGAATTAGAGGCGGCAAAACGGATTGGCGACAAGCAAGAAGGCAAACTAGCGGCCTTACAACAGGAAGTAGAAAAGGCACAAAAGAAGGCCGACGACGCCGAAAAAGCACTTGCTGTCAAGAATAAAGCGGTGAAAGTGAAGAAGGCGGACGTTGACGAGTACAAGAGCGGCAGAAGCCCCCAACTCCCGTACGAAAACCCCGAAAAACCATAAGCTGATCGGCGATCTCGGAAACGACAGCGTGGCTGTCGTCACGCGCACCCTCGACCTATCGGGTGTCCGCCCAATCGCTACCCGACGCGAGCCTGCGGCGCGATCAAAACCCAAACCGACCCAGTGCCGTCCAACGGCTGGGCGGTTTATCATGTCTTGAGCCGATTGTGTCGTTTGACTTGCTCCCTCGCTGTAGCTCAGCCGCCAGCACTTCGGGGTGCGCCCGCGCCGCGAACCCGAGCAGGCTGCTCACCTGAAAAATCTGCGATCGCCCGACTCTCGTGAGTCCTATCCGGTGGTCTCATTCCCTTTCGCGACGCGATTACAGGTAACTGGTCAATATGCACGGGGTAACCAACGCGACGAGTGAAAGCATTACCAAGGCCCACCTAAACCCCGAAAGAGCGACTATTCTTATAAGCGTAGTATCCCAAATCCTCTCATGACTGACGGCCGCAAGGATTTAGGAAATCACTTGGGTAAAATCCCAAAGTACGAGATCACCGCAATCCCGCCTAGGACAAGGACGAACAAAACCCCCACTAGGTATATCCACGCGGGCGTCCGTCGGTGTTTGCGCCGTCGCGGTGAAGTTGGTAGCGCGACCGTGCCAGTCTCCGTTGCTGGCTCGACCATTTGAGACAGACTCTCCAAGTCCCCTTCGGCGGTGAATGCAAAGCCCTCAGGCGACAACCAGCCCTCAATTTGCCGCCGAGTATTGATATCCAATCCAACAATCTGCGTTAGAGCATTCGGTTCATGGTCAAGAAGACGTCGCAAAAAACAAACCGCGGATGTATGGAGTACTGCATCACAGAGGCCCCACTGCGCCAGCCGCCGCAGGAAGTCGCCTCCTCCCTGGCAACGAACAATACAGTGTCTGGCCACCCGTTCGTACTTCAGCAGCAGCCCGGCATTTTCGGCCAACAGACCATTCATTCGGTCCTTGCCTTCGAAGCGAAAAACGAGATCGACCAGCCCAGAGTCCTGCAACTGTAACTGCTCGCACCGCGTCTTGAATTCCAGTAACTGCTGAAACCTCTCCGGCGAGGCCAAAATAGTCGGTACGACCTCGGCATAGGCCGAGGACATGGGCCACTCGGTCCTTCGGCCGTCGAACACGTTGCAGGCGACACAAGATCCGGTATAGGCCGACGTCGGAAGACTTCTTCCCGCCGGGTTGTCCCAGGTCGTCGCAGCCAGCCGGGCATGGCATCCCAGCAGCTCATGCTCGTACGTGGAGAAGGTTAGATCGCCCAACGCCCCCTCGGGTAACAAGCGAGTCGCGATATCAACACAAATTGCGACGCTTTCGGCCGGAGCTGCCAGCAGTATTCGCTGGTCCTTTGTCGTGTTGAGCAGTGCCGTTAGCACGAACGTCAGCAATTTGCGATTCATCTCTATGGAGGCAAAAGCCGCCATGCGTCGAAAGTCCAAGGCAGGGGGCTGCGGCCACCGGGTCATGTCGGGCAAATCGGTCTCGCCATCATCGTCTGATATCTTCCAGAAGTCGTTCTTCCATGCGCCAATCACCCTGCCGGCTTGCAGTTTCGGCGGCACATCCAGCAGGATATGCGAAAAGAAGTTGCCGTAACGTCCCGTCAGAGGGTCTTTACCCAGGTAGACGCTATGGCAGATTATTCGCCCGACATCGGGAGTGTCGAGGAGGGCTAATCGAATCGGAGCAGTCGCCGTGGTTTCTGCGCCAAGGACTGTGTCCGTTGGGAGGAAATAGCTCGCGTATCGGATTGCCGCACGGACCGTCTCGCTTGAAAGCCCCGGCGACATGGCGCGAACATGGAATCCACTGTTTCCACCCACGCTTCTCCCGGTTCGACAGGAAGTGTAATAGAGTTGCTGCATGGCGGTACTCGAACGTGAACAAGGAGACAAAATAAATCTGTATCGTTAGGCTGTAACCCGGCTCAGACTTTTGTGGAAGAGATTTGATTTGCTGCGCCCATCTATTTCAATCCTTATAGCGGCCACGGATTAGGATGAAGTACATGCATGTATAGCCAAACGCTAGCAACAGAAATTGGACTCCTCCACACAATAGGACTGCATCGAACGGAAATCTCAAAAATAAGCCCAAAACACCCACCAGAATCGCGGCGATTAGGCCCCAACTGATCACGGCAGCCCGAGTTTTTTCGCGGCCTTGCATACACCGGGTGAAGTAAATGTGCCAATTGACAAAAGTCCGATCGAATGGATCGATATCGCTCAACGCGTCGACGAAATAGCCGAGCCACACAAGCGGGGCTAGTACACCCTGTGGCTGAAATCCTCGCTTGCTGGAGCCTGCGCCCGATCTACCTAACGCACTAGCAGCAAAATAAGCGACCCTGGCAAACCGTGATTCTGCCATCCGTACGAAGTTCCCCATGCCAACCCGCAGAAGAGTACTTCGCACCTGGCGTGAATACCGCTCGGCATGGTGCGCAGCCATCTTCATGTTGCAGTAGGTGTGAGCAATGTCACTTTGGCCAAGCTGAAGCCTTCTGTCCAACCCGCAAGCATCGATCTTACTGATTACGATAGCGATAGGTAGGTCAATGGGAGTATCGACAGCGACGCCAAGCTTTCTCTCAAGGACACCGATCAGGTTGCCAAGGATCTCCGAGGCTGTTACGGGGGCCGGGTTGCTGTTGGCCACCTCGTTCTCGTCACAGTCGCCGAGAACGCCTTTATGTATCCCCTCCTCGGCCAAGGGATCGATAACGAAAAGAACTCCGTCGTATCTACCAACGGGGTGCTCACCCAGGATCTCGGGATTGGGAAAAGCCTCGCCAGCCGCGTCGTAGATGTAAAGCATAGAACCATTCAGCTCTTTCGATTTCAGTGAAAGCAGAAAGGCTTTAGGCACGAGGGACGCGGTCTTGGTCATGACCTGGCCGGCTTCCAATGCTTTCACGTGCGCACTGAAGTCCCTCTCTTCGTCCGGGTTCCCAAAGCTGACTTCAAAATGGTTTTTCGGCGCGAAGCTCGCTTTCAACTGCCAGATCGAGGTCCACATCAGATTGGTTTTGCCAGCCGAAGTCGCACCGACAACTGCGATGTGGTATTCGGACACTCGCCCCAGATCAGCGTGTTTGAGGTCGTGCAAGCATTTCTCGCACACCTTGGTCAGATCCAGGCGACCGGCGCGGTCGACCGTGGGTAACTCCGTGCTGCACTTGTAGCACCGCACTCGCCATAGGCCGTGAACCGTCGGTCCGAGATCCTCGACGACCTCGCCACAACCGCTGCAGCGGAACTTTGGCGGCCCTTGGTGCTTACAGTTGGGGCAACTGTAGTGGATCCGATTGAAAACCATCTTGGCCCATGTCTCACAGATCAAAGCCCCCATCACACCCAGCACGCCAACCGGCATTGCCAGCGCGGCTACCAATGCCAGTGCAGACCACCAACCGAGCTGGCGAGCGATAGCAAACTCCAGGATAATTACGACCAAAACACCGATGCCAACGACGCCAAAGAAGGGTGGTCGCAGGCAAGAATGGACTTCAGTCCGGTCGATCTTGCTCATGCGATTCCTCCTTGGCGATCATCGGGGCCTTGTCGCTTGCCCGGCTAGGCTTTCTTTCGTAGTAAGCGGCGCGATTATTAACCCGCTGCGGGATCCAGCGATCAAGTCCAGGAACCTTGAAATATCCTCTCCAGTGCAACAGTGCGACAAACAACAGCAGAAGCAAGATCACAAAGACGAAGATCGACGGAACGACAAGACGATCCCAGAGACTCCGCGGGGCTACGTCTCTCCAATTGTCGGCGGCCGACGAGGACCATTTATCCGCTTCGCGCCCGATCCGGTTCAGAATGTTCTGTGCGTCGTGATCTTGGATCCGTTTGATGATCGCGCTGACGTCGCGACGGGCGGCGTTCCAGGGCAAATCGGCACAGGCCACGCCCACCACGGCACACATCAGAGGCGAGTTCTTCCAATACAGCGAGGTGGTCGGCGAGTACTGCCCTAGTATCGCGTGAAAGAGGGCAAACTTTTGCCCTGGATACCATGGCCCCAGGGTCGTCAACATGTGACGCAAGCGGTCCTGGGCATCCGGATATTGCTGCTGAAGGGATAATTGCTGCGAGATTTTTGGCACGAGCATTTGGAAAACCTGCGGCAACGCGTCCCCTGGTAATTCCAATAAAACTTGCCTGAGGCGATCCACACAATCGGTGTCTAGTTGCGGCGAGGACAGAAAATCAGCCAAGAACAACCATCCTTTCAGACTTTCCCGGGTGGGCTCAGTCAGCCCGGTAATGGGGTCCAACATGTCCGACGATGGCGACAAGATTTGTGTTACCAATGGGTAGACAGTCTGGAAATAGTTAACGTCGGCCTGTGCCCAACCGACAACTTTTTCGAGAAACTCCACGCGGTTGCCAGAGGCTTTCAGGACATGCGCGGACATGTTTCCATCGCGCAATACTCGCAGGGAGTCGTCCTGGCTGAGGTCCGCCAAACCGTCTTTCGTTTTGAACCGGAAGAGCAATTCCACAAGCTCTGGGGATTCGATGTCAAGTTGGTTGCAAGTGTCGCAAAACCCATCGACCTTTCGCTGATTGTCCTCCGAAGCCAGGGCGCGAACGAACCAATCCACGCAACGAAACTGCTTCGGAAGGTCAGTTTTCTTGCCGCTGCCGGGGTTATAGCCAACGCACGTTCCGCTATAACACGAGGAAGGCAAGTCGCCCTTTTGTAGGTCAGCCCAACACGTCCCAATCAACCTTGCCGAACAGGAAAGCGGTTCGTTCTCATAGGTCGAGAAGGTGAGTGCGTCGAGCAGACCATGGGGCAAGGCCCGCGTCGCTGCGTAGACGCAAATAGCAACGTCTTCCGGCGTTGCCGCAACCACGATCCGCTGATCGGGTTTGGTCGCGAGTATCGCCGTCAAAACGAACGTCAGCAGATCGCGATTGCCCTTCTCTGACGCAAAAGCCGCAAGCTTAGAGTTGTTCAGCAGAGTACCTTCGCCTATCTGGCTGATTTCGGGCAGCTCCACGCCTCTATCATCATCCACGCGCCGCCAGAAAGGGCTGCCCCAACTGCCAATCGCCCGTCCGACTCCCATATCCATTGGCACATCGACGAGAAGGTGGGCGAAGAAGTTGCCATAGCGGCCCGTCATTGGGTCCTTGCCCGCACAGACCGCATGACAAAGAATCAGGCCCAGATCGGCCGTGCGCAGCAGCGACAGACGCACGGGGGCCATCGTCTGGGTAGCTTCGCTGGGGACAGTTCCGGCCGGTAAGGCGTAGCTGGCATAACGCAGGGCCATGCGAGCTTGGTCGGATGTCAAGGATGGAGAGACGGCGCGGACCTGGAATCCGCTAGCACCGGATACGCTCTTTCCTGTTCGACAGGAGGTGTAGTAGAACTGTTTCATAGAATTGCTCAAATCAGGAAATCAATCTTTCACGGTGCGGAGAAAGCCGCGCTTCCACAACAGCCACAACACAGGGTCCGCAATCCGCCGTGGTTGCGGTTTGGTGATCCTCAACTCCTCACCGGGTACTTGCCCCAGCGCCGACAAGGCGAAGAAACGATAATGCTTGAACTTGTCCCGGATCAAGGTAACCAGGCGTGGACCGTCCCAGACATGGAGGCATTCCTTGACTTCATCCGACAGCCGATCGCAATCGCTGACATTGAAACCGCCTTCGTGCTGGCTGTCGCGATGAATCTGCGAGGTTGCATAGACGTGCCCATGCAGACCATCAGACTTGGAGAAAGCGAAAGCCACCGGCACATCAATCTTCTGCCCCACACGGAGCCCGCCTCGGCTCTCGAATAGGTTGATTACGTTAGAGACGATGTCGATCGGCCCCACTCCGATTTCCGGATAGTTCTGGAGGTCTTTCTTGCTCAATCGACTGCGAATACCAGGAAACTGGAAGGGGTCGATCATGAAGATGATCCCCGATGCTCCCAGAACGTACCTGTAGAACTGGTCCAGCGCGGTGGGATCGTCCATGTCTTCGCCGGCCGCGTCGAAGATCACCAAATCCATTGCTTTGACTCGTGACAGCGGCCGAAGCAGGTAGTCGATAGGTCGTTTGGGAAACTGCAGTCGGTAGATTAGCGGGATCCGTAAGTCGCGATCGATCTGGGCGGACTGATTTTGGCTGATGGCCATACCGCTACCCAATTGCGTTCCGTAGCGGTCGCGGTAGAGTTGATCCGAGCTGATCGGTTTCATCTGCCGAACCGAGAAAGTTTCCTGGCTGAAGATTGTAAAACCGGTTTCGCTCGCATAGCGGTTCTGTAAGGCATGAAGCAGCACGGCGAAGAAGTTGCTCTTACCGGAGTTGCGTGCGCCCCAAATGGCGACGATGCTGCCCGCCAGCTGACCGCTCGCAATCGCGTGCGGAAGAAACATATGACAGTTCGGGCAGACCCGCCGCTTGTCGTCCAAAGTCTCCGATACATAGAATCTGCGAACGAGTGTTCCCAATAGGCTGCGGCTAGGGCTTTCAACGGCACCCATGTCGGGCGCAGGAATGCTGAGGAATCTACCCACGTGGTTGTCTTTCTCTTTCGCGCCCCCCGACAACGTGATGCGCAGCGGCGCAGTCCCTAAGTGGAAACGATGAAAGCAGAACGGACAAGTTGACTTGCTCCACGGGGTAACCCAGGTCATGATTCTTCCTCGCGATACAATTTCATCTTCCTCGCAGCCATTAGTTTTTCAACTCTCGTCATTCAGACGCAGCCAGGTACCAACGCCTTCGTCTACAGCGAACAGTCGGACCCTCCATCGCCGCAAATTGACCGCCGGTGGTCGGAATGTCACTTTAACTGGGCTGTCCGGCGAGCATCTCGTACCGGCGGCAATCCGTAACACTTCAGAGCCGTCCTTGGGGTGCAACGGTAGGCCCGTGGCTTTGCCGACCAATACCAATTCCGGTACGATGGTGGCAATGTCAGGTACTATCGTAAGCCTATAGTCCCTGCTGAAGAAAAAGCGGTTCACGCGATAACGGATCTCGTGGCAGCATGCAATTGGCACTTCCTTCTGCGAACCCGGCGTTGCCCCCGAAGCATGCTGCCAATGGCCGTCGCTCTGCAACATCGCATAAACCGTCAAGTACAACCGCTGCACTCTAGGCACCTGCATGCGATAGCCCCCATTGCGATCATACTCGAAGCGCAAGTAGCGTTTTTGGCTCGCCAGTCGATCGTTCGGCCCCTCCGGGAAATGATCGCTGCGCACTGCCACCAGAACGGTGTCAATGCCCGGTGGCCATTTCCACCGGGCCGAAAGCCGGCTGTCTCTTACTTCAACCTCAAGTTCCTCGACATCGTCCACCCAGTTGATTGCGATCGCCTTGCCAATCAGGGCCGTCGAACCGGAGATCGTGACGGGAACCAGGTACTTCGCCTGCCTCGTCTCCAACTTGCCGCGGGCCAACGACGAACTGATGTTCTCCAACGGCTTGCCCAGGCTATCCAATTCGTCGAGCGTGCAGCGATCGCCATAACCATGCGTCGGCTTCCGGTCGGCGAGATAGACCCGTACCAGACCGCTGTCGGGTGCCGTCCATTGGGCCTCAACTTCCGTCTGCTTACGCACTGCAGCGAGGTCCTTGACGGGATCGGCCGGCTTGCTCGGGACTGCGATGATCGTGGCACCCCGGGAGTAAACAGGGTTGCCATCCAAACCCCGAAAAACGGCAATCACGCGGTAGCCGTAGAACTTGCCGTTGGCGAGCGACGAATCGTTCGCGGAGTTCGACGACACGCTGGTCAGCCGGCTGCCCTCGCCGCGGCATTTCGGCTCGGCCTCTTCCTTGCGGTAGACCTCGATGGAAGTGGCCAGAGACGGCGGTTCCCATCTCAAGAAGATACGTCCGTCATCCGGTTCGGAAAGGAGACGGGCGACTTCGCCGGTACACAGGACCGGTCCTTGTACGGCCGCCTGCGGCGAAGTCGCGTCGCCCCGTATCGCGTAGACGGCATAATAGTACCGTTGGCCGGCCAGGGCCTTGTCGTCGGTCAGGGATGTGGCTGCTGTCTCGCCAACGGTCTCGCCGTCGTCCCGCGTGCGAGGTTCCGAACCGGCCTTCCGCACGACATGATAGCGAATCTGGCCACGCGAGCCTCCCGCCTGCCAAGTAAGCCTGATCGTCTCACCTTCGGTCACGGGATTGAGGTTCCGCGGCGGGTCGGGTGGGCACTTGCGCAATCCCTCGGCCGCCTCCCGAAAATCCTGGCATTCTCGCAGAGCTTCGGAGTAGGCGTCAATGGCATCATCGATCGAGCCAGTTCGCTCCCGTTGATGTGCGTATTCGACGTGCCGCTGGGCGGCATCGAGGGCCATGCGAATCTGCTTCTCCCAGGCGGTGGTCTCGGTCAGAACCACGCCACGCTGGCGGCTCTCGGCCAACAGCCGCTCGGCCGCCATGAAGCGACTCTCCCCGATTGCACGGTGGATTTGCTCGGCGGCCTGTCGTTCCTCCTCATGGGTCTTTCGCTTCTGCTGGCTAATCTGGTCGCGAAGCCCGGCAATGTTCGGGCAGTCCTTCCAGAGGTCTCCGGCCTCGCGCAGCGAGCGTTCTGCGGCTTCAAAGTCGCGGTCGGCAAACGCCCGTTGGGCATCGTGGACCAAACGGCGTACCAAGGCAATGTTCCCGACTTTGAAGCCGCATCGCGTACAGACGACGGTTTCGGACGCGGTGTATGCGCGGCATTGGGGGCAGTCGATCCATAGCGGCTCGCCGCAAGCCACGCAGACTTCAGCCTCGGCGGCGTTGATCACCCCGCACGTGCCGCAAGCCTGGACTCGGCCCCCCGCGCCGCTGGGCGGCAATTCGACGGCCCATCCCTCTCTTGACGCGAAAGCACAAATATGCGCTCGGGCGTCGTCTGGCGTAACCCCCCGATCGCCGGCCACGTTAACGAGGGCCTCCATGGCGCTGGCGTCGATCTTCCCGGTGGCCCCAGCAATGCGGATCTGGCCGTCCATTTCCCGCAATCCGCGCATCGCCAGCGTGTTGTCGTAACGCTCCCGCTCCTCTTCGCTCTTGAAAACCCGCAGACAGAATCCAGCCAGTTCAGCTTGAGCGGTCACCTCCGCCGACTTGTTATTGTTCTTTCGGGCATCGGAATCCAACTCGCGGGCCCGGTTGAGCAGCTGATCATGGCTCGTTGATTGCGGAAGATCAAGGAAATCATAGAGATCCTTCTTGGCGATGATTTTTAAGCGATTTTCGATTTCTTTCGCCGTCGAAGTGTCCAGTTCGGGCCGCGAGGCGCCCTCCGGCCGGGAATCCTTCCGGATGGGAACCTTGATGCGTTTGCGAATCTCGGCTTCGATGAAACGGCCTTTGAACTGCTGAACCAGTTGAGCGACTTCCGACTCGAATAGGTGCCCACGGGCGGCGACGGTGCCGATGTGCCGGTCCAAGTCCGCATAGGCGGCTTTCTCCGCCTGTTGCCGCAGCTCGCGGCACTCCCGCGATTCCTTTTCCCGATCCTCCGCGTTGCCCATAACCTTGCGAATGTCCGTCAAAAGGCCAAGGTACTGCTGCGCCTCGCGTCCCTTCTTGGGGTGATTGCGATCGCGGGACCATTCGGCCTGTTTTGCGATAATCGCCGATTCGATCTTGGCTGTAGACTTCTCGCCACAGTCGAGTTCGAGCAACAGGTAATAGTTGGGCCGGGACATGGAGATTAACTTCAGGTGTTCACGCTTGGCTGTGGATTATATTGTCATCACGATGGTCTAAAACCCCTCGCCTAGATTCTTCAATTATGTCGCAATGTTGATCCCGGGACGCCGCAGTGCCACCGACAAGGCGATCGTGGGGTATATTGGCCGCCAAGAATGGGTGGAGTCCAATGATGGCGGCCACGATGTTGCTCACTTCTATTGTGTGGGCATGGTGAAACCATGTCAATCACTATGGTCGGCGTGCTCCACCGAAAATCCCGGCGATTCCATACCACAACGTGCTAACCAGTACGGCAACCGCACAAATCATTATCGACCATGATATCATTTGTGCGAGACCACCCTCTTGTCCCCGCAAAGAACGCCGGACATGGGCCCAGGCGTTCCAAGCGATATACTGGAGAGGCGGTGAGCCAGTCAGCGCCTGTGAGTGGAAGCTGGCCCAGATCAAGGGAGCGACCACGTTTCGCGGTGCTATGACTAAGCCATCCTTCCTATCTTTGGCTGGAGACAACGCACTGGCGAGGAAGTAGCAGACCCGAGGGAAACGCCTTGTAAGGATTTGTACGACGTTGCTGAGGCCCGCATCCACAAGAAATTGTCGGATCAGACTTGATTGGCGTTCAGTATCGTTCGCCGCAGTCGCAATACTTAAGTATTGCCCCTCCAGCGACGGCATCTTGCCGATACGGTTTTCGAGCCCGCATGCGTCACACTTGGTCAACACCACTGCGACCGGCACGAGGAATTTGCCACCGGCGGGAACCTGCATGACATCCTCCAGGCGACTCACCAGTGTGGCAAGGATTGCATCTGCGGAGGCAGAGGCGGGATTGGTGCGGGCGATATCGTCCCGACTGACTGTCTGGCTGAGGAGATTACAAATACTCTGCTCGGCGAACGGATCGATCACGAAGATGATGGCGTCCACGAACTGGTGGAAGCGATGGCCAGACGCACCGTCTCCTCCGCAAAAGTCTTCGCCTGCTGCATCGTAGATATAGAGTCGGCTGCCAAAGCCGCTACTTTTTGACTGGACCAGCAGGGTCAATGCCTTGGGCGTGAACTGCGAACGGGTTTTGTCCGCAACCTGACCAGAAAGGAGGCGCTCGATTGCGACTTTGTAAGCTTGTTTCTCAGCGGGATTGGCGAAGTCGACCGTCAAGTGATTCTCCGGCGCGAACTGCTGCTCCAACTGCCAGATCGAAGTCAACATCATGTTACTCTTGCCGCTGCTTGGAGCACCGATGATGCCGATGTGAAACTCCGCGTGATGACCCAATCCCGACTCATCAAGATCTTTTGAGCACTCGGGTCGCGCACACACTTTTTGCAGGGCCAGTCGGCCGAAAATATCCGCCGTGGGGAGCGTCGCGCCGCACTTGCCACAGCGGGCACGAAAAATGCCGTAGGCCGAGGGTCGTAAATCACGGATGAGGTTATTGCATGTGGAATTTGAGCAGCGAAACAGCGGCACTCCCCGACGATGACAATTTGGGCACGCATAGCCAATCCGAAACAGGGCATGCTTAAGAAACGGCTCCAAAAGCAACAGACCGAGGAAAATGGAAACCGCGCAGAACACCAGGAGAAAAGCCGCAAGAATGAACCATGACCATAAATATATCTGTTTGGCGATGAATACGTCGCGGAACAGGAAGCCACCCGATTCGCTGGCCTCGGTTAGGGCGGTATTTGCGGTTTTCACCAAAGGCTGGTAAGTCGATTGGAAGAAGCTGATCACGATACAGCCGATAAAAATTCCTGCAATTCCTCCGCCAACCAATACACCTTTTTTGTTAAGCAGCGCGGCAAGGATAGAAAGACCTCCGCCGAGAATCACCCCATAACTTAGCAAGCCGAGAACGACAATAAGGATCCAGCAGCCAACGAAGACGATCCAACCAGCCAGAAGACAAATAAAGGCGGCCAATGGCAAGAGCGAGAACAAAGCGAACGAAATCGCCGCGGCCGAGGCTTGCGTTCGGGCCTGAAGAACGAACAGCTTTTTCGTCCGATCGATCATCGCAGTACCAATCTATGATTCAAAAAGATCCACACGATGGAGGCAAGAGTCGAGGCGAGGATGAGGACCAACAGATTTTCCAGCATCATCTTCCACAATGAGGGACGAAGGAAGTCAGCGAACAATTGCCATCGCCGCTTCACGGCTGCGGGCCACTTCATGGCTAGTGCGTTGACCTGTTCGTAGCGCCGCGTCCCGCCTTTTGCCGCCAGTTCCTTCGCTAGGCCGAGGGCGTCGCCATACAGATCCGTACCCAGTTTCGCGGCCAGCCCGGCCGATATTCCGCCTCCCAGGCCCAACCGTAAGAAAACCTCGATTACTTCCGCATGTTTCCAGAAAGCATTTCGTTTTTTGCAATACACAAGAATACTGCGGTAGGCATCTGCTTCCGGAGCGCGGTGGTTCTCGACTTTCTCCTCCAACCAATCGAGCAGCCCCGGTTGAACGAACTTTTCGCAGAGTTTGGCCGCGATGATCTCGTCATCCGGCCATGCTTTTGGCGAGCGCGAAACAAAGACGCGAAAAAGCGAACCGAAACCGTGGATCACGGCCAGACGTCGCGGTCGGACGAATTCATCAAAAAATCTCCACAGCCGCCGTGGTCTCTCCGGCCAACGCTTCACGCGTCGTTCGATCGCGGCAAAAACCGTAGTACGGCCGTACCGCCCGAGGTCACGGGCCAGATTGCGTGCATCTAGGATCAGTTCCTCGTCCAGTTCGTCCGCGAGCTTCCGATGTTCGGCAGCTCCCAAGGCGACCGCTAGCAGGGCGTGGAGAAGGCCTGTACAGTTCCAGAAGCGTCGCTCCGCCTGGAACTTGCAGCATAACAGTCTATAGAGAGCCGGGGCACCGCCAGCAAAATGCGGGCCGAGAAGGTATAATCCGATCTCAACGACCGTCTGAACATCGCTCGCTTCGCCCTGCTTGAGGTACAGCCGGACTAGGCGGTCGACCACGCGGCACGACAGTTCGTCGCGATTCGGCGGATTTGCGGCAAGTGCGGCAGCCACGGCCTTGAAGGATGTCGCGTCCAAGGCCGTTTTCTCCCAGAAGGAGCCGAGGCTCAGCCAGGCTTTCAATGTTTCCGCCAAGTCGGGATCGACGTCCGACCGTTTGGACACTGCAGCCAAGAACGCGCGCAGCTTGGGCTCGGCCAACGCCTGATCACTCAAGCCCCGCAAGACGCCGCGAGTCAATCGTTCGACGTCGTCCGAGTCCCGAATCTGCAATGCCAGTTCGGCGCCTTGGAGGAGAATCAGCTTCATCATGTCGAGGCGGCCCCTTTCCAAAGCTGCCTTCAGGCATTCGCGGAACAGGGCCTCGGGTAATTGATTGCGGCGTTCCATGATCCGGGCGAAGAACTCTTCCGGCGATGAAGTTTGCAATAAGACACCGCGAAAGAGATACGCGGCCAGGTCCGGCGTGCGTCCATGCTCGACGGCCCAGACCATAACGTCAACGGCGCGGGACAATTGTTCTGTCGACGAAAGAGCTCCTGCAAATTCCTCGGTGACGTCACCTTCGGCATCGAGACAACTCGTACAAATGAAGTCCTTCTGGCTCTCTTCGATGTCGGAATCGAGCCAGACTCGCAACCGGCCGGACGTACTGGCAAGCCACTTCCGACGCTGCACTTCGCCATTGATGGCCCCTGCCTTCAACAATCGCGGGGCGAGTTGGATACGCAGGTCTTCTTTGAGGTTCAGTCTGTGAACGTCATCTACGACGCGATGCCAGCCGCTCTTGCGTTGCGTCGTGGCGATTTTAGGCAGCACTTCCTCAACAGCACAGCACACCCGCGCTGCGTCACCAGACGAAAGGGCCGCAAGGGCATTCTCGAGGACCACGTCCGCCATGTGTGTGCGCAATTCGCCTTCGGCAGGCACCTTGGCCAGTGCTTTCGGAAGCTCCACGTTGCGGTATGTGACGTCGTCCAGGGCCGTGGCGACGATCCGTTGTACTAACTCCGGCCGATCCAGGAGCAACGGCTGAAACTCGGCCCGACCCAATGCCTGGAGCAACTCCTCCGCGGAGGCAGACTGGGGCTGGTGATGGAATCGAAATACAATCTCCAGATGCTCCGCGCTTTCGACACGGTACTTCTCGCAGATTGCCAACAACCGATCCAGATCATCGCGGTTACCGGAAACCAACGCCTCGATGGCAAATTCCACGTACTCACACGTGCGGGGAAGTGTCGTGTGCCGGCCCGAGTAAATGTTGTATCCTGCGGCACCGTCGCTATAGCAGGACGAGGGCAGATCGATCGCCGACATCGGATGCGTCTCGTTCCAGTGGGTCGCAACCAGCCGCGAATAACAACTAAGGGGTTGATTCTCAAAAGTCGAGAAACTAAGGGTTTTCAACAAACCGGTCGGCAAGGTGCGGGTCATTCCGTAGACACACAATGCGGCGTCTTCGGGCCGAGCCGCCACGAATATCCGTTCTTCTGCTGCACTGCAAAGGTGCGCCGTCAGGACGAACGAAAACATCGCCCGGTTCTCGTCTGAGGTCAGGAAACTGCCCAACTCAGCGTCGTTAAGCGTGTCGCCGACGGGCAAGTCGGACAGGTCGGGCAGTACCGAGCCGGAGCGGATGTCGGCTCGTTGCCAGCCGTCGCTTCCCCAGCTTGCGATGGCGCGAGATGCGTCGATCTCAGATGGGACTTCTAGCAGTAGGTGCGAAAAGAAATTTCCGAAACGGCCGGTGGTCGGATCTTTACCCACGTAGACGCTGTGGCAAATCAGCTTGCCCGCATCCGGCGTGTCGACCAGGATGAGGCGTACGGGGGACGTGGAGACAACCTCTTCCGAACCTTGGGTTCCCTCAGGAAGTGAGTATCCGGCGAAACGCAGGGCCGCGCGAACGCGGTCGGAATCGACATCGCGCGAGATGGCGCGGATCTGGAAGCCGCTTCGCCCGTTTACGCTTTCGCCTTCGCGGCAAGATGTATAGTATAGCTGTTTCATAACCCGGTTTGCCTCCTGCAAGATCAGATTCGTTGAGCCGGAATATAACCGGACTTCCAGAGTATCCAAAGCAAGGGATCGCCCACGCGAAGCGGCGATACAGCTTTAATGCGCATTTTCTCGTCGGGCAATTCGCCCAAGGCGGACACCGCGAAAAAAGAGGCATGCCGGAACCGGCGCTGGGCCAGGTCAACGAGCTGCGGGCAGTCCCATTCGCGGATGCACTCGACCACTTCTTCGCCAACCCTTTGACAGCTCGACCGGTTGAAACCGCCCTTATGTGAACAGTCGCGGAGGATTTCGGACGTGGAATGCACAATGCCCCGCAGCATGTCGGACTTGGTCAAGACAAAGGCGACAGGCACGTTGATCTTGCCGCCGGCCGGCAATCCGGCCCGCGACTCGAACATGGTGATCACTTTTGCCACGATCTCCGCCGGCTCAGTCTCGATGCGCGGCAAGCGTTTGCGAATTTCCTCAGGAAGCTGGCTGCGGAGCCCGGGGTACTGCAGTGGATCGATCAGGAAAATAATCCCTTTGGCGCGGAGCAAATAGCGGTAATAGTGTTCTAGTTTCGTGGGATCGTCCATGTCCTCCCCGGCCGCGTCGAAGATCACTAGGTTCGTTGCGGCAACGTGGGAAAGTGGACGACTGATGTAATGGAACCACCGCCGATTGCACTCTAGGCGGTAGATCAACGGAATTCGGCTGTCAACCTCTGTCTCGGCCGACCTCGTCTGATCGACGGCCATCCGTTCGTTGCCGTCGAACAGCTTCCTGCCGTAGCGCTGCCGGTACAATTGCGACGAACCGATCGGTTTCAAGTCCTTCACCGAGAATGTTTCCTGCTCGTAGCAGGAGAAATCCATTTCCTGGGCGTAGTGCCCCTGCAGCAGCTTCAGAAGTACTCCGAAGTAGTTGCTCTTGCCGGCACTCCGCGCCCCGATGATCGCGAAGATGTCGTTGGATAGTTCGCCATTAGCCGTCTTCGGGGGCAAGGGTAAATGGCATTCCGGGCAGATTTTCTTCCAATCGGACATACCGTCGTGGTTTGCAATCAGGCGACGTTTCACCCGCCCCCAGAACTTCGCCGGTGGTGGCAACTCCACATGCGCCAATCGCGGCGCAGGAATCGAAAGAAACCGCCCCAGTACCTCATCCGGCTCCTTAACGGCTGACGGCGAAAGCGAGCGCCTAGCCGCCTTCGAGAGATGAAATTGGGCAAAGCAGTAGGGACATGTGACCGAACCGCAGGGTGAAATCACTCTCATCGTCGTTCATCCTCTCGCAAAAGGAGGTCAATCCTCATTAGCCGAACAAGGGAGGAAAGATGCCTCCCAGTTTATCCGATTCCATCAACTCCAACCATTGATTGTCGCATTCATTCACGGCAAACAGCCTGAACCGCCAAAATCGATCAGAGCGATCGATTTTGAAGGCAAGCGAGACCCGCTTGCCTTCGGCACACATCGTCCCGTTAGGCAAGTTCAACACAACCGTGCCGTTAGTCGGGGCGAGCGGCAGACCTTCCGGCTTGCCGACGAGAATCAACGCGGGCAGCGTTATCTCGGAATCCGCCTTCAGCAGTAGCTCGAAACGTGTCTTACCAGCGCCACCATCGCCTTTGCCTCGAACCCAGTACAGGACGGTCTGACGCGTACCCACCTCGCATCGCCGCCGTGCCCCGCTGCCCGTGCCCGAGGCGTAGACCCACCCGACGCCGTCTTTCAACGCGGCATACACAGTGAGATAGATCTGGGCTGATTGGGGCACGTCGTGCTCGAATTTTCCATGATGCTCGTAGTGATGTCGCGTGAACAATGCGATGCGGCTGTCCTCCGGGCCTGTGGAAAACGTGTCCGTCCGCAAGGAAATCGATACCATCGAGCAATCAGCCGGCCACTGCCACTGGGCAATCAGTCGGCCGTCTCGCACTTGTACCCGTAGATCCTGTACGTCGCCCAGGCAACTCATCAAGACTTGCTGGCCGACGACCGCTGTGGTACCCGACACCGTAACCGGAACCAGGTACAGCAACCTGATGTTATTTAATTTGTCCCGAATTTCCCTATTACTGACCGCCGGCACACGGCGGCCAATCTTTTCCGCTTCGACAAGGGAAATCGATTGCCCGCTGGAGTAAGCGATCTTGGCTGGCGTGGCGTAAACGTGGACTGTACCGATACTTGGTGGCGTCCATGTCGCGCGTAACTCGCCTTGATCCTGGGTCACGGAAAGATCGTTCACCACCTTGGGCAGTTCGGAAGGGATTGCTTCGCACGTCACGCCCTGGGAATAGAGCGATTCGCCGTTGATCCCCCGAAATACGGTAATCACCCGATAGCCATACAGTGTGCCGTTCTTCAGTTTGTCATCCACACACGTGGACACGACTCCTGGCACGTGCAGCGATGCCCCTTCATTGCGGGCCCGTGGTGCATCGCCCGAATTTCGCCAGACTTCGATGCCCTGCACGCCGCCGGGCAGTCTCCAGTTCAAGGAAATGCGGTTCTCGCCGCTGGTCGCCGTAAGTTCGCCGACTTCGGCTAGACGAACGACACCCTGGCTGGCGGCTGACGAGGAGGAAAGCACGCCGCCGCGATCAGTATAGACCGCATAAAAGACCGGCTGGCCGGATGGCGCATCAGCGTCGGTAATGTTGGTGGCGGACGTTACGGCCACCTCTTTGCCGTCGGTGTGGCTCACCGGCGGCGCCCCGGTCTTGCGAACCACGACATATTTCGCCGGGCCCCTGGACGGCGTCGCCTGCCAGTTCAAATCGATACCCGCCACCAGGGCAACCGCGCGGAGATTGGCGGGCGGCTTCGGAGGGTGTTTTTCCAAGCCGCGCTGGGCATCGGGATAATCGTCGCAGGCCCGCAACGCATCACCATAGGCGTTCACCGCTTCGTCGATGCGGCCGTTTCGTTCCTCCAATCGGGCCCGATCCACATGGCCGTGAGCCTCGTTGATTGCCTTTTCGATCTGCCCGCGATACTCATTCAACTTCGCATAGTTCGGATCGCAGTGCGCAACGTCGATGACCAAGGCTTGGGCTTCGGCAAACCGCTTGTGGATCATCGCATCTTGGAGTTTCTTCGCTGTATCGGCATTTTTTTGCAGACGCTCCTGGTTCTGTAGCTTGTGCTCATGCAACTGATCCCGAAGCTTGCGAAGGCTTGGGGAATCATTCCAGAGTTCCTCGGCCTCGCGAACGTAGCGCTCTGCAGCCGTGAAATCGCCGTCGCCGAGTGACCGCTGGGCGTCACGCTCCATGCGGCGAACCAGCGCGGCGTTACCCACTTTGAAACCGCATCTCGGGCAAATAACTGTTTCCGAGGCGTTGCGCGTCTGGCAACTGGGACAGGCGATCCACAGTGGTTCCCCGCACGATGCACAGACGGTGGCCTCCGTGGCATTGATTACCCCGCATGCGCCACACGCGTGGACGCGATCTGGGCCATCCCCATGTGGCACCTCAACAGCCCAACCTTGTTTCGACGCGAAAGCGCAAATGTAGGCTCGGGCTTCGTCGGGAGTTACACCTCGAGAGCCGGCCTCTTTAAGAAGCGACTCCATGGCCCGCGCGTCGATCTTCTTGCTGGCCCCCGCCATGCGGATCTGGCCGTCCATTTCCCGCAATCCGCACATCGCCAGCGTGTTGTCGTAACGCTCCCGCTCCTCCTCGCTCTTGAAAACCCGCAGGCAGAATCCGGCCAGTTCAGCTTGAGCGGTCACCTCCGCCGACTTGTTATTGTTCTTTCGGGCATCGGAATCCAACTCGCGGGCCCGGTTGAGCAGCTGATCATGGCTCGTTGATTGCGGAAGATCAAGGAAATCATAGAGATCCTTCTTGGCGATGATTTTTAAGCGATTTTCGATTTCTTTCGCCGTCGAAGTGTCCAGTTCGGGCCGCGAGGCGCCCTCCGGCCGGGAATCCTTCCGGATGGGAACCTTGATGCGTTTGCGAATCTCGGCTTCGATGAAACGGCCTTTGAACTGCTGAACCAGTTGAGCGACTTCCGACTCGAATAGGTGCCCACGGGCGGCGACGGTGCCGATGTGCCGGTCCAAGTCCGCATAGGCGGCTTTCTCCGCCTGTTGCCGCAGCTCGCGGCACTCCCGCGATTCCTTTTCCCGATCCTCCGCGTTGCCCATAACCTTGCGAATGTCCGTCAAAAGGCCAAGGTACTGCTGCGCCTCGCGTCCCTTCTTGGGGTGATTGCGATCGCGGGACCATTCGGCCTGTTTTGCGATAATCGCCGCTTCGATCTTGGCTGTGGACTTCTCGCCACAGTCGAGCTCAAGCAACAGGTAATAGTTGGGCCGGAACATGCTGTGATGCCTTGTCTAATTCTGGAAGACTAGCCGAACCACTTCATTCGGGAGCTGCCGCTCGCAGCTCCGGAACCACGTTGGGTCAATTCTTTGGCAATCGTGCTGAATGTCGAAACCAGCTTGTCGACTGCCGTCAGCAGACTCGCTTCCTCGGATGTCGCGATACGACGCAGGAACTTCTTGTCGGCCCCCCCGAACCCGATCGCGACGACCTCAATCTCCTTCTGGTGACAGGCCTTGGCTCGCTTGACGGCTGCTTCTTGATGACTCCATACGCCATCGGTCAAGACAATGAGGAATCGGGCCCCAGAAACCTTCTGTAAGAGGTCGAGTGCTTCACGGAAAGGATCGGTCGCATTGCCAAAGCCAACCATGCCGATGCTCAGGCTACCGATTGCTTTTCTGAGTTGCTTGGCGTTTTGGGAGGCATTAATGCTGATGCTTACGCTGTCGGCAAAGGCGATCACGCCCACCGAAGTATGGGCGAGATCCATCTGATCGACGAACGCGTTGGCCGCTTTCTGGGCCTGTTGCAACGGGCCGCCCGCCATGCTGCCCGAAAGGTCGAACGCCATATAGACCGTGAGATGCTCCTGAGCAAGGGATGCCTGCGGCGGCCGACTCAACCAGGACATGTCGCTGGGAAGCGATTCCACTCGGATCGGCAGATGGATCCCACTGGCGTGGTCTAATGCAGAAACCTGCACTACACCATTTTGGTCGTAAGCATAGCTAATGTCCAGCACGGTCGGACCGCTGGAGGAATGATGAATACCGGTAAGCCGATGCTTGCCCAGGAATGAGCAAGAGCGAGGGTCTTCTATCTCACCCTGGGTTATGTAGATTTCCAGCTCGTTGTCGCCGCGGCGGGTCCGCAATTGGTATGGACGCTGGATCGTACATGGAATCTGTTGATTTTTTGGGATGATAATGCTGTTGACGTACTTCGAGCCGTCCTGCGAAACAGCAATCATACCCAGGCTGTGGCTCATCACGTCCTGGATGCGGCGCGATCCGCCGAGGAAGAACGTCTCGTGCTTCCCCCCGGATTTCTCGCGGAGGTCAATCGCCGCCTGGATGGCGGCGCCCATGGCCACGGCCTCGTCCACGTTCACACCCATCATTGGCTCCTTGCCCGACATCCGCCGCACGTAATCGTGGACCATCGGCATCCGAGTGGACCCGCCTACCAGCAACACGCCGGTGAGGTTCGTCCAAGTCACGCCCGACTCCGTCATGACCTGTTCTGCCAGGCACTGAGTTCGCTCCATCAAGTCCTGCGTCAGTTCCTGGAACTTCTCCCGCGTCAACTCGTAAGTTTCACGCTGGCCTTCGTAGTGGATCGCAACCCGAGTGGAATTGCGCGACGAAAGGGCCTTCTTGGCGTCTTCCGCCCGCACCAGTAGATCGTTGAACGAGACGTTATTGTCGAGCGGGTTAACGCCGTGGGCATCGGCAAAATGCTGGCCGAGATAGACGACAATGCGGTCGTCCCAGTCCTTGCCGCCTAGGTTGTGGTCGCCGTCCGTGGCAAGGACGGAGATATTCACCGGCGTTATCTCCACCAGCGAAACATCAAACGTCCCGCCGCCGAGGTCGTACACCAGCACGCGCTGTTCGGTCTTCGTTTCACGCAGGCCGAAGGCCAAGGCCGCGGCCGTCGGCTCGTTGATGATTCGCAAGACCTCCAAGCCGGCGAGGCGGCCGGCCTCGATCGTCGCCTCACGCTGGGCGTTGTTGAAATAGGCCGGCACGGTAATCACGGCCTGGGTTACCGGCGTTCCAAGTTTGGCTTCCGCGTCCCCTTTCAGCTTCTTCAGGACCAACGCGGAGAGGTCGATCGGGGTGCGTACCTGGCCTCCCAAATGCAGCACGAAGTTGGGATCGCCCATGCTCCGCTTGAAGAACGATGCGATTTTTTCCTCGCCAAGACCTTGGGACGCTTTGGCTTCTTCCCCCACCCGTGGCGGATCGCAACTAAAATCGATCACCGAAGGGGTGATCGGGCTCCCTTCCTGGTTCGGAACCCCAAATCATTGATCCAGGCGATCGCCGAGTTCGTCGTCCCCAGGTCAATCCCAATCGCGATAGATTTCATGGCGGGTCGTTGTAAAATTTAAGTGTGCCGCGAGAAATGACTTCCGATTTGCCGCACTGAGCGGCATATTCTATGGCATTCTCCCGTCAATATCCCCGGTGTGCGAGGGATGAACAGCCAACTGTCTGCCCCATCGCCAGATCCGCGCAATTCCCAAATCTTTCAAAGTTCACTAGCCAACTTGCAGCGTTCTTCACGTACCTGCCGGTGCCCGCCGTGTCCCACTTGCAGAACAGCTTGGTGAACCCCCCGTCGATGATCGCACGATGGCCATCGTGATCGTGAATGGCCACGAGCAAGTTTCGGGCCGAGCCGTACATGAGCGGTTGTAAGTGGCGATTGGCTGGAATCGTGGCGACGGTCACTCCCTCGTAGAGCCGCTCAATGCCCGTGGTGACCAGGTGACTGATGAATCCGGGCTGGCCCTTCGCCGATTGCACTGGCACAATCTGGTCGCCGTAATCGCAGCCGGCCATGTGACAGCCGAAAAGCTTGTCCATGATGAAGTTAGCGTCGGCATGATAGGGGTCGTTGTCTCCCCACAAGAAAAGTCCCTTCCCGGCTTCAAAGAACGCCGAAATGGCCATCAAGTGGTCCTTCTGCAGGTGCTGACATTTGTCAGAGACTACCCAAAGTTGGCATGCCTTGTCGAGCGTTTCGCGAAAGTCGCGAACCGATGGCGAACTCGTCCAGCGGCGGAGACTGAAACCTTTCTCGGCCAATGCAGCCGTCGGCAAGCTGAAATCGAAACCCTCGCCTGTGTATAATTGCAGGATTGCGATCAGCGAACCTTCAAAGGCGTTGTTCTCAGCCAGGTCGTATTCCGATCCCTGGGCGTTTCCGAAGTGGTCGGTCATGGCCCCGGGGATGCGCTGTTGGCCGGCATGCATCGTGTAGGGTGAGAGGCTACGGCCCGAGCCGCCCCCCGCGAACGCCGACAGCCATGACATGTCGGCCGGCAGCGGCTCGATCATCAGCGGCAGGGCCTTCCCCGTTGACTGCTGCCGGGCAGAGACCGTGACCACTCCGTTTTGATCGTAGCCGTACTCGATTTCCACGACGGCCTGGCCGCGGCACTCGTGCGCAATACCCGAAAAGACGTACTTCCCCAGGATCGAACAATGGGAAATTTCGTTCTCGCCTTGGAGCAGGTAGACGTCCAACTGGTTGTCGCGACCGTCGCGAGTGTTCAGTTGATAGGGCTTCGACTCGGTGCATGGCACTGGCGAGTTTTTGCGGATGATGATGCTGTTGATGTAGGACTTTCGGTCTTCGCTCAAGGCGATGACACCCAGGCTGTGGCTCATTACGTCCTGAATGCGGCGTGTGCCGCCGAGGAAGAACCGCGGCTGCTCGCCTTTCTCGCGGAGGTCAATCGCCGCCTGGATAGCGGCGCCCAGGGCCACGGCCTCGTCCACGTTCACACCCGTCATTGGTTCCTTGCCCGACATCCGCCGCACGTAATCGTGGACCATTGGCATCCGCGTGGACCCGCCTACCAGCAACACACCCGTCAAATCGTTCCATGAGAAGTGCGATTCTTCCAAGACCTGCTCGGCCAGCCGTTGCGTACGCTCCATCAGGTCTTGGGTCAACTCCTGAAACTTCTCCCTCGTCAACTCGTACGTTTCGCGTTGGCCTTCGTAGTGGATCGGTACGCGAACTGAGTTGCGAGAAGAGAGTTGCTTCTTGACGTCCTCAGCGCGGACCAAGAGGTCGTTGAAGGAAATATTGTTGTCCAGCGGGTTAACGCCGTGGGCATC
The DNA here is from genome assembly GCA_037147235.1 of Planctomycetota bacterium. Classification (GTDB taxonomy): domain Bacteria; phylum Planctomycetota; class Planctomycetia; order Pirellulales; family Thermoguttaceae; genus JANXQG01. Next base: position 5,028 of record JBAWVO010000045.1, on the reverse strand, counting down.
GGCAAAATGCTGGCCGAGATAGACGACAATGCGGTCGTCCCAGTCCTTGCCGCCTAGGTTGTGATCCCCGTCGGTAGCCAGTACGGAGATGTTTTGCGGCGAGATCTCGACGAGCGATACGTCGAACGTGCCGCCACCGAGGTCGTAGACCAGCACGCGCTGAGACGACTTGCTTTCGCGGAGGCCGAAGGCTAGCGCGGCGGCTGTAGGTTCGTTGATGATCCGCAAGACATCCAGCCCCGCCCTACGGCCCGCCTCGATCGTAGCCTCGCGCTGGCCATTGTTGAAATAGGCCGGCACGGTAATCACGGCCTGAGCCACTGGGCGACCCAAATGGGCCTCGGCGTCCCGCTTGAGCTTCTCCAGGACCAGAGCCGAGAGGTCAACCGGCGTCCGCGTCTGGCCGCCCAGATGCACAACGAAGTTTGGGTCGCCCATACTCCGCTTGAAGAAGGAAGCGATGTTCTCCTCTCCCAGGGCTTGCAATTCCTTGGCCTCCTTACCCACCAGGGGCGGATCGCGACTGAAGTCGATCACCGACGGCGTGATCGGGCTGCCTTCGCAATTAGGAATGACCTCCGGCCGCCCCAAATCATTGATCCAGGCGATCGCCGAATTGGTCGTGCCTAGGTCGATCCCGATCGCTAAAAGCTCCATGGTGGTCCTCTCAAGAGACTTCGATCGCGAGACCGCGTGCGCAGGCATTTTCCACCTCTTGCGCCGACATGATGCTCGCCGTGTCCACCTGGATCTGAACGGTCTTCTGCGTGACGGGCTCGGTGGCATAAACCTCCAGCCGCCCCTGCCTGTTCAAGACGAACTTGACGTGGATCGGTGCACCGGCGGGAAGGTTCGGCGGAAGAGGCAGCTCGGCCGTGCCCAGCTCTGTGCACATGCTCAATTCGCTCAGCTCGTCGGTACCCTGGGTTTCCATCAGGCGCACCTGCGCAAATTCTTGATTGGCTTCGCGAGTGCCGAAGGTTCTGCAAACGTCGGCCGGTACTGGGTCATTTTTTCGAATGAGGTTGTTTACCTTCTCTCCCTGCTGGTTGATTGTGACCACGATCCCAAATGTCTTGCTAGTTACGTCGGCAATCTTGGTTTCCGCTGCCCTCTTCACTGTGGCGGCGGACAAACCGTACTGCCGGGCAACTTCCTGCTTGGCCTGCTCGATAACCTTGGCATCCGTCTTGGATACATCAACCTGTTCGGCATTCTGTCCAGTGACCTCGCTGACTTGGATCTTGATCGCCTCGTCCAACGCCAGCTTCCAACCGTAGATTGCGGCCCCCTTGGCCACCGATTCGTCTGGATCGTAGATTTCGCAGGGAACGGCGAATTCCTTCTGGACGCGGGCCTGGACCTGAGGCATCCGCGTCGAGCCGCCGACGAGCAGGATGCGATCGAAACCGTTGTAGTCTTTCTTCCTGGCCTCGGCCAGCACTTCGTGGGTCAGCGTAATGGTGCGTTCAAGCTTGTCGGCCGTCAGTTCGTCGAACTTCTGACGGGCGAGTTCGACTTTCGCCGTTTCGCCATGGGAAACGCGAATGGGGGCTGTCTCCCGCTTGGAGAGCGTTTTCTTCGCCGCTTCCGCCCGATTGTTAAGGTCCTGCAGGGTCTCACGGTTTTCCAGGATATCCTCGCTGGAACCGGTCTGCTGGCGGAACTGGTCGGCCAGATAGCTGACGACAATAGCGTCCCAATCCTTGCCCCCCAGGTTGTGATCGCCGCCGGTACAGATCACCGTAATCCCTCCTCCTTTAATCTCGATCATCGTGATATCGAACGTGCCACCGCCGAGGTCGTAGACCAGCACCACCTGGTCGCCGGTCTTTTCCATGCCGTAACTGATGGCGGCTGCCGTCGGCTCGTTGATGATGCTCAACACGTTCAACCCGGCAATCTTACCCGCTTGGCGGTCGCCTCTTTCTCGTTGACGCCAAAGTAGGCGGGCACCGTGATTACCACATCCGTGACCGCTTCGTTGGTCTGCTTTTGCACATCGCCGGCTAACTTCCGAAGGATGAAAGCGGAAATTTCCTCGGCACGATACGACTTGTCGCCATGTTGGAACAAGTAGTTCGGATCGCCCATGCTCCGCTTCACCATCTCCACCACGTTGTCCGGTTGTAGCTCGGCGTTCTCCTTTGCCACACGGCCTACAACGACATTGTCGTTGTCAAAGAAAACGACGGAAGCCGTGATCGGCTCGTTGTCGTCGTTCCGCAAGATCACAGGCTTGCCAGTTTCATCGACCAAGGCAATGCACGAATACGTCGTACCCAGGTCGATTCCATAGACTTTTTTCAAGGTTTCTGGCACGATCATCCTCCTAATGTTAAAACAATTTCAGTTCTCAGTTTTCGCTTCATACACAGCTACAATCACCAATTCAGGTCGGATTACGCGTTCCTCATAGACGAACCCCTTGCGAATCCGCTCGGCAATCTTGCGATCACGGGTCGGGTCATCGGTGGAAACCCGCTGCAAAGTACGCTGGCGTTTTGGGTCGAATTCATCCTCGGGCGAGGTAAACGAGGTGAACCCGTTGCGATCAAGGAAACTCTCGATGTCTCCTTGAAAGTCTTCCAGCAGGGCCAGTAGCTTCTGCGCCACGACCGAGCCTTCCACCTTCGATTTGTTTGTCGTCACCATCTTGCCCACGTCGTCGTATAAGTTGATGAGATCTAGGGCCATCGGCTTGAGAAGTTTCAGAACCAGGTCGGCGCGATATTCCTGGATCTCGGCGTGCAGTCGGTCGATGATCGCTTCCCGTCCGGCGTCATAGCGGATCTTGTCGTTGAAGCTGGTCTGGAGTTTCTCGACCGCCTGCAAGAGATATTGCAGAGTGGGCTGCAACTCCTCGCGATCAGCTTCAGCCAACCGGGCGGCGGCGATTACACCACCTTCAGTCGGAACCACAGATCGAGCCTGCCCATCTATCTTCCTTTCGGCAACTTCAGGCGACTGCATTTGGGCCGCGGGATCTACTAACGGCTGGCGGTTGGCGATCGTTTCAGCCTCATAGGCTGGTACGAGTTCGGGCGGCGTCAGATCTGGCGGATCCTGGGCCGCCACAATCGGTTTCACATAGTTCTCGGACTCCGCACTCATGCTAAGCTCCTTGGATTGGATGGTTCTAGGCATTCCTTGGGGAATTTCCCCAATTATCGGTGACTCTTAAACAGGTGGGTGCAAGAGATGACTTCTCACGAGTTGATTGCCTTATTCCGGTCCTCGGCCTTGCATTGCCTTCGGGCGATTCCGGCAGCGTACCCATGGCGGATAGCACATCGGCCCCCAGTCTTCCCTGCTCCCATGATCGATCCATACCCCAAGCAAAGCCGGCAACAGGGCCAACCGCATGGTCTCGACGCCCGGGCGGAAATACTGGGGATCGCCATCGAACGGCGCTTTATCTGCAGTGCAGGTCAGCTGCGGGAGTTGTTCGGCGTTGAGAATCGGCTCGTGGACTTGCCCGGTGTTCAGCCCCTTGCCAACCAGTTTGGCGGCACCACCCATCGATAGGGCCACAATGACCTGCACCGGCTCCGGGAAAAATGGGCCACGGACAACGATATTAGCTTTCAGTTGGTCCAGAAGCAATGAGCGTACAGGTTTCTGTTTGTAAGAGTAGTTCATTTCCTCAATCCGAGCCGCGTGTCTAGCCTCCGGCAGCTTGGGTTGCGCACACCGCAATCCTTTAGCTGCCTGACTGTTATTAGTTCTGCTAATTTCACCAAACGCACCTTGGCCCGCGGTTCCTGACGGTTTTTTCTCCGTTTAGCGGATGGGTAGCGCCGTCAGGGGCCGTTTCAGAGGGTCAGTAACTCGCAAGTACGAGGAAAAGCTCCATTCTAACCTCGCCACAGGTTATCAGCAACCAACGCAAGCACAAGGAATTCTATTTTGCCATCGGGTTTGTTCGTTTTTGCGATTTTGGCAAGGACTAACGGCAAGGACCGGCCATTCCCGGCAGAAACCCCACCACCCACGCTCGGCCGGCCCAGCCGCGTCCTGCAGATTTTCCGCCACATCGATCTCGCCGCCGTGGGTATGCCCGCAGAGGACGTGGATCTGTCGCTTGCCACTTCCAACAGAAAATCGCCCACGGCCGAGACGAACGACGCGTCGGCCAAGATCCTGGCGATGACTGGCAAGCGGGCATTGAACTGAAAACCCAGATTCCACCGTCCGATCGCGGAAGAACTGGCACTCACACTGGAGCATCTCGCAGCCGTCGTCGGAATAGACGAACCGGAACCAGGGCGGCGGATAGGCGAGGAAGATCCCGATCCGAGCGAACCAGAAGGTCGTATGGAAGGAATTTGTTAGGATCCAGACGGCCGGGGTTCGCCATCCGGCAGTGGCACGAAACCATGTCGCCATCAAGGGCGAGGCAGCCCGCCCCTGCACACCGCATCATCCAACAGCATTGGAACGCATTATCCCGGCGATGCCTTTGACGGAGATTCGGGGCTTCTCCTAAGTTCAAGTTTCGCACTTTTTTCAGTAGTTTGTTCAGTATGTTGCGTTCACCGCGACTGCATGTGCCCGGGCGTAGCCTGAGCGGGCCTCCGCGTCGGTGCAACGATTTTGTCGGGGCAGAGGAAAGAGTTCACTACAGTCGTTGCGCGCGAACCGGGCTAAGATACAGCCATCATGGTTGCAAGTTTCGCACGCGGATTCTGTTTGGCCCTCGACAATATCGCTAAGGCGATACCTGCCGGTGGCGACCAACTGAAGCCCGTGCGTTTTGTCAACGGCGAGCCGGTTTACAAATTCCGCGTGGAGGCGATTCGTTGTGGCAATTACTTGACTGCCGACGGCGAATCCTTCCAGGTCACACCGACCACGCTGAAGCATTGGTCCGACACGTTCCAAGAGTTCAAAGAGCGGAAGATCCCGGTCCCCGTTCCGTCCAGAACCCACTTCCAGGTGGACGGCGAACACAACCGTGGCAACGTCATCGGCCTGACGAGCGACGGCAAGAGCCTGTGGGCCGATGTCGAGCTGATCGGCAAGGAC
>JBAWVO010000044.1:0-29743 GCA_037147235.1 Planctomycetota bacterium | reverse complement strand
AGCGTGGTGGCAATAACGTAAAATGTGGGTAACGACAAGTGCTTTAGCACGGGTTACACGCCCAAAACCTCCCATTCCCCCCCGCGTCCCGACCGCCGTAGGCGGTCGGGACGCGGGGGCGGTCGATCACGGTCATCCCAAAACCCGTGCTAAAGCACGGGCCGAATACCGGCTGCGCCGGGAATGACCATAAATGGCCATGAAGACGCTTGGCTGGCCGAAAGATGCGGTGCCTCACAAAGACCTTCCCTCGGGCAGGCTAGATGATCTTTACGCCTAATTGCATCAGGTTTATGCCCAGGAATGAGGCCATGTCTCTTACACAATGGTCAACATCTCGCGTCTTGGCCTCATCGGGATTGTGCTTGACCCAAGTCGAGAAGGCTGTCTTCAACGCCAGGAAGGCAACCCAGCCTCTGGCCTCAAGGGCCTTCAGGGCGGCGTCCATGCTCTCCATATCCCTGGAACGGGTATGGCCCATGCGCGAGGTTTTGCTCTTCCAGTCCTGAGCCGTAAGCCAGCCTCTGCCGTTCAATTCATGGTAGCAGTCGCCGAACCCTGCTGTGGTCGTTTGAGGGTCGCGAACGTAGAGAAGCCTCCCGGGCGCGTTCTCGACCACCCAGATCGCGTCACCAATTTTGGTTTTCAGATCGCGTAGGATACAGTCTGCCTTATCATTCGTCCTGCGCATATAGGTGAGATCGAAGAATTCGGATCCGATCTGGCATACCGTATGATTTCCGAACAGACATCTTCCATCGGGCTGTCCGGTGGTTTGTAGTCGGATGTTGCCCTTTGCTATTCCCCCCAGCACGGGCCGGTTTATGGTGATAACCGACTTCCCTTGGGTGGAGCAGACCTCTTGCGACGCCTGGGGCATATCCCCCCGTCCGGTCGCGGTTTTGAGGTAGGCCCAGCTTGCGACCATTGCTTCCGCCAGATTCTGGCAGTTGCAAGTTACTCCATGATAGGCCCAGTGCGTCTTGGCATAGGGCAGGACGTTGTTGTCGAACAAATTCTTTGCCAAAGTCGACGAGGGCAGGGTCGTATCGAGGGGATGCTGCGCGAGGATGGCGATTAGTACCGGGGTTGCCCCGCTACCTTGATAACCCGTTAGACCAGACATGGAAAACCTCTTCCTTTTATCAGTTCGCGAAGAGCCAGGAAATTTGATTTATCCGACAGGAGTTCTACTCAGCACGGTCGCATTTCGCGGTTTTCGCCGCTAAATCGCGCGCCGCATGGTAGCAGGACAACTGCCAGTAACCAGTATTCTAATATTGCGTGGGCGGTTGTCAAGCAGATCCCCTTAAACTTGGCGAAGAGCCAAAAGATTTTTTGGGAAATCACGCAACCTTGGCATGGAACCCGCGATAATAGTCTTGAAAGCTAGGCGGGTCAGTTTGAAAGAGAGCTGATTCATCTGCGGCAGAACATTAAAATTGGTGGTGCGAAGGGAGTAAATCGTTTTGCTCCCGCGCTTTTTTGTCAACCGTTTTTCAGAGGAGTATTTCAAATGGCAGCTTACATTCAACTTCCGGGAATCGATGGCGAAGTCGACGATGCGGATCACAAGAAGTGGGTCGAGGTCCAAGCGATTTCCCTGCCCATTCACCGTTCGATTTCGTCGGACGCCCGAGGCATTGGCCGTCAAAACGGCGAAACGTCGCTGGGCGACCTCGTCGTGACCAAGACGTGGGATACGTCAACGCCCAAGTTTGCCGCCTATTGCGCCAGCGGCAAGTTCCTCGATACCGTGACCGTTCACCTGTGCAGTAACCTCAGCGGCAAGAACGTCGTGAACATGGAGCTTAAACTGTCCAACGTGGTCGTCAGCAGCTACAGTTACAATGCTTCGGGCGATCAGTCCCCCGTGCCGTCGGAGTGCGTCACGCTCAACTACACGAAGATCGAGTGGAAGTACAACAAGTACGACGAAATGGGCAACTCCGCGGGTAGCGTCCCCGCCATGTACGATTCGGAAACGAACGAGGTTTCCGGTAACTAGTTGCGCCGTGGGAATTGGGCGGAAGCGGTTTTCGGATAGTCGTTTCTGTTGCGGAAAGGGTTAATCGCGAGCGTCGGGTGGGACGAGCGCAGCGAGCCCATACGCACGAAGTTAAGGATTTTGGGTTCATTGTCCAATTTGGGATCTCGGTATCCCAACGGGATTCTGTCCCCTAGCCCAGGGTTGCCGCGCAGCGGCTACCCTGGGAACAGGAATAAACGAGGCCCTACCCCAACGGGGTTGTGTCTCAGGACGGCACGAATGATTGGATCGCGGAGAAATGGCCGACTCCAGGAATGGGACACAACGCCGTTGGCGTAGAAGGTTTCGTGGATACCGTTTCCCAGGGTAGCCTGCGCGGCAACCCTGGGCTAGGGGACGCAACGCCGTTGGCGTAGGAATGAATGGGCAAGAGTTCCCAGGGCGGGCTTCGAGGCACCGGACATATTGTGGGGTGGGACGAGTGAATTCCTTAAGCTGGTTCGTATAGGGGAGAGTGAAACGAGCCCCACCAAAAGTGGACTGCAACGGAATTGGTGGGGCTCGTTGTACTCGTCCCACCCTACTTTTCCGCAACAGAAACTAAGTAGGTGTCACCATGGCAGCCTTGAAACAAGATCCGCACCGCATGGAGGTCACAACTCCACTGGGGCCGGACAAACTGCTCCTGACGAGTTTTCAAGGAACCGAGGAGTTCTCTCGGCCCTTTCATTTTGGGCTGACCATGGTTTCCGAAGATCCTGCCATTCAGGCCAAGGCAATCGTCGGGAAAAACGTCACCGTCAAGTTGAAATACCCTGCGGGGGGTGAACGATTCTTTAACGGCATTGTTTCGCGTTTTGCCTACCAGGGCACCAACGACCGCCACAGCGTCTATCGCGCCGAGGTCGTGCCCGCGCTCTGGCTGCTCACTCGCACGGCCGATTGCCGCATTTTCCAGGACAAGGACATTCCCGCGATCTTGAAGGACGTCTTCGGCAAGTTCGGCATTTCCGACTATAAATTCTCGCCGACCAAGTCCTATCCCACGCGTGAATACTGCGTGCAGTACCGGGAAACGGCCTTCAATTTCGTTTCCCGCCTGATGGAGCAGTACGGCATTTTCTACTTCTTCAAGCACGAGGACGGCAAACACACCCTCGTGCTGGGCGATGATGTCAGTGCCTACGTCGATTGCAAAGAAAAAGATGTATTCATGCGCCAAAGCGTGATCGCAAACGTCGATAGGATTACCCGTTGGGAGCATCAATTCGAGTATCGGCCCGGCAAGTGGACCCACACCGACTACAATTTCAAAACACCGAAAACCGATCTCAAGACCGATTCGACCACGATCGTCGATCTGCCCGGCAACAAGAGCTGGGAAATCTTCGACTATCCGGGCGAATATGTCGAAAAGCCGGAAGGCGAGGCCCTTGTCCGCATCCGCATGGAGGAAGACGAGATGCCGCACGATGTGGTCAATGGCGGCGGCCAATGCCGCAGCTTCTCTCCCGGCGGCAAGTTCACGATGGAGGAGCATATCAGCCCCAGCGAAAAGGGAAAGAAGTACGTCATCACTTCGGTGACCCATTCCGCTTCCGGTCCGGAATATACGACCGGATCGGCTTCCGGTGAAGATATCTACCAGAACACCTTCACCTGCGTGCCCGATTCGGCCGTGCTTCGACCCGCCCGTTTGACGCCCAAGCCGGTGATCCACGGCTCGCAGACCGCCGTGGTGGTAGGCCCCTCCGGCGAAGAGATTTACCCCGATAATTACGGCCGCGTCAAGGTGCAATTCTTCTGGGACCGCGAGGGCAAGAAGGATGACAAAAGCTCCTGCTGGATTCGCTGCATGGTCCCCTCGGCCGGCCGCAACTGGGGCTTCGTGTCGATCCCACGCATCGGCCAAGAGGTGGTCGTTTCGTACCTCGACGGCGATCCCGACCGGCCGCTGATCACCGGCCAGGTCTACAATGCCGACCAGATGCCGGCCTATACGCTGCCGGACGAAAAGACCAAGAGCTACCTGAAGACCAACACATCGAAGGGGGGCGAGGGGCATAACGAACTTCGTTTTGAAGACAAAAAAGGGGACGAGCAGGTCTACCTCCATGCCGAGAAGGACATGGATTGCCGCGTCAAGAATGATTCCAAAGAGCGGATCTACGGAAACCGTCACGAGATCATCGGTTACGAGAAAGACGGCAAGAAGGGCGGCGATCAGCGGGAATTGATCTATCAAGACAAGCATCTCAAGGTCAAGCGTCACCAGATCGAGCAGACCGAAGGCAACTTCAAGATGATGGTCGGCAACGGCGAGGCCGCCGACGGGGGCAACCTCGACATCGTCGTCGAGAAGAAAGAGGCCCACAGCGTCGGCGATGGCGGCATGCACCTCGAGGTCAAAGGCGACGTCAACGAGAAGATCGACGGCACGGTCTCGCAAAATGTCGGCATGGACGTACAACAGAAGATCGGCATGAACTACGCCGTGGAGTCCGGTCAGACGGTCTACATCAAGGGCGGCATGACGGTCGTGATCGAGGGCGGCCTACAGCTTTCGCTCAAGGTAGGCGGCAGTTTCGTCAACATTTCGCCCATCGGCGTCGATATTTTCGGCCCCCTGGTCAACATCAACAGCGGCGGCGCTGCTGGTTCCGGCACCCCGCCCCAGCCCAAGGATCCCAAGGAAGCCGAAAAGGCCGTTCCCACCAAACCCGATGAGGCCGATAAGTCGAAATCCGGGAAGAAGTCGTGCGATTAGGGGCGGCGTAGCCGTTGGCGTAGGGAATGATCAACGCCGTTGGCGTAGGGGGCCCCAGTATTCAACCGCGAAGCGGTTATCGGTCGGTTCAGGATGCTGCTATTGTCGTCTACCGGTATCAACTCGTTTCGGCTGTTGTGGCCTCTGTTGTGGCCGGTCTCTGACCAAGCCACGCCGCCGACCTGTTGTGGCCGGTCTCTGACCGAGCCACGCCGCCGACCTGTTGTGGCCGGTCTCTGACCGAGCCACGCCGCCGACCGAAGGTCTCCGATTTACCGGGAGACCTTCGGTCGAGCATTTCGGCGGGGTCAGGAGCCCCGCGCCGAACAAGAGCAGGAGACCCGCGCCGAACAACACGGGCAGTCCCACATTGACCGGCATTTTGTTATCATAGGGATCAACCCGGTGGTTGCCAGATGAAAATATCCTTCTTTTTTGGAGACAGACATGGAAACCGTTGCTACGAAATTCTTTTCCGTCTTATTCCTGACGATTTTTGGTGGTGGATGGACGCTCCCACTGGGCCTGCCGCCTGCACCGGAAGATCCGGCCCTGGCACGTGTCGCGCCTGAGAAATGCCTCTTCTATGTCAGTTGGGCCGGCATGGCCGTTCCAGATCCCAAAAGCAAGAATCAAACGGAACAACTGCTGGCCGAGCCTGAAGTCCAACATTGCTTCGCCACGCTGGCTACCTTTGTGTCCAAAGCAGCACTGCCAGACCCGACGGACACCAAGGACCGTGGCGATGCCGCATACCTACAGGTCGCGCTGGAGTTCGCCAAAATCGCTGCCGCGCATCCCGGGGCCATCTTCGCCACGGAAATCAAGGCTGATAAGGACGGCACTCCTCAGTATGTCCGCGGAGGCATGTTGGTGGTGGCCGGTCAGGACTCCGATAAACTTCGTGCCGCCTTCGACCAATTTCGCCAGAACGTGAAGGCTGCCGACGTGAAGGAGGTTCAGATCGCGGGCCATGCGTGGTATCGTTTCGGCCACACAGGTTCCATGAACATCGAGTCTGTTACCTGCGGTTTCCAAGGCACCGACTTCATTCTCGGAATCGGCGATGGCAGTATCGAGGAAATCTTGAAGCGTCGCCAGCAGGAACCGCCTGCTTGGCTTGGTACTTTGCGCAAGCAGTTGCCCGTCGAACGGGTATCTACCGTTGTCTACCTCAACCTCAAGATGCTGCTCGACCAGGTGGCGACCGACAAGACAATGCCCAAGACCCGCAATGCCCTGCGTCGCCTGGGGCTTGATAAGCTCTCGGCCTTAAGCTCGGTTTCGGGCCTCGAAGGCGAGACGTTCACGAGCAAGCTCTTGCTCTCGACCGACGGAGAGCCGAATGGTCCCCTGCTGAGCCTCTTTTCCGACCAGCCGCTACGGGCGGGGGATCTGACGCCCATTCCGCGCGATGCGACGCTGTCGTTTGCCATGCGATTTGATGCCCAGAAGGTCGTCGATCAAGTTACGGCAATGATCGAAAACATGGAACCGGTCCAGCGAACCGGGATCGAGCAATCGTTGGACGCACTCACGAAGTCGCTGCAAGTCGATCTCCGTCGCGATCTTCCGAAAGCCCTGGGCGACACCTGCTGCATCTACAGTTCGCCCAGCGAAGGCGGTCTGGTGCTGCTGGGCCTCACGGCGGTCGTGCCGATCAGGGATCGCGACGCGCTGTCCGTGATCCAGGCCAAGTTCCTCGGCAGTTCCATCGCCAAGAGTTTTCAGAGCGCAGTGACGAAGAATCCACTTGAGCGGTCCCCTTCCCCTGCTCCCCAACTTCACGCATGTAGTTTCGCCGGCCAGAAGATTTATTACTTCACCAACACGGGCATTCTCCCCGTAGCTTGGTGTGCCACGGATCGCGAGTTGATCGTCGCCACGGTGCCGCAAAACATCATGGCCTACCTCCAGCATGGCCCTGCGCACAAGTCGCTGGCCACGGTTTCGCAAGTGAGCCGATTGATCGAGGGCACCGACTCCCCAAGTATGTTGGTCTATGTCGATACGGCGAAGCTCTTCGAGTTGGCCTATCCGTTCGTGCCACTGGTCGCGTCTTACAGCACGGATCTTTTCGGCGAAGAAAAGCAACTGCCGCTCGGCTCGATCCCTTCGGCCCCGGCGATCGGCCGGCACATGGTGCCATCTACTGCCGCGCTGCGACGCACGAAGCAGGGGCTGGAGTTGATCAGCCGTCAACCTTTGCCGGGCACCGGATTACTCTGGACCGCCACCGTCGCCATGGAAAGTCCTCAATCGCTGGAGCAGCAGATTGCGGCCGAGGGTCAACCCAGAAATGAGATGCCTTTTATTGGCGCCGCCGCAACTGCGGTTCCAGTAGAGGTTCCGGCCCCAGCCGGGGAAATCCAGCCAATCCAGCCAGCACCCGCTACCAGGGCGGCCACTTTGTCGCCGGTGCGCACTTATTCGTCGCCGGCCACAACTTCCGACCCTTTCGCGTCGAGACCCTCTGCTTACAACACCGCACCCCTTCCCAGCGCGGCGAATCCTATCCCGATGCCGCCTCAGACTGGTTCGGCTCCGTGTTACGGTCCCCCAACCGTCGGGCCGTTGCCTTCCGTCCCTGCCGCCCCCGAAGAATTGCAGTTGCAGGAGATCGGCTTTGGAGTGAAGGCCTACCGTCGCAAGCTTCAGACGATGCCGCCGGCCTATTTGGCCGACAAGCAAGGGAAGCCGCTCCTGAGTTGGCGGGTGGCCCTCTTGCCTTACCTGGGCCAGCAAGATCTTTACAAGCGATTCCACCTCGACGAGCCGTGGGATAGCCCACACAACCGGGAATTGATCCCGCTCATGCCGCAAGTTTATCGGGATCCCTATGACGCCAGGTACGTCACTCCTGCCAAAGATCTAGCGGGCAAGACACGGTTTCTGCTGGTCCGCGGCCCCAAGACATTCTATGCCGATCCTACGCCCCCCATGCCGCGCATGTATGAGGAGTGGGTGAAGGTCATCGTGGTCGTTGCGGATCTCGAGAGGGCGGTTCCTTGGACCAAGCCGGAGGAATGGACCTACGACGAAAAGAACCCGCTTGCCGGCTTAGCGAAAGAGAACTTTCATGCCGAAGCTATGTTAATGGCCTGTGGCGCGATCTCAGTATCTTATCTGCCTGACGATATCAAGTCGCCTACTGATGATAGGATCGACCGGAACAGGCTGCGTTGTTTGTTCACCGGCGAAGAGGCCACGGAAAATCTTCCTCCTCCATATTTTTCACCTCCTTCCAGGTAAGGTATTCGATGCGCATAGGAATCTTTGGCGGCAGTTTCGATCCCGTCCACTTCGGTCACTTGCTGCTGGCGGAATGTTGCCGCGAACAGGGCCAACTGGACGCAGTATGGTTCGTGCCGACTGCCGTTCCACCCCATAAGCAGCAGCGGGAATTAACTCCGGAACCGATTCGGATCGAGATGCTGGAGTTGGCGATTGGCGGGCATCCGGCGTTTTCCGTTAGCCGCTATGAAACAGATCGCGGTGGTGTCAATTTTACGGTCGATACCTTGGCTCATTTCCGCGACGAGAACCCGACGAGCGAGTTTTTTTTCCTGCTGGGGGCCGATATGTTCCGCGATCTGCCCCATTGGCGGCAACCGGAACGAATCTGCGAACTGGCCTTGCCGATGGCCGTTCGCCGCTCCGGCGAATCACCGCTGGATTTCAACCTATTGTCCGGAATTACCTCGCCCGAGCGGATCGACGCCATGCGTCGGCACGAGGTCGTGATGCCGGAAATCGGCCTGAGTGCCTCCGACATCCGCCATCGCGTGGCGGCCGGGCAGGGAATTCGCTACCGCACGCCGCGTGCCGTGGAAAAGTATATTGAAACGTGTGGGCTGTATACAAAGTTATCCATCTTGCCAAAACAGCACCTTTCCCGCTCCCTCAAAGACGAGGGGGGCACCACGGCATTAAAGAAACGCTGAATGTGACATATTGTCCGTAGACAACTTGTCCGCATTTGTCTTAGATTGTCGCCATGCCGAAGTTACTTCTTCCTCTTGGACGGGCGATAAAATCACAGCGTAATCGGCTTGGGCTCTCTCAAGAGAAACTCGCCGCCCGATGCGGATTCGATCGGACCTATATCAGTATGTTGGAGAGGGGAAAGCGCAATCCGTCCCTATTGAACCTTTTGCGATTAGCGCAGGGGCTTGAGACTTCGGTTTCCAAATTAACCGAGGTCTATGATGCCGTTAACACCGATTAATGAAATCCATGCACTTCAAATTCTAGCAGGTACGCTGGGCCGCCATGCAGGGCATGGATTCGAGGAACGAATCACACAAACGATCAACCAGATTGTCTACCCATTCGACGTAGCAGTCGGTGAGGGACATATCCGTATCGGCGATCCCGCGATTCTGCTACTGAGTTATATCAGCGCGCGCCTTGGAGCCAAGCAAATTCTCCGGGCCACGGCAATCTCGACAGGCGCATTAGCAACTTCAGAAGAAGGCAAGTCGTGGCTGTCAATCAACGGAGCAAGTATCTCACGATGCAAGAGTGATCTGGTCGTCACGTTACAACTTGCCCAGGACAAGAGCACTACGGTTGGTGTCTCGACGAAGCAATGCAATAACAAGGTTCCAACAAATGCCCAATTGTATTTCACGACCGCGAGAGGATTTGCGACATTACTTAACAATAACGGCATATCCGTTTCGCCACAAGCGGTGAAGGCTCTTCGCCAGTTCTGTGGCGATGTAGGGTTCCAGCCGCAGGACAACCCGTCATTATTAGCAAAAAGAAAAGTCGATCCACGGCGTTTTTTCTGGGAAGAAACTGACGCGCATGGTCGAAATGAATGGTGCCGGATTCTCGGTAAGTATCAGGACGAGATTTCCAGATTATTGTTCCAGAAAGCCTATCTTGACGATCCCTTTGTTCCTGAATTCTTATTGCATAAAACTAAGCGATCTGCATCCTGGGAAGCTACTCAGGTGGCAATTTACTCGATTGATGAACTGATCACTCTCAGCCGACAGCACCAAGGATTCGTGACCAAGCCATACTCAGTGAAAAAGGGTTCTTACAAAGATCCGGCGGGGGTAACGCACCTTGCGCCGCGTTTTGGTATAATCCAAATGCAGCGAGGCGGGCAGCAGCAGCATCCGGAACAGTTACAGTTCAATTTAGCGGCAGGTTACTTTTATAAGCTAGAGTAAGCTCTCTTGGACATGTCGTGCGACTGAATACGCCAGTAAGGGAGGCACGGCATTGCCTATCCCCATGCGGACAACACTCAAATTCCCGGAAAACAGATAAGTGTCGGGAAACGACTGAATTCGTGCTGCTTCTCTAACGGTCAAAGATCGAGTCGCTATGGGATGTACGTTCCTGCAACCGGAGATCATGCCGAATGTTGTTTGCACGGTCGAAGCCGGTTCATTCCAGACCTGTCGCTTATAGGTCGTATTATAACCCGATGGAGGGCGTAATCTTGAGTCGGTATTGTCGTGCGCACTGCTTCCTTCCGGAACATTCCAGAGCCATTCGATGACGTGCGCTGGATGCTGAACGGCTAGATGAAGCGAGTCATCGGAACCTCCACCAGATTCAATGAACCGAAGATCCGAGCACGCATCGCCAAATGTCCGATACGCTTTGTTCCTGGAAAAAAGATCGGAAAAATTACCATGCGTCGTGTCGGGCAGAGACGGCAAAACCTTGAGGTCTTTCCTTACTGCAACAAATAGCACTCGTTCCCGATGTTGAGGCACGCCAAAGTCCTTGGCGTTTACCTCAAAACACTGGATCTTGTATCCGTGCATTTTGAACTCATTGCAGATGTCGTCCTTGACCAGACTACCAGTCGGACTTTTCATCGAAGTTAGTAGTCGCACATTTTCAAGGATCGCGATCTTTGGAGAAATCGCGTCTACGAATCGCATGTAGTGCTTGAAAAGACTATTCCGAGGATCGTCCACCTGACGCTTGCCAGAAAGGCTAAAGCCCTGACATGGAGGGCCGCCAAAAATCACATCGACACATCCAAGGTTCTTTGAATCGCGTTGCAAGTCTGAGTCAGAAATCTTTGTGATATCACCCCCCAGTTCAACGGATCCCGAAAAGTTGTCCTTGTAGATGCCCCTAAGATCGTTATTGAGTTCAAGAAACGCCTTGATCTTATACCCAGCCGCAGAAAATCCAAAACTAAAACCGCCACACCCGGAAAAGAGACTTAGTGCGGCTAGCCCGCTCTTCTCTTTTGAATGTCCATCAGCAAGCTCTTGCAAAACTTTCCTATATTCAGCGTTCCCTTCTGTCTGAGCAGCTCGGAAAATTCGATTGCGGTCTGGCTCAATCTGCTTGTATTCGTGGATCCGGTAGCGTTTGCGCCGAGATGCGACCGCCATGACTTTATTCTCATCAGCAAGCGAGTTCCTAAGAGAGGCAAGCATCGTAGCAGGCAATTCTGCTTTACCCAACTCATGGGCGGATAGTAAATGCTGCGGAATTTGAGACAATTCAGCGAGCTTCGCCTGCGAGAGGCCAAGACTTTGTCGGACTTCGCGAAGGGATGCTTTCAGAGATTTCATGTTGACATATTGTCTACATTTGAAGGGTTTTGTCAAGACGAGCAGCTCGCGAAGGTAATTCTGTAAAATATCCCCGAAATTCCCCGGACGGACCGAGGCGTGGTATTGGAACGGTTCTTCGGATATCCACGCCACCTAGCATCTTAGTAAGACAGTGTACATAAGTCAATATATCCTATCTATAGGTGTCAATCGTCCGTCAGTTCAGCGAGGGGTCAGTGGGAATATGCTTGATTCCGAGCATTTCCGGCAGAACGCCGGCCACGGCCCTTTGCATGAGTCGCTGCCAAAGGTCGTCGGCGTCTGCGTCAAAAATATCTTCCAGCTTGGCAGGAATCGCCCGCCAGGCCCCCTGCTCGATCTCGGCCTCCAATTGCCCGGGACCCCAGCCAGCGTGGCCAATAAAGAGCTTGAAACGCTCGTCGTGGCGGACCAATTCGTCAAGATTCTGCTTCTTTGCCGCGAAAAATACGCCTGCGGCAAGCTCCATTTCGGCCAGACTGTCCGCGATATGAATGGCCATCAAAGGCCCCGAGACTGGCCCACCCAAATGAATGGGCTGTTGACTCTCGCAGGGTAACTCACCCACCTGCTTCCACAGCTCCTGGACCGTTTTTCCGGTCGGTCGGTTAATAACTAACCCTAATGCCCCCATATCATTATGCTCAACGAGCAGGACCACCGTGCGGACGAAGTTGGGGTCCAACAGTTGGGGGGATGCAAGCAATAATTGACCTTCGAGCGATTCCATAATTACCCTCCGAAGAAAGTAATGGTAACGGCGGGACGCTTCCAAGGGAAGGCGGACTCGGTACATACGATTCTTTTTGGAGTGCGAGGGCTCGTCCTCGCTTTTCAAAACGCGACAGGGGCATCGGACGCGGAACCAGCCGTGTTGGAAAGCGGTGGCTTGCCAGCCTTTTTCTGGGGCTGATTAATTTGACGTCCTGCTCCTGGTCGCGTAGCGACCGCCGATGGTAGCCGTGGGTTTTAACCCACGGACCCGGAGCAGCCCGCAAACATTGCGTCGCGTAGCGACGCCTGAATATTTTCAATCGTCGCTACGCGACGAACGGGTGACGGAATGCCTCAGACCGTGGGTTAAAACCCACGGCTACCATCAGGGCGTCGCTACGCGACGAGTGGCAAAAAGGCTGGCAAGCCACCGCACTCAAAAGCACTAACCGGTTGAAACTCACTGCTACCATCGCATCGTCGCGACGTGGCTACGCGACGTGGCCTTCCTTCCGCTGCTAGAATCTGCGATACTTGCCGCATGTCCTCTGCACCTCTGCGGCTGTTCTTCTGTGCCGGTGAACCTAGCGGCGACCTGCACGCAGCCAACCTTATACTCCAACTGCAACAGCACTGCCCGCGGTTTGAGGCCGTCGGGTACGGAGGTCCACGGATGGCGGCCGTCGGCTGTGACCTGCACGCCGATCTGACCGGACTGGCTATCATGTGGTTCGGCCGAGCCTTGGCCAATCTTCACAAGTTTTGGGACTTGGCCGGCCGGGCCGATCGCTATTTTCGGCATCACCGGCCCGATGCGGTCGTGCTGATCGACTACCCAGGCTTCAATTGGTGGATCGCCTGGCGGGCCAAAATCCACGGTATTCCTGTCTTCTATTATACACCGCCGCAAATCTGGGCTTGGGCAACCTGGCGAGCTAAAAAAATGCGACGGCTGAGCGATCATGTGCTCTGCAGTCTCCCTTTTGAAGAAGAGTGGTTCCGCCAGCGCGGCTGCAATGCGACGTTTGTCGGCCATCCGTTCTTCGACGAAGTACGGCAGCACAAGTTCGACGAATCGTTCCTCGAATCCCATCGCCGTACCGGCCCTCTGGTCACTATTCTTCCAGGCTCACGAACCCAGGAGGTGCTGCACAACCTCCCCTGGTTCCTCAAGGCGGCCACCCGCGTGCGGCAAGCCGTGCCGGAGGCCCGTTTTGCCATTGCGGCCTTCAAACCCAAGCATGCCCAAATGGCCCGGGAAATGGTTGTGGCGAGTGGGCAGTGGGCGGTGGGCGGAGAGAGCGGGGAGCAGGGGGCAGGGAGCGGAGAGCAGTCAGGAGAGAATTCCAAGCTGGTCATCGACATCTATTCCGGTCAGACGCCGGAACTCATGCAACTGGCCACCTGCTGCATGGCCTGCTCAGGCTCGGTGTCGATGGAACTGCTCTATCACACCAAGCCAACGGTCATTCACTATTGGGTCAGCCCGCTGGCCTATCTCGTGCAAAAGCGATTTCGCAAGGTCAAATATATTACGCTGGTCAATCTGCTTTCCACCGGCGAGTTGTATCCAGCCGATTTAAGTCCCTACCATCCATCGCAACCGGGCGCGGAGAAGGTTTTGTTCCCCGAGTATCTCACCTGCGAAGACAAGTCGGCTGCGGTGGCCGGGCATGTGATTGAATGGCTGAACGATCCGTCAGCCCTGGCCCGACAGATCGCGGCCTTGGAGCAATTGAAGGCTGAAGTGGCCCATGGCGGGGCTTCGGTGAGGGCCGCGGAATACATTTTGCGCGAGCTGGCCGTTTCGGGGCCTTAACGTGAACGGCTGGGCGAGTAGTCTTCTAAATGCCCCCCTACCACAGCACCCACTGCTGCCAGGTCACCACATAGATGCCCAGCAAGAGGTTGGTCACTGCGTGGGCGATCACGCAGTCCCAGGGATTGCGAGTGCGAACCATCAACCAGGTGACCATGCCGAACCAGGCCGCCGCGGCAAGGAATTCGCCGGGTTGATGCGAAAGTATCGGCACGACAATGCTCACGGCCACCGCGGCCGCAGTGACCTTGCCAAAGGGCACCTTCCACCAGTCCTGGTCCACCACCATGCGCATGAGAAAGCCGCGGAGGAAGAACTCTTCAATCACGGGCACCACCACGACCAAGCCGAAGAAGCGGATCGCCAGAAAGGTCCAAGCCCAGACGGGAGTAGCGTCAAGCTCCTTCAGGGGGTTGAACTCCGGCCGCGAACCGTAGCCCAGCAACTGGGTAAGCAACTGCGTCAGCCCCATCAGGTTCGACAGATACCAAAAACCGATCCAGACGACGATTCCGACCGCGCCGACGAAGACGGTCAGTAGGCCCGGTTGGCGACGGAACTGCCGATAGCCGGGCAAGACCAGGGCGATGGCCACGAGGGTCAGGGCGATCTTGGCCGTGTAGGCCAGGGGATAGGCCGAATAAGGAATCGCCAAGCGGAGCATCTTGCCACCCGGCTCGCTAGGCGAAGGCTCGATCGAGCCGATGAGCATATAGACCGCCATCGGCAGCACGAAGACCAACCAGCGGTGTTTTTCCAGCAGAGACTGCTGATTCTCAGGGGTCGGCGAAGTGGAAGTTTGGGGCGGCACGACGGTTTGACTCAGAGGCTGTCCGAAAAGGCGAGTAAATGTCTTGGTGGGGCTGCGCTCGACCTCCCCCTGCGGCGTTTCGCACAGACTCTCAATCCATGAGTTCGATGAAGATTTCTTCGGACATGGATCTCGTGGCGGCGATGCCCAAGTCGTCCAGGCTGCGGCGTTTGCCGACGGCTTTCCATGCGGCGATCCCTTGCAGCTCCGGCATGACTTCGACGAGCTGATCGACCAGTGTCTGGGCCATCGTGAGCGTGGCCCCGCCGTCGGCATGTTCCACAAGGGCCAAGGCCGTCTTCATCAGGCGAACCAACTGAGCTCGCTGCATGAGCGGTTGCGAAAGCGAGTCTTCCGCTTCAACCAGCAGTTCCGCAACAGGTACATCAAGGATCTTCTGCCACTCGTAGAGCACCCAGATCGGCAGATCGCTGTTTTCTTCTTCCTGCCGGCAAATTTCGCTCACGTCCACCTTCAAATGCCGCGCTACCGTGGCACGCGATATGCCCTGCGAGCGGCGCACCGCGGCAAGACGATGCAAGGCTCGATGATTCGCGAGGCCAAAGGATTCCCCGGGGGCATCGGAGACATCGGAGGCATCGGTATCCACAGAATATTCAACAATGCTCATGACCCGCTCCTCGCGCACCCATGACCGCCAGAGAACCGATCCCCAACAGAACCTCTCGTTTTCCGAAACCACGGACTCCGGAAAATCGACCGTTTTGTCAGGGACTCTACCAAGGAAACAATTTGAAGAGCAGAAGAGCATTCGCGAAAAGGCTCCTCTTTCATTCCCATGATACACCAAGGGAAAACGATTTGCAAGCAAAACCTTAAAAATCCCAGGAGAACTGTGAAGTCCTTCGTAAAACGGATTTTATTCCGCTGCTTGCCTATTTTGGGCAAACGGAATGAATTCCGTTCCACGTAGCTGCTTTCATCAAGAATCCCGTTGGACTTAGCAATTCTCACGACATCTCCCCAGGACAGCCGGCTTGCGTTCCAATAAACGGGTGCTATAATACGTATGAGATACGTATAACCAGAGGTGCATCATGCATAGAAAGTTGACAATCACCCTCGACGAAGTGGTTTACGAAGGGCTTCACAGAGTCGTGGGCCGAGGAAGCATCAGCCAGTTCATCGAGACCCTCGTGCGTCCGCACGTTACCGATGCTGACTTAAACGCCGAATATTGCGAGATGGCTGCGGACGAGGCTCGCGAAGCTGAGGCCCACGCGTGGGTCGAGTCCACGTTGGAGGATGCCTACGATGCAACGCGGTGAGGTATGGTGGGTCAATTTTGAGCCGTCCGTTGGCGGCGAAATCTGCAAGCAACGGCCTGCAATCATCGTTAGCAATGACGGTTCAAATCGACACCTTAATCGGGTGCAGGTGGTTCCCCTAACGAGCAACGCGGATCGGCTTTACCCGAGTGAAGCTTACGTGACTCTGGACGGCAAACGGAGCAAAGCGATGGCCGACCAAATTGCCACGGTGAGCAAATTCCGCTTGTCGAACCTAATCGGCCGCGTGCTACCTGGCGACTTACTGGAAGTCGAGCGAGCGATCAAGACGCAGTTGGGGCTTGACCGTAAGGTTGCACACTGATGGCATTGTTAACGGACTGGATGGGAAGGATTGGCTCTTAATCCGAGGGAAACGTCCGCATATTGCCAATCGCCTTTTCGTCATTCGTCATTCGTCATTCGTCATTCGTCATTCGCATTTCACTTAGTTCTCCCCCATGTCGGACCAACAACGCAGTCTCTTTGACGCCGATCCCGAGCCTTGGGAGGCCGACGACCAGGCGGAGCAGTTCGTGGCTGGGATCGTACTCGCCACGGGGCCAGCCCAGGAGTTCGATTACCTTGTTCCCGATGCCCTCCGCGACCTGGTCGAGCCGGGCCGGCGCGTTCTGGTGCCGCTGGGCAAAGGCAATCGACTGGTGCAAGGCTATTGCGTGCGCGTCGAAAGCCGGCTGGCCGGACCGCGACCGCTAAAGCCGCTGGCCGATGTGGTCGATCGCCGCAGCCTGCTCTCGCCGGCCATGCTCCGGCTCACCCACTGGATCGCCGATTATTACCTCTGCCCCTGGGGCCAAGTGCTGGAGACGGTTTTGCCGGCAGGCGTCCGCGGGCAGGCCGGCACCCGAATGGCGACGTTATTGACTCTCGATCCACGGGGGACTGAACTCCTGACCGCAGGCGATCTGCCGGACAAGCATCGCGAGATTCTGCTCGTTTTGGCAGCGGCTTCCGAGCCGCTCACGCCGCAGGAATTGGCCCGCCATGCACGCTGCTCGCCGTCCCCCATTGCCACGTTGCGCCGCAAGGGCCTCATTCGTTCGCAAACCGCACGGATTTCCGCCGTTCGGCAGGCCGAAGCGGCCCTGCCGCGTGAGGAGCATCTGGTGCTCAACCCGGATCAGCAACAGGCACTGGACGCCGTGCTTGCCGCGCTCCGTTCACAGCAGCATCGGACCTTCCTGATCCATGGTGTGACCGGCAGCGGCAAGACGGAGGTCTATATCCAGGCGATCAAAGAGGTGGTGCGTTACGGCCGGCAGGCGATCGTGCTGGTGCCGGAGATCAGCCTCACACCGCAAACGGTCGAGCGTTTTCGCCGGCGGTTCGGTGCCGTCGCCGTGCTGCATAGTCACATGAGCGACGCCGATCGGCACTGGCACTGGCAGCAGATTGCCGAAGGCCGAGTGTCGGTGGTCGTGGGCGCACGCAGTGCCGTTTTTGCCCCCACGCCGCACCTGGGGCTGATTATTCTGGACGAGGAGCACGAATCGACCTTCAAGCAGGAAACCGCTCCGCGCTATCACGCCCGCGAGGTGGCCGTGGCACGAGCCACGGCCGAGAATGTGCCGCTGCTCCTTGGTTCCGCCACGCCTTCCCTGGAAAGCTGGAATCGGGCCAGCCTGGGCCAGTATCAATTGATCGAAATGCCGCGGCGCGTCTTAAACCGGCCCCTGCCGGAGGTGGGAACGATCGATCTGCGGACCGACGGTCAGCGCGGCAATCGTGGCAGCATCAGTCGCCTGCTGCACCAGGCAATGCAGGCCGCATTGCAAGACGATGGCCAGATAATCCTGCTGCTCAACCGCCGCGGTTATTCGACGCACATCCAGTGTCCAGCCTGCGGCGAGGTGGTGCGTTGTCCCGACTGCGATATCGCACTGACGCATCACAAAACGGGCGACCTGGCACTTTGCCACTTGTGCGATTACCGAACCTCGCCCCCGATGAGCTGTCCGGCTTGCCACTCGGGCGAAATTCGTTACTGGGGTATGGGAACACAGAAGCTGGAAGCCGAAGTGCGAGCGCGCTTCCCCAACGCTCCTCTGCTCCGCATGGACGCCGACACGATGCGTGCTCGCGGTGCCCACGAGAAGGCTCTGTGCGAATTTCGCGAGGGTAAGGCACGCATCCTGCTGGGCACGCAGATGATCGCCAAGGGTCTCGATTTTCCTAACGTGACGCTGGTCGGCGTGATCCAGGCCGACACGGCCCTGCACCTACCCGACTTCCGTGCAGCGGAACGGACCTTTCACCTTGTGACCCAGGTAGCCGGCCGGACCGGTCGCGGGGATAAAGGCGGCCGAGTGCTGGTGCAAACATTCAGTCCCGATCACCCGGCGATCCGTGCGGCGGTGAAACACGACTACGCGGCCTTCGCGGCCGAGGAGCTGCCCCTGCGTAAATTATTGCATTACCCGCCGTTTGCATCAATGATCCGGCTGGTGATTCGCGGCGAGTCGGAGGCGGCGGCGAAGGAGTTTGCCCAACGGCTGGGACAGAACGTCTCCACGGCCTTGGAGGCTCGGCGGGCCAATGCCCGCGTGCTGGGACCGGCCCCCGCACCCACTCCGCGGATCCGCGGAAAGTACCGTTTTCAAATTCAGATTCAAGGCCCCGATGGCGACAAACTGCGGGCCGCCGTTCGCGAGGCCCAGAGTCAATCGCAAGCACCGGCGGAGGTGGAATGGATCATCGACGTGGACCCGATTAATATGCTTTGAATTGTGCGATCGGCCCGCTAATCAACCGTTGCGAGCATGTACTCGCCCTGCGCTACCGGCTCCGGTATCGGCTCGCCGTCTTCGAGCATTCCCTGGATGTGCAAGTTGATGACCTCTTGAATCAACTGCTTCGTTTCTTCTCGAGTATCGCCGCAGACCGCACAGCCGGGCAGGTCGGGAACATAGGCGTTGAAGTTGTCGCCTACCCTCTCGATGATGACCAGATACTTTGTTGCCATCGTTAACTCGCTATTGGTCCAGGCCCGCTTGCTTCAGGATGCTCTTCCGCATGGACGGGCCAACGTCTTGGTTCGGTTTTCCCGCGATGGTCACGCGTCCTTTCTTGACTGGGTGCCTGTACTGACGGTGACTGCCTCGCGTGGTGACGCGCACCCACCCGTCGGCCTCGATCAATTGCGTAAGTTCGCGGTATTTCACAGCATGGCATCCTGCCAAGAAATACTAATCCATCTATCCCCCTCTGGCAAGCCCCCAGGAGAACCGCACCGGACCTGTCGCGCTCTACCCCCGTCTGCGAATACCGTCGGGTTCGGCGCGGGTCTCCTGACCCCGCCGAAACGCACGACCGAAGGTCTCCCGGTAAATTGGAGACCTTCGGTCGGCGGCGTGGCTCGGTCAGAGACCGGCCACAACAAGTATGCTTTGAATTCGTACTTTTCACGTATTCTGTGTTTTTGCGTGTTTTTTGCATCTTGACGGCCTTGATCAAGGCCCATCTTGACCGAACCGCCAGAGTTTGGTAGATTCTTGGGCTTTACTCTGGCGTTTTCCTTGGTGGAGTGGTGCTGCAGTGGCCTACGACAGTATAGTTTGCGTTAAACAAGTGCCCGATACGGCCAATATCACGGCCGAGGCCATGAAGGAAGATGGAACGGTCAATCGAGCCGCACTTCCGACAATTTTCAATCCGGAGGATCTTCACGCCCTGGAAACGGCGTTGGAGGTTCGCGATATCTATGGCGGCACGGTGACCGTGCTGACGATGGGCCCGCCCAAAGCGGCCGATGTGCTGCGCGATTGCCTTTATCGCGGAGCGGACCGTGCCATTTTGCTCACCGACCGCCGCGCCGCGGCAAGCGACACGCTGGCCACGAGCTACATTCTGGCTCAAGCGATTCGCACTATCGGCCGCTATGACTTTGTCTTCTGCGGCCGGCAAGCGATCGACGGCGACACAGCCCAAGTCGGTCCACAGTGTGCCGAGAAATTAGGTATCCCGCAAATTACTTATCTTGAGAAACTGGTCAAGTTGGAAGACCATACAGTGCAGATCCGCCGGAATTTCGGCCACGGCTGGGAAATCGTCGAAGGACGACTGCCGGTGCTGGTGACGGTTGTGGAGTCGGCCAACGAGCCGCGTCCGCCTGCGGTTCGCCGTGTCATGCGTCTCAAGCGTGCCCGCGTGCCAGCAGAAGTGGCGGCGGAAGCAAAAGAGTCGATGCCGCAGGCCACGGAGGAGCAATTGGCTGCTGAGACGCAACGCCGCATTGAGGCCCTCCAGCAAAAGGGGCTGCTTTTGGAGCAATGGGATCTTGATCACATCGGTGCGGATCTCAATCGATGTGGCCTGGCCGGTTCGCCGACCAAGGTCTTCCGCATCCAGGCTATCGTTTTAACCAAGTCGGGTTACACCGAGATCCCTGCCACGCAAGCGGGCGTCACGCAACTTGTCCACGAATTGGTCGTTGAGCATACATTAGGTTAGGATCCGCGCAGAATAAGTCATGCAAAATGCCGTAGGATGGACCTCCGAGTCCGTCCGCGAAACTAAGGGCGGACTCGGAAGTCCATCCTACAACTCCGATTAAGAGCATTATGATTGAACCGAATCGTCAGGGCGAAGTTTGGGTCTTTGCCGAACAGGAAGATGGCTCATTGCACGACGTGTCGCTGGAACTCTGCGGCAAGGCCGCAGAATTGGGCGATCGTTTGGGAGTCAAGACGGGCGCAGTACTGCCGGGCCACAAGGTCGAGAAGATGGCCCGCCAACTGATTGCCCAAGGTATCGACACCGTCTATGCGACGGACGACGCCCGGCTTGGTCATTTCCAGACCGGCTCCTACGCACGCGTGCTCAGCACGCTCATCGAGAAGCATCAACCGCAGATCGTGCTCTATGGCGCGACGGCAATGGGCCGCGACATGGCGCCGCGCGTGGCTTCGACGATCCAGGCGGGCATGACGGCCGACTGCACGGATTTAGACATCAGCGACGTCACCGATCCGAGAACCAAGCAGTTGCATAAGAACCTTCTGTTGCAAATCCGCCCAGCCTTCGGCGGCAACATCATCGCCACGATCGTCAACTACGACTGGTGGCCGCAGATGGCCACGGTTCGCGAAGGCGTGATGGCGATGCGCGAGCCTGACTTGAGCCGCACGGGCAAGATCGTCTATGAGACGGTCGAGCTTGATGAGACCGTATTGGCCTTGAAACTCATTGAGCGGCACCTCGAACCTCGCAAGCTGAACCTCAAGGGCGCGCGAGTCATCGTGGCCGGCGGCGGCGGGATCGGCAGCAAGGATAATTTCAAGTTGATCTACGATCTCGCGGGCGCGATCGGCGGTGCCGTGGGTGCCAGTCGCGCCGCGGTCGACGGCGGTTACATTGGCAAGGAACACCAGATCGGGCAGACGGGAACCACGGTTCGCCCCGCCCTGTATATTGCCGTGGCCATCAGTGGAACCGTGCAACACCGTGCCGGCATGGAAGAATCGGCGAAGATCATCGCCATCAATACCGATCACAACGCCCCAATCTTTTCCGTGGCACATTACGGCATCGTCGGCGATTTCAAACAAGTGCTGCCGATGATGATCAAGTCGCTCAGGGAGAGGGCATAGAAGAAGGGATTGGGAAGAGAAAAATTGCAAATTGAGAATTGCAAATTGCAAATTGCAAATTTAAGATATAACCGACAACCAGAGTTCGGCGTGGGTCTCCTGACCCCGCCGGCAACCGACAACTAACAACTCTCCGCATCGTGGAGCTTTCGCATGGCTAATTTCTTTCTCGACAACGAAGACATCCAGTTCCTGTTCAACCATATCGACATGGAAGAGCTTGCCAAGCAGCAGGAGGATGACTTCAAAAACGCGGGTGGCAATGGGGACGACTACGGCCCGCTGAATGCAGCCGATGCCGTGGACAACTATCGCCGTACCTTGACGATCCTCGGCGAGATCTGCGGCGAGATGATCGCCCCTCACGCCGAGCAGGTCGATCACGAGGGCAACACGCTCAACGACGACGGCACGGTGACGCTGCACCCGCTGGTGCAGAAAAACCTGGACCGCCTGACGCAAGGCGACATGATGGGCTTCACCTTGCCGCGGAGATACGGCGGGCTAAACTGCCCTAACGTGATCTATACCATCGCCAATGAACTTGTCGCCCGGGCCGATTGCTCGCTGACCAATCTCTTTGGTCTTCAGGGCATTGCCGAGACGATCTACGCTTTCGCCAACGACGAGATCCGCAACGAGTATCTTCCCCTGTTCTGCGAAGGCAAGGTGACCGGTGCCATGGTGCTCACCGAGCCTGACGCCGGAAGCGACCTTCAAGCCGTGCGATTGCGGGCCTATCAGGACGAAAGCGGCAACTGGCTGCTCAACGGCGTGAAGCGGTTCATCACCAACGGTTGCGGCGAGGTGCTGCTGGTTCTCGCCCGCAGCGAGCCGGAAATCGGCGATGGTCGCGGCCTGAGCCTTTTCGTTGCTGATCGGGGGCCGACGGTCCGCGTGCGGCACCTAGAAGAGAAGCTGGGGATTCACGGTTCGCCAACATGCGAGTTAGTCTTCGACGACACGCCCTGCCGTCTGATCGGCGAGCGGCAGCGAGGACTCATCACCTACGTGATGGCGCTTATGAACGGTGCCCGCGTGGGCATTGCGTCCCAGTCGCTGGGCGTGGGCGAAGCAGCCTTCCGCTTGGCGCGGAACTACGCGCATACGCGACGGCAGTTCGGCGTGCCCATCGAGCGCCTGCCGGCCGTGGCTGAGTTGGTCACCGACATGAAGATCGACGTCGAGGCTGCCCGGGCACTGGCTTACGAGACAAGCCGCGTCTGCGACCAAGAGAATAACAACGCCCGCGTGCTCGAGTGGGGCGGTCCGCTGGAGAAGGACGAAGAAAAGCGGCGCAAGCAGTTGGCCCGCGCTCTCAAGCGGATGAACGGCATGCTCACGCCGATGTGCAAGTATTACTGTTCCGAAATGTCGGTCCGCGTCTCGCATAATGCCATCCAAGTGCTGGGCGGTTCCGGCTACATGAAGGACTATGCGGCCGAACGCTATCTCCGCGATTCGCGGATCA
The DNA here is from genome assembly GCA_037147235.1 of Planctomycetota bacterium. Classification (GTDB taxonomy): domain Bacteria; phylum Planctomycetota; class Planctomycetia; order Pirellulales; family Thermoguttaceae; genus JANXQG01. Next base: position 6,692 of record JBAWVO010000044.1, on the reverse strand, counting down.
CGACAATCTATGAAGGAACAAGCCAGTTGCAGGTCGTGGCAGCCGTGCGGGGGGTAAGCTCCGGGTCTTTCGCGACATGGACCGACGCGTGGGATATGAAGGAATACGGCGATCCCCTGTTGATCGAGCTGAAACAGAAACTCTTGGTGGCCAAGCAGCAAATCCTAGAGGCCATCCAGTTCATCAAGACGCAGTCCCCCGCTTACATGGATCTGGCCGGCCGGCGGTTGGTCGATTCGTCGATCTCGGTTATCATTGGTCATTTGTTCCTGGGTCAGGGGGCTGCCAACCCGCGCAAAAAACGTGTCGCTCGGCGGTTCATCGACCGCGAAATGTCGGTTCTGCGGATGAATTTGGAGCAGATCCACGCTGGTGACATGGCGGTGCTTGCCGAATATGAAGTGCTGGCTGGGCCTGTGCCGGCCAACGATTGAGATCAAAGCAGTAGGGGGCATTTATGGGATTGCTATCCAAAAAAGTTGGCCTCGTTATGGGCCTGGCGAACGATCATAGCATTGCCTGGGCCTTGAGCGAGTCGCTGTATGCCGCAGGGGCCGAACTCGCCTTCACCCACCTGCCCAGCCCGTCGAACGAGCGCCGCGTCCGAAACCTGGTCGAGCCTAAGGGCGCGAAGATGATCTTCCCCTGCGACGTGCAGAACGACGAAGATATCATCCGCACGTTCGACATGGTGAAGGCGACCTACGGGCGGTTGGACTTCCTCATCCACTCCATCGCCTTCGCCCCACCGATGGAGCTTAAAAATCCCTACGTAAACACGAGTCGCGCCGGTTGGCACCTGGCCATGGACATCAGCGTCTATAGCCTCGTGGCGACTTGCCGTGCGGCGTCGCCCCTGATGACCGAAGGTGGATCGATCATGACCGTCAGCTACTACGGCGGCGAGAAAGTCGTGCCGGGCTACAATGTCATGGGCATCTGCAAGGCGGCACTAGAACACAGCGTGCGCTACTTGGCCTGGGATCTCGGCCGCCAGAACATCCGCGTGAATGCCATCAGTGCCGGTCCGGTGCGAACACTCAGCTCGGCGGGCATTTCGCACTTCGACAAAATGCGGCAGTATGCCTCGAAAAAGGCCCCGCTGGGCCGCGACGTGGAAACGGAAGACATCGGCAACACGGGCGTCTACCTACTCAGCCACCTCTCCTCGGGCGTCACGGGTGAGATCCTGCATGTTGACTGCGGTTACAATATCATCGGGTTGTAGGGCCGGCGTTACGCCTTTTAAGCCTACTACCCGGCATTCGCCGCCGAGTGGGATCGGAGCATGCTGGTGGCGGAGCATGAAGCTTCTCTTCGCTGCTCTCGTCCCACCCTACGTCTGCGCACAGAGCCAATAGCTCTGCCTCTACCAGGCGTAATGCCATACGTCGTAGTTGTCTGAAATATCTGCTGGCTGATCGGCCTGTTCCGGCTCGCTATTACACTCTTGGCCTTCCCGAAGCCAATCCCAGGCAGTCTCGACTTCCGAACTGTCGAAATACCTCACCTCGGCCTTCATGAACTGCTTGAAAAATGTGGCCATCCACTTTTCCCACTTGCGGTCGCCCACCATCGCAATACGCTCGAAATCCGCGTAATGCTTGAGGTTGAACTTGAGATCATCCCAGGCGGCGCGCAAGTCCCACCCAAGAAAATCCTCAAATTGGATGAATAGCCGCACCTTGCCCTCTGCCGTCAAGATGGACTCCATTGTCGGCAAAACCTGCTTGTAGTCCTCATCGTGCAGTTTGCCACACAACGTCAAGCCGACCACCTTCCGATAACCTGTATCGATTGTTTGGATCATGATTTGACCCTCCTTGAGAAAAGATTGACAAGTGACAAGTCAAATGACAAGCCAAGTACGGTTATTCTAGCTGGAACAAGAAGTCTTGAAAATAACCCTAACGGTGCATTAGGTCTTCGTAAGGTCGAATTCCCCCGAGGTTTCCAAAATACGTCTGGACAAGATTGGGAAAATCGCTAATCTACGTTGGTCAAAGCTTTTCCCCTATTATTTGAAGATTCGATCGGCTACCCCTTGGTGGGAATCGAGCGAGCCGAAAAAGTTAACCCGTTCCCAGCCTCCCGGTCGGAAAGGAGCTCTTGCCCATGATGCGCCTCGTGCTTGTGATTTTTGCCACAACGGCCTTGAGCGGATGCCAACACAAGGGGCAGCAGGCACTTGACCCATTCTGGGGCCGAACGACGGTACCGGCACCGGCAACAGGTTCGATTGGTGCCCCGATCATCCGCCCGGGATGCGAGCAACCCTTGCGGCCACAACCGATCCTATGGCAGGGAACGCCGCTTCCCAACGGCGGGATCCAGCCAACTCCGCAGCCAAATCTGTTGCCGGCACCGATATCATCTACGCCAAGTACACCAGGAATCGTCGCACCCATGCCTGCGACGCCGGGATCAGGAGGAAGTGGGGTTCCCTACGGCTATGGGGCACCAGCTATTACCTCGCCGCCCCTTACCTCGCCGCCCCTTACCTCGCCGCCCTCGGGCTTACCCACGCAAGGCATTGCGCCTCCCTCGGGCTATTCCAACCCCGGTTTGTCACCACCGGCAACGATGCCGGCCGATAGGTATCCCGTGTCGCCCGTGTCGCCGATGGCGCCGATGACGCCGGGTAGTTATGTCCCTTCGACAGGTGGAGCAGCACCGATGGGACCCGGCCCCGGTCCATCCGCGCCTGCAGATCCAGCACCGTTGTCGCCCCCTGTCGTTTCGCCCCCTGCCGTTTCGCCCCCTGCCGGCGCGATGCCGGGCCTCTTTCCGCCGGGTGGATACAACTACGATAATCGACCCTCGTGAGCAGTCTTTTCAACTTATTGGGATCTCCGCTGTCGTCGCTTTCCAGCGTGGCAAACCGCTGGCGGCTGGCGAATTGGGCGAAGCTTGTGCCCAGGATCGGCGCGTTGGAACCGGAACTGCTCAAGCTCAATGATGAGCAGCTTCGGAAGCGCAGCCTGTCGCTGCGCTATCGGGCGAAAAGTGGCGAGCCGCTTTCCAAGCTACTGGTCGAGGCCTACGCTTTGGTCCGCGAGGCCGGTCGGAGAACCATCAATATGCGGCACTTCGACGTGCAGCTTCTGGGTGGCATCGCCATGTTTCGCAAGTCCATCGCCGAGATGCAAACCGGTGAAGGCAAGACCTTGGCCGCCACACTGCCCATGTATCTTTATGCCCTGGTCGGCAAAGGCAGCCACTTGGCCACTGTGAATGACTACCTCGCCCGTCGCGACGCCGACTGGATGGCCCCCATCTATCGCGCCTTGGGCATGACGGTGGGCGTGGTCGAGACGCAAATGTCGCAGGATGATCGCCGCAAGGCCTACCAGTGCGATGTGACCTACGGCACGGCCAAGGAGTTCGGCTTCGATTTCCTCCGCGATCGCCTCCTACTGCGGCGGATCTCCGAAGGCCAGAGTGATCTCTTGGGCGGAATGCTCGGCCATGGTAGCGAATCGAGCGAAAAGCCCGTACAAGGAGCCGCCTACTTCGCGCTGGTCGACGAGGCCGACAGCATTCTGATCGACGAAGCCCGTACGCCGTTGATTATCAGTGCCCTGCCGACCGAAGAGCAAAAGCTGGAATTGGAATGCTATCGGTGGAGCGCAGCGGTTGCCAGCCAGTTCATCGACGAGGAAGACTACGAGTTCGACCACGAGAAGAAAACGGTTGAACTGACCTTTGAAGGCCGGCTAAAAACCCGCATGCTCGACAAACCGCCGGAACTGGACACCATGGGCATGGTCAATATCTATCGTTTCATCGAGCGGTCGGTCCTTGTCCAGCGCGAGTACAAGCTGGACCGGCAGTACGTCGTCCGCGACGGCGAGATCGTGATCGTTGATGAGTTCACCGGTCGCCTAGCCGAGGGCCGCAAGTGGCGCGAGGGCCTACATCAGGCGGTCGAGGCCATGCAGGGCGTCGAGGTAACGGTGGCCACGGGTCAGGCCGCACGGGTCACGATCCAAGACTTTTTTCTCCGCTACGAAAAGCTGGCCGGAATGACCGGTACGGGGATCGACTCCGCGGCTGAGTTGCGGCGGATCTATCGCTGCCGTGTCGTCCCCATTCCCACAAACCGGCCAGCCATTCGGCAGCGGCTTCGCACCCAGGTCTTCGGCACGGAAGAGACCAAGTGGAAGGCTGTCGTGGAAGAAATCTGCCAGCTTCACGAACAGGGCCGACCCATGCTGATCGGCACGCGATCGATCGATAAATCCGAGATCCTTTCCCGCATATTGACCGAACGCGGCATCCAACATCAAATACTCAATGCCAATCATATCGCCGCCGAAGCTGAAATCGTGGCCCAAGCCGGCGCGCAGAGCAGGGTCACCGTCTCGACGAACATGGCTGGCCGTGGAACCGACATCAAGCTTGGCGACGGCGTGGCTGAAATCGGCGGCCTGCACGTCATTCTTACGGAAATGCACGACGCGGCACGCATCGACCGCCAGCTCATCGGCCGCTGCGGCCGCCAGGGCGATCCCGGTACGTTCCGCCAGTACCTAGCCTTGGACGATGATCTGCTCTTAGCCGGTCTGGGGCCCAAAAAAAGCGACCGGCTCGAGGCCTATGGTAAGAAGGCGGTCACTTCGCTCGATTACCTGAGCTATCTCTTCCGCCGCGCTCAACGGCGGATCGAAGGCCGCCATTTTCGTCAACGCCGAGCCTTGATGTATTTTGAGAAAGAACGCAAGAAAATGCAGCAGCAGATGGGGCAAGACCCCTATCTGGACACACCGGGGGCGTGACGGGAGCCCGCGAAATTGGCTCTACCGGGCGACCTACAAAAGATGGAACTCGCGGATGATCTTCCAGGCCGCCTCGGCCGTGTCCACGAACTCGAAGAGCTTCAGGTCGTCGTCAGCAATCACACCCTCGTCAGCGAGAAACGTAAAGTCGACGGCCCGGTTCCAGTATTCCCGGCCAACCAAAATCACCGGAATGTGCTGCATGCGGCCTGTTTGGCGGAGAGCGAGTACTTCAAACAACTCGTCGATCGTACCGAAACCGCCAGGAAAAACGACCAAGGCCATCGCACGCAGCACAAAGTGAAATTTGCGAATGGCAAAATAGCGGAACTGGAAACAGAGTTCGGGCGAGATGAAGTGGTTTGGCTCTTGCTCCATCGGCAGGGCGATGTTTAGCCCAACCGACTTGGCGCCGACGTCATGCGCACCGCGATTGGCGGCTTCCATGATCCCCGGCCCGCCGCCCGTCATCACGGTGAAGTGGGGCTTGCCATCGGCATAGACGTTTTGGGATACTCGTTGAGCGAACTCACGAGCGATGTCGTAGTAGTGGCTCTTGGCAACGATCCGCTCGGCCTGGGCCACGGCCCGTTGACACAATGCGTCGCCGGGCTGTTGGACCAACCGTTGCTGGGCATCCTCCAGGCGGCAACGGGCCTCGGCCGGTTCAACGATCCGCGTGCTACCAAAAACCACGATTGTGCTATCGATGCCATGGTCATCCAGCGTCAGGTCCGGCTTGAGGAACTCCAGTTCCATCCGCGCTGCCCGTAGCCGAGGGCTGTTCAAAAACTCGATGTCCTCATAGGCCAGTCGATAACTGGGCCATTGAGTGATCTTGTTTGAGAGGTTTTGCGGATCGCTGGGCTGAGTCATGTCAAGTATTCTCCAGGGTTAGTATTTGCGTAGGGTGGGACGAGTGATACAAGCCCCACCATTATTCCTACCCAACAGTTAGTGCTGCCGCAAGTCGAGCCCAATTCAAAATCCAAAACAGTGCCAAGGGAGCTAACCAGACCGCCGCCACGAAGCGTCGCGCCAATCTCCAGTGTAGTGCTGCAATGCGAGACAGTTCTTCCAGCAACATCGCCAGCGGCACGAGTACCAAAACGGCCTGCCAACCGAGTACGACGCCGATCACCAGGGCCTCGCCCAAGATTTGATTTCCGGGCTTGCCAATCGCGGAGAAACGCTCGCCCAACCACTCGGCAATTCGGCCCAGGAAAAGTGCGGTACCGAGGCCCAACAGGCTATCAACCACGCCACTCCAGGGACTTTCTGCCACGCCCGGCCCAGCCGGCCAGGGATGCAGCCAGGGCCAGATCGGCGGCGCGAGAAGGCCGACTAACAACAGCGGGACGAACAGCCAACGCAGCGGTCGTTTACCGTCCCAGCGAATCAACCCGGAAGAAATGAGCGTGCAAAGCAGGCCCAGGTGAACGAGACAGATACAGACGGATTGCGCAGGTGGATACGAGTTAGGCCCTTGCGGTACGTGCGGCATCCGGACGGGCAGATTATGCCCACCGTGAAAAACCTCGACGACGAGCAGCAGCAGAAAGAGTACTGCCACGACGGCCTCAACCAGTGGATAGCGAAATGAAATCCGCTCGCGGCAGTCGCGGCAACGTCCCCGCAGCCAAAGCCAGGCCAGCACGGGAATGTTGTCATACGCACGGATTGTGTGATTGCATCGCGGACAGTGCGAGCCGGGCCAGGAGATGCTCATACCGGCCGGTAATCGATAGACAACCACGTTCAAAAAACTGCCCACGCACCCGCCCACAAAAAGAAACCAAGCGGCGACCATCCAGCGTGCGGTTTCGGAGGAGAGCAGATCCATGCGATGATTTTTTGAAAGTAAAACGGAATTCATTCCGTTCCGAACTCAGTAAAACGGAATTCATTCCGTTC
>JBAWVO010000043.1:0-29920 GCA_037147235.1 Planctomycetota bacterium | reverse complement strand
CGATGGGGCAGTTGACCTGAGCGCAGACAGGTCAATTTATAAAAACGCCAAAGACTCTGTGCATGGCTGGCATGGGCCACCCATGCACAAACGCTCTCGGTAATCTTCGCAGCGCGACACCGTCGCCCGCGCAGGTTCCAAAGCATCTCCTTGTATCGTCGGTCGAATCGGCGTACGGCCGAACTGCGGACGCGAATCCGCCCGTCTCCGAAAACCACAAACCCGGCGAAATCCACGCCGGTGGCCGTCGGCCCCAGCCGGTACTTGTCCGGGTGGACTTCCAGACGCAACTCGGCCAGCCTCTCGCGCACCTGCCGCCCTTGACGACGCAGCACGGCGCGATCGTCGCCGAACAAGAGAAAATCGTCCATGTAGCGCACGTAGCCCTTCACCCGCAACTCGTGCTTCACGAAATGGTCCAGCGGGTTGAGGTAGACGTTGGCGAAGAACTGGCTGGTTAGGTTGCCGATGGGCAGGCCGCGTTTCACCGTCCGCACGTCGAGCAGGTCGCCTCCGGCGGGCCACTCCTGCCGCTGGCCGTCGGCGTGCGTATCGAGTATGTCGCAGATCAAGGCCAGCAGCCGCTCGTCGGCAATCACCCGCCGCAAGAGTCCCAAGAGCACCTCGTGGTCGATGGAGGGAAAATATTTCCGCACGTCGCACTTCAGCGCATGCAGGCAAAGCCATACTGTCGCATCGTGAACAGGCCACGGTCCTTGGCCAGCCGCACGAGCCATCGTAAGACTTCGATGTCGCGGTTGGCGCGGCTGAGCAGGTCCGCCTTGCGAGGGCTGTAGGCCGCCTCCACGAGCAGTTCCAGCACGTCGATAGCACGATCCGCAAGCCGCTGCCCAAATACGAACCGCTGGTTCTTCGGGAAGCTGTCCACCCGCTCCAAGAACCACTTCACCACGTCGTACCACTTCACCAGGACAACGGGCGATTCGGCTGCCATAGTCATCTTCCTTCCGGCCTACAACCGGGATGAAGATGGCTGACAGCCCGACCCCATTCATAAAACCATCCCTTGCCTGCGATTCCCGTTTCTAAATCGCGCGCCGAGCAAGCTCGGCGATGGGGTGCCTTCTTGGTGAATCGACGCTCTCCCCCAACTCAAAGGGTAAAAGGGATAAAGGATAAAGGGCTATAAGTTCCGGTGTAGTCTCCAGATTCCAAATGCCATTATGCCTGCAAAAAACATTGCAATACTGCTGGGTTCGGGGACACTTGCAACTCGAAACCCCCTCATCCAAAGTAGGGTGGTCGGGTCGCCATCGGCGCGGTAGGACGAGGCCATTGCGTCCGGCCCGGTGTGGTAGTACGACCCACCACGAAAACCACGCGACGAACTCGTAACGGCGGTCTCGTTCCATTGCCAAACATTGCCGCCCATGTCGAAGGTGCCATACGCACCGGGGGAGGCTACAAAAGTTCCTACCGGCGTCAGGAAGTTCGTCGGATCAGTTAGAGTGATTCCGTTGTCGTAGTTGGCATCGTTACTGTTGGTGCCAGCCAACGCCAAGGAGTTGGTCGGCGGAACGCTACTTTGCGTTGGATAAGCCCAATAGCCCGCATTTGTTCCACCGCCAACGTAATAAGCGGCCTTATACCATTCATCCTCTGAGGGGATGAAATAAGTTGCACCTGGGTTCCGCGTCATCGTCATAAGCACTGACTGGCTCGTGCCACCATTCAAGGTATACGCGCCGGCCTCAGTCAGCGCGTAAGCCTGGCCCACCGTCGTTGCCGTCCCGTGGCCATTTTGCAGCCAGTTGGCGAATCGCGCCGCATCGCCCCAGGTAACATCGAACGCTGGCATATTCGCCGCGCCGAGAGCCGAGCCGGTGACCGAGTAGCTAAAACTCCCAGGACTGCCGTTTTGGCTGATACCTTGGGTGGCATAGTCAGTGCCCATGTAGCTGTTGTAGAGGCCATAGGTGTCGGTCTTGGCCACGGCGTTGAGGAACTGCACGTACTGGGCTAGCGTCACGTCGTATTTGCCGATGTTGTAGTTGTAGGCCACCGCGCCGTAGCCGGTCGAGTCGGCCACGTTGCCCGCGTCGCCCACCGGGACCATGTCCAGCGTAATCGTGGTGTCCGCCCGCACCACACCAGCCGCGGCGAGCGCCACGGCGATCGTCAAACCAAATGTCAGAGTTCTCATTGCCAATATCTCTCGCTGGAAAGTACCGAAACAATCGCATCTAAGCAGGGAAGATGCCAAACTTAATGCAGTAGAGCCTATCTTTACAAATTCGGAAATAGGGTTGTCACCTCAATAGGTGACAGCCGGCGGGGGGAAAGCCCAAGAAAATCGAGTCTGTAGCATCATTACCGGGTGTCGATTGGAACTGGAATTGAGCAAGGAGCGTGAATCTGGTATTGTTGCAGGGGCTCGTAGTCGCACTTATGTGACATCGAGGGGCACCTGCAACCAGCACCTCTCCTGCCCCGCGTTTCCCAGTGGTTCATCGCTCGAACCTTCTGAAATGCCCGGTAATGATGCTACAGACTCAGAAAAGCCTTGAAGGCGGCCGGCAAGGCGCTCAATCCAGAGAAAAAGGACACAGACGAAGAGTATCAGGCGGCTTTTCGAGAACCGTGGTGCAGCCGCACGGTCGGCTGGGGCTGCTCGGCTTCCTGCGAGTCGGCCAAGTGTTCACGGACGATCTGCAGGACCAATCCCACGCGGCTGGTCACACCCAGCTTCAGATAGAGCCGCTTCAATTGGGTGTGAATCGTGTTCACCGTGACTTCAAGTTCCCGAGCAATAGCACGTCCTCCTAAGTCTTCAAAGACAAGCCGCACGATATCGAGTTCGCGTCGCGTGAGTTCTATGCGCGCCGCGATCCAAAGCCACTGGCTGTTGCTGAAAAGCGGTGCAGAACGTCGGCATTCCATCTTGAAGGCGATCATGGCAGTCTTTGATCCTCGTAGGCAAGGTACATCCATATTACCCTGCCACCGTGACGCTTGCAATACAATACCCCTCATATAGGTGGCGTTGAAGCAATTCTGCTGGTTGCGGACTATTCTAGACATCGGTTCTGAGGCCGTACCCGATTTTCGAGTCACCTGAACTCGCATACCGCTTGGCGGGTTTTGCAGGGCTGGAGCCAGGGCAGACCGTAGCGGGTGCTGCGGCGCAGGCTGGTGATGCTGACGAGGCCATATCGGCAGCCCAGTCGATGGCCAGGAGCAGGCCCTTTGTAGGCTCACTGGGCGTTCGCTAGCGGCCATTCATGCCTCAGATGCCCCGTTGGACGTAGGAGGGCAAAAAGGCTCGCCAATCGCATCGGCAATTCATGGTGACCGCCCCTACCGTGGGCAATCGACACCATTGCAGGTTGTATAAATGGCATGAAATAGGGCGAGCTTCCACAGATCTTCCACAGATCACCCCCAGATCGTCTACAGATCCTCCACAGATCATCCGTAGACAGCAAAAAGAGGGGGAGCATAATGAGTGGACGGCCTTCTGGCAACCATTGAGAATTTACACAACTTGAGGAGAGAGCAGATGTTTAACAAGATGATGATTCGAGGATTGTTGGCGGCGGTCCTGGTGGCCTCTGCCGTGGCGGTGCAAGCAGACGTGTTTCAGATGCCAACCGGGCAGACGAGCCTGGAAACGGTCTGGGTGGCCGACACGAAGAATGCGGCCGACACGACCGTAATGAATGATAGCACGACCGGCTATGGAAAAGTTGACTATGCTTATCAGATGGGAACCTACGAGGTGACAAATGCACAGTATACCCAGTTCCTCAACGCCAAATTGCCGGATATTACGGTTCTAACAAACGACACCTTCGGGCTTTACAACTCCGGCATGGGAGCATCAACCTATGGTGGCATCAGCTATACGTCTGGAGCCGCCTCGGGAGCCAAGTTTGCCGCCAAATCGGGCTACGAGAACCGGCCGGTGAATTACGTGTCCTGGTATGATTCCCTTCGTTTTGCCAATTGGCTGCAAAACGGCCAGGGTGCGGTGAGTACGGAGAGTGGCACATATACGATCGACGACGGTGGGCCAAACTCGGGGACGGTGACTATTCCCACGGCGGAAGTTCGGGCAAGCTGGGACAATGCCCACAAGCACTGGGTGCTTCCCAGTGAGAACGAATGGTACAAGGCTGCGTACTACGATCCGAACAAGGTTGGTGGTGCCGGCTACTGGCTATACCCCACGAAGAGCAACGATGCGCCCTACTCAGACAACCCGGCGTCACTGGCCTTCCCAACAAACAGTGCAAATTACAGAAACAACGATGGGCTCGCCAACGGGTACAACGACGGCTACGCGGTCGGTTCTCCATATTTGACGAACGTCGGTGCCTACGCCAGCAGTAGTAGCCCATACGGTACATTTGATCAGGGAGGCAACGTCTGGGAGTGGAATGAGGCAGATTTCTCCTCTCGTGCTGTTTGTGGTTTGCGTGGCGGGTCGTTCAACGGCAACACGCTCTACCTGGCCTCGTCCTCCCGCTACTACAACAAGCCCGCGGGCGAGGACTACGATCTTGGTTTTCGCGTTGCAAGTGTTCCTGAGCCCTCCTCCTTCGCCATGCTCGCTGTTGGGGCTATCGGATTGATGGGTTGGGCCTGGCGAAGGCGAAAGTAGATAACCACTACTCGTATTTTGACGCAACTAACTTGAGGAGCGAACGAATGTTTAACAAGACGATGATGCGAGGATTTTTGGCGGCGGCCCTGGTGGCCTCTGCCGTGGCGGTGCGGGCGGGCACGATTACCATTGACATGGTGCCGGTGGGCAACGCAAACAACACAGCCGATACCAACGGTTACGGCAGGGTGACAGAAAACTTCAACATTGGCAAGTACGAAGTGACCAACGCCCAGTATGCTGCGTTTTTGAATGAGGTGGATGCGGGTGGTACGAACGCCAAAGGCATCTACAATGCCAACATGGGCAGTGCCCCGCGTGGTGGGATCACCTACACCAGCGGGGCGGCCAGCGGGGCGAAATACACGATCCGTGCCAGCATGGGCAACAAGCCAGTAAACTACGTGAGCTGGTATGACGCTGCGCGTTTCACCAACTGGTTGAGCAATGGCCAGGGCGGGTGCAGTACCGAAACGGGATCCTACACGCTCAGCGGCAACACGGGAATTATCACCAAGAATGTAGGGGCCAAGGTTTATATTCCAAGTGAGGACGAATGGTATAAAGCAGCATATTCAAACCCTGCGGATTCCAGCTACTCGCTCTATCCGACGCATAGCAATACGAGACCGACGTTGGCTACTGCCGATACGTTGGGCAATATCTCGAATCCGGGGGCCAACGTGGCCAATTACAACTACGGCGCGGATTGGAATGGTCAGGATGGCAACGTGACGACGGTGGGGAGTGCTGGAGCCGAGAGTGCGAGCTTCTACGGTACATTTGATCAGGGAGGTAACGTCTGGGAGTGGAATGATGCCGTCATCTCTGGTTCGTTTCGTGGTTTGCGTGGCGGGTCGTTCGGCGACAACACGGACTGGCTGGCCTCGTCCGACCGCTACAAAGCCTACGGCGACCCCACGGGCGAGAACACCAATAAAGGTTTCCGTGTTGCAAGCTTGGCGGGTTCGGCACACGCCGTCCAGTACAGTTGGACCGGTGTCACCACGGGCACGTGGGATACCTCGAACAACAACTGGTCCGGCGGCCCCACACCTCTGTGGGATGTCACCAGCGGTTCGGCGAATGTTGCGTACTTCAACGCCGTTTTGCTCAATGCCACGGTGAGCGGCCCTGTCTATGCGAATGGCATCATCTTCGATCAGGCCGGGACACTATCGTCGGGCACCATCAACCTTGCCGGCACCTCGCCCTCCATCACCGCCAACGCCAATGGCACGATAAGCTCCGTCATTGGAGGTTTCGCGGGCCTGACCAAGACCGGTAATAGTACCCTGACGCTCTCCGCCACCAATACTTATACCGGCACGACCACGATCAGCGGCGGCACACTCGCCCTGGCCAACGCCAACGCCCTACCCTCCACTGGGAATAGTATTGCTTTCAGCGGCGGCGCCCTGCAATACTCGACAAGCAACATGCTCGATTATTCGCCTCAAATCGTTAATAGCACAGACGCCATTCAGATCGACACCAACGGACAATCCGTCAGTTTCGGCAGCAATCTGGCCGCGTCGAACATCGGCGGCCTGACGAAACTGGGCGCAGGCACGCTGATCCTCTCCGGCAACAACAGTTACAATGGTGTCACCTCTGTCCGCGGCGGCACACTCGCCCTGATCACAAGTGGCGGACTTTCATCGGCAAGCAGCCTTATCGTGGGCAATCTAGCGGGCGACAACGGCACTTTTAACATGAGTGGCGGTTCGGTGACTCTCACCAATTCGACGTACGCAGTCAACATCGGTGCCAACGGGACTGGCACGATGGTGATGAGCGGCACGTCTTCTTTCACCACGGCGAGCAACGAGGTTAATCTCTGCCAGGCCAGCGGAGGCATCGGCACCTTAACTCTCATGGGTTCAGCAACTTTTACCCAAAGTCCTTCCGCCACCCTCGGGATGTACGTGCAGCGTATTGGCAGCGGTGCTGGCATACTCAACATTCAGGACAGCGCGATCCTCAATACGGACTGCCTTACTGTCGGCTTACAGGGCCCCGGCACGGTAAACCAGACGGGCGGCACGGTGAACGTCACCGCGGGAGGTGCAGGTACCCTATTGCGCCTGGCCGGCAATGCCGGCATCGGCGCCAGTGCGACGTACAACATCTCCGCCGGCGTGTTAAATGTGGTCTCGGGGCAGGGGCCGAAGGGGGAGACGGTGACGATGACGATGCTACTCGGTTACTCTGACTCCGGCAGTCTCAATATCAGCGGGACTGGCCTGGTGAGCATGCCCAGTAGCAACATAGAGTTGGGAACAAATTCGACGGGCAAGGGTACGGTCAACCTCAGCGGCGGCACCCTGCTGACCACGGGTGTGTCGAGGGGCTTGGGCACCGGTGTTTTCAACTTCAACAGCGGCGTCCTCGTAGCGGCCGCATCCAACACGGCCTTTATGACGGGCTTGACCGCCACCAACGTGCAGGCGGGTGGCGTCAAGATCAACACCAACGGCTTCAACACCACGATCGCGCAGGCACTCGTGGAAGACCCCAGTTCCACGGGTGGTGGGTTGACCAAGTACGGCGTTGGAACGCTAACCCTCACTGCCTCAAACGGCTACACCGGCGGCACGAATGTTCTCGGAGGCGCGCTCTGCGTCTCAGGCGCGTCGCTGCCAAGCAGCGGCACAGTGAGCGTCGCTGGTGGCGCGACCTTAAGCATGGCCGATGGGACCGCTCGTACCACGGCGGTCGGCGGCCTGAATCTTAAAGGCAGTGCGACACTCGTCATGGACTGGGGTGATAAGCTTTCCACAACGGCGTCTGCAACGACTGACGGCTACATCACTTTGATTCCCAGCGGCAGTTTCTCCTCCAGCAGCGCGTACACGTTCCTCCAGGCGGGCGGCGGCCTCGCCGGCGCAAGCTACCTCATGGTCAACGTCACCAACTTCACGCCGGTGCTCAGCGTCTCCTCGACCAGCGTGACGGTCACGCCCATCACGGCCACACCGCTCGGCACGGTCTACTGGTACGGCGGGCAGATAGCCGCCGCCCCGGCGGCCATGGCATTCACGACCAACGTGAGCAACTGGTCCACGACCCAAGGCTCCCTTACTTCAACGTGCATGGTACCCGGTTTCACGACCGACGTGACCTTCTCCGCCACCGGCGCCGTGCAGCAGAGCAACGTCGTGCTGGGGGCTAATATGACCGTCAACAGCCTGACCTTTAACGATTCCAATACGGTCACGATCGCCAATGACGGCAATACGCTGACCCTCATGGGCACCGGGTCGGGCACTTCCAGTGCCATCAGTGCCAAGCAGAACGCCACGATCAACGCCAACCTGGACTTGGGCACGGCCCAGACCTGGACCGTCGCCAGCGGCAAGACCCTTACGGTTGGCGGCGCGGTGAGCGGCGGTTTCGGCTCGGGCGTTCTCAATAATGGCAGTTTGGTCTTCAACTGCGCCGACATAGTGAGCTTCGCTCCGGCCATTTGCGGCACCGGTAGCCTGACCGAGGCGGGCCCCGGTTCCCTGATATTGACCGGGATAAATACCTACTCCGGTGGCACCACGATCAACGGCGGTACGCTGCAAGTGGGCAGCGGCGGCAGCGGTGCTTCAATCAGCACTACCAGCGGCGTCGCCGACAATGGCAGTCTCGTTTTCAACCATAGCGACGCCGTAACGTTCTCTCCGATCATCAGCGGCAGCGGCAGCCTGACCAAGGTCGGTAGCGGCGCACTGACCCTGACCGGCTCGAACACCTACTCCGGCGCGACGACCGTAAGTGCCGGCACACTACAGCTAGGCGACGGTGCCAGCGGCCACGATGCCTCACTGAACACCAGTGGCATCATTAACAACGCATCCCTGGTGTACAACCTGTTTGGCAGCCAGACGATCAATTATCCCGTCAGCGGCGGCACCGGCAATCTGATCAAGGCCGGTATCGGTGTACTGACTCTTTCGGGTAGCAACAACCATACCGGCGGGACGACGCTTTCTGCCGGCCAGCTCAATTTCAACAACGCCTCGGCACTCGGCACCGGAACCTTTACGATCAACGGCGGCACGCTCGACAATGCCAGCGGCGCGGCGATCATCAACGCCGGAAACAACGTGCAGATCTGGAATTCCAGTTTTACCTTCCTGGGAAGCAATAACCTCAATCTCGGCAGTGGAGCGGTGACTCTCAACGGGATCCCCACGGTGACCGTCAATGCCGGCACCCTGACCGTAGGTGGCCCGATCAGCGGGACGTATGGTCTGACGAAGGCCGGTAACGGCACGCTGGTGCTCAAGGGGAACAACATCTACAGCGGCGGCACGACTATCAACGGCGGAACATTGCAACTCAACACGGGCGGAATGAGCGGCACACTTCCCTCCCAAGGCACCATTATGATCAATAATGGCGGCACATTGTTGGGCGGTATTACGGATGCGCTCGGATATAATAACAGAAAGTCAGGCTCGTTGATCATCCAGGAGGGCGGCACGCTCAGCGTCGCCCCAAGCTGTCGCCTTTCGCTAGACAGAAGCATCAGTTCCGTCGGAGGCGTCATCGCCGCCCAAGGTAGCGGTGACTCCAATTTCAGCTCGACCTACACGTTCCGCGACTCCTTTGCGCAGTACAACTTCTCCTCTGCCGCTGACGGCACCCCATCGACGATCTCTGCCAATAATCTAGGGCTCGATGGCACGACAACCTTCAATGTTACGCGTGGGGCAGGCACCTCCGATTTGCTTGTCAGTGGGAACTTCGTTAACTTCGGCTCCTTCACCGGTTCGCTGATCAAGGCCGGTAATGGCGTGATGGTTATAAGCGGCAGCAACAGCTACACTGGCAGCACGATCGTCAGTGCCGGAACTCTGGCCATCAGTGCCGCCGGCTCGATCAATAACACCTCCGGGATCACGGTTGGACCTTCCGGCACGCTGGATGTCTCGGCCTTGGCTCCACCGTTCTTGGTCCCCGCCGGCAAGACTCTGACGGTCAACGGCACATCGCTCGGCAGCCTCGTCGTGCCAGCTGCCAGCACGCTCAGTGGCACCGGTTCGCTCTTGGGCAGCTCCGGCCAGAGCGTAACCATCAACGGTAACGGTTCGGTCCAACCGGGGGACGGCAGTGGAATTCTGACCGTGGGCAGCAGCGGCACCAACGTGGCCATGAAACTTAACGACGGATCCGTCTACAAGTGGGCGGTCGGCGCGAGCACATCGGGGCTGATCAAGGTCAACGGCGATCTGGCGATCGGCAGTGGTGTTACTGTGCAGCCTGCCTTTTTGCCGGGCGGCAATCCGACTGGCAACAGCTACACGATCCTCACTTGGAGCGGGATCGACCCGGCAAACACTCCCGTCGTCACTGCTGCAAGTCCGGTTGGCCCAGTTCATTGGACTGGCGGCGGATCGCCCTCGCTCAATTGGGATACGCTGACCAATTGGGACGGCTACGACGTGAATGTTTCCGGCGCGGCGATCACAAAGGTGGGTAAGTCGTTCCAGCTCAGCGGGTTGACCGTACAAGCCATCACTCCGCAAGCGGCGTCCGACGTCATTATCGCCCCCCCGGGTGGCGTGACGGTGAACAGCCCCTCGACCGACACGACGGTCCATTCACTGAGCCTTGGCAACGGCAAAGCCTCAACGAGTCTGATTTTATTTGGCGGTGCGTTGGACGTCACCACGACGGCGACCATAGGCCCCAACGCCAGCTTGGCAGTGGGCGCGAACTTCAGTGCGAACCAGGTGGCGATTAGCGGCGGCACAGTAAACCTCAACAGTGGCGGCGTCCTCCAGTCGCAAACCTGTCAGGGTAGTGCCGGCAGCACGTTGAACTTCAACGGCGGCACGCTGAAGGCGGCGGGCGATGGTACGGGCTTCTTGCAAGGTGTCACCAACGCGGTCGTCAACACCGGCGGGGCAGTACTCGACTCCAACGCCCACACCGTCACGTTGAACCAAGTGTTGTCGCACGGCACAACTCCCGACGGCGGACTGACCAAGATCGGCACGGGCACACTTGTGCTCGGTGCTGCGAACACCTATACCGGACCGACGGTCGTGAGCGGCGGTACGATCAAGTTTAACTCAGTATTTGCCGCGAATATCAGTGCAGGCGGCAGCACAAACCCGGGTTCGTCCAGCATGACAGGTGGTACGCTGACGATTTCCGGTGCCGGTGACGACTTTTGGGGCGATACGGAGCAAGGTTACTATGTCTACAGTTCGGTGCCAACGAACACCAATTTCGACGTGGCGGTCCATATAAGTAGCATGGTCGGCGGTGCTGATTGGGCTAAAGCCGGCATTATGGCACGCCAGGATGCCAGCAACACGAATGTCCCTACCATCTTCAATTGCCAAACCTTGGGCCAAGGCATCTCGTTCCAGCGCACCGATACTTACCAATTCGTTCAAACGTCCGGTCTTGTGTCGCCGAACTGGTTAAGGATGACCTATGACGCGTCGACGCACACGTTCACGGGCTATTATAGCACCAGTACAAGTGCGACGCCACCGACCGTCTGGACCCAGGAAGCCACTACATACACCGTGGACATGGGCGCGTCCTTCCTCTTGGGGATTGCGGATACCGCACACAACAACGCCACCACCGACACCGCAGTCTTTGATTACCTCGGTTCCTTGTTTCCTGGCAGTGTGAACTTTTTGCCAGCCACAACGGCCTTATCGATCGCCCATGCAGCCATCCTTGACCTCAATGGTGGCAGTCAGCAGGTTGCCTCCCTATCCGACTATGCCTTGGCCGGTGGCGGCAGCATCATCAACAGCAACATGGTCGCATCCACCTTGACAGTGAGCCCCACCGGCGGAAAGGCGACCTTCAGTGGCATGATCCAGGGAGGCGGTACGCTGGGCACGATTAGCCTCGTGATCAGCGGTAGCGGCACGCAAGTGCTCTCCGGCACCAACACCTATACCGGCGGCACGGTAGTGAACGGCGGCAAGTTGGTCGTCGATGGTTCGCTCGCCAGTCTGGTCACAGTCGGCAGTAATGCATTCCTCAGCGGCACGGGCACACTTAGCAGCGTTACCGTGAACGCCGGCGGCCACCTCAGCCCGGGCAATTCACCAGGCACCTTGCACCTCAGCGGAAGCCTCACGCTAGCGGATGGTGGAGCGATGGACTTTGAACTAGACACACTCTCGACCAGCGATGAAATCTCCATGCCATCGGGTTATTTGTCGCTCAACGGTCAGCAATTCACCGACTTTCTCTTTACGCCGCTGGCTGGCTTCGGTCCAGGTAACTACACCTTGATCGACGCCGGATTGATCAACGGCAGCCTGGGTACAAATCTAAGTGGAGTCGTTGGAGGTCGTTCCGCTTCGCTTTTTATCTCGGGCAACGATCTAATGCTGAATGTAGTCCCCGAACCCTCGTCGCTCGCCTTGCTTGGTGTCGGCGCCATCGGGCTGATGGGATATGGATGGAGAAGGCGGAAGCAGTCAGCGTGACATTCTGTAGCAACGATTCCTAATTCATTTTTCACCAGAAGCAGGGCGAGAGCCATGAGATTGAATAAACTGATTCGAGGATTGTTGGCGGCGGTCCTGGTGACCTCTGCCGTGACGGTGCGGGCGGATGTGTTCAACATGGGCGGCACGATCAGCGGCGGCACGTGGACGGGCAATGCAAGCCTGGAATTCGTGACCGTGGGCGATGCGGGCAATGCGGCAGACACCGCCACTGGCTATGGTGCTGTTGATCACCCATACAGCATTGCTAAATACGACACAACGGCCGCGCAATACACGGTTTTTTTGAATGCCGTGGCGAAGACGGACACCTACGGTTTATACAATTCGAGCATGGGAACCGCCAACTATGGCCCCTATAACTGCGGCATTTCTCGAACCGGCCTTTCGGGCAGCTACAGTTACGCGCCGACCAGAGACGGTAATTACCCTGTGAACAAGGTTTCCTGGGGGGATGCGGCTCGGTTCTGCAACTGGCTCAGCAACGGGCAACCGACCGGCTTGCAGGATTCGACAACTACCGAGAGGGGTGCCTACGCCTTGAACGGTGCCATGTCGGCTGCGGACCTGATGGGGGTGAGCGCACACTCCGCGAGTGCGAGCTATTTCCTTCCCTCGGAGAACGAACAATACAAGGCGATGTATTACAAGAGTGGAGGAACCAACGCCGGTTATTGGCTCTACCCGACGAAGAGCAGCGACGGATTGACGCTGAGCAACGTGCTCTCGTCAACCGGCACAAACAACGCGAACTTCTACGACTATTTTAACAGAGGGAACGGCGGCTACACCGATCCGACAAACTGTCTGACGGCAGTAGGCTCTTTTGCGGGTTCTCCAGGCCCCTACGGCACGTTCGATATGGGCGGGGATGTTTTTCAGTGGAACGAGACGGACATGAATGACACTGGTTCGTGGCGTGGTTCGCGTGGCGGGTCTTTCTACTACGACGGCGCTGGCTACCTGGCCTCGTCCGCCCGCTTCACCAACTACCCCACGAACGAGAAGTACAATGTCGGTTTCCGTGTTGCAAGTGTCCCTGAGCCCGGTAGTTTGACTCTGCTATTATCCTGCGCCGTAGCGTTTGGAATCTGGAGAATACGTCGCTGCAAACCTCTTGCCATTGCTCCCTCTCGCCCTTGAAGAAGTATACCCGCAAGCCGAGTTAATGGTCTTAGTCGCCCTGAATGAGCGTGTTGATAGCGGGCAGAAAAGCCAGAGTTGTTTCCTTGACTATCCGACTTGGACAGTCGCCGACGGCAACAGGCTCGCGCAGGCACCAGGGCCGAGATCGAAAGTCGGGAAGTAGCCAAGCCGGCCAAATTGTCCGGGATCAGGGAGAAGATCGAGGACCGAGCGGGTTGTTTACAATTGTTAACAACGGCCACGTGACATGGCCGAGTACAGGCTAGCCCGCTGTCGAGGTGGCCGGGGCCGAGAAAGGCCCGCCGGCAACTGCCGTCCCGATTTTCGAGTCACCTGAACTCGCATACCGCTTGGTGGGTTTTGCAGGGCGACATGGAGCCAGTGTAGGCCGTCGCGGGTGCTGCGGCGCAGGCTGAAGCCGGACAAAATGGCCGGGATCGGGTCGGCCGAGGACCGAAAGACCGGCGGGCCGGTTCCGCTGTGGGCCTCCCAGGCGCGCGCTGACGCGCTCTGTCAGCCCCGGAGGCTCGGGAGTCGTCTGGGGTCCAGAAAGCCCGCCAGGAACGCGCTGACGCGCTGTAGTGCCACTTCCCGCCGAGAGTCCGACAAGGGATCGCATGAGCATGTTCGCGCATACCGTTTGGCCACTTCCGCAGGCCAGTCTGGCGCTTACTCAGGAACTGCTGGCATTGGCCCGCGCAGACATGCCCCGCAGGACCAGTTCGAGGGTAGCAACCTTTCAACGTATGCGCGTCCGCGACCGCTTGCAGTGTGCCCCGGGCTACACTTCGGGAGAAGCCAGCAGGATGGCACGACCTTGGGGCAGCTTAGGCAGACCGTGAAGCCTCGACATCTATGCGCTACCCCGATATGGGCTACCTTGCTGGGACGATTTCCAGCCAGACCCCTGCCACCGACAACCCGCCCCATAGCTTGCCCTTCGCCGTCTGGTATGCCTTCGACCGGTCGCGCATAGCCTGCGAGTCTCCGTCGGCCGCGCAGGATCAAGACAGAGTCAGCCGCGCCGGTAATCGAGATCTGGGATTCGGTGATACTGGCCATAGCAGTCTCCTTTCGGTTCGAGGTGGCAAGGTTTTCCCTTCGAGTTCGTACAACATGTCTAAATGAACTCCTGACCCTGTCCCGATCCCATTGCTATCATTCGGTGATTCCCAGGACTCAGTATGTCCCTGTCCCGTCCCTATTACATAGGGGACTGGGACAGGGTACATAATAGCTATGTCCGACATTGACCGGGACAGGGTGGGACAATCTCGGACAGGGTCATCCCTGGTTCCAGCTCGAACACCTCCATTTGCTGCCGCGCTTGAACTCTCCACATATTTCTGCTTGCCGCGATTCCGAAAGGGCTGCCAGATGCCGCTGGACAGTCGGCCGGCGCATCGAGATATGATCCATCAACTTGGTCAGCGTTATGCCCTCGCAGCCACCGTGCTCGCCGAGCGCATTGAGTACCTTCTGCCGATCTTCTTGTTCCCGAAGCGCGGCCGCGTCAACCTTGGCCTTCACCTGCCCATGCGCTGCCTCTCCCTGGGTATTTACCGTCACATCCCACTTCTTACCGCCGAAATCCTCCCTCATCACGCCCTCGTCAACATCGAGCGCGTAGGAGCCGTTAAAGCCCGCGCTGCCGCCCGTAGTGAGCCAAAGCTGATGTTTTCCCGTTCCCGGCTCATAGTCCTCTCTACGCGCGAGCAGGAGCCATTGGCGGGCAAATTCACCGAACCCAGCGAAAGCCAAATCTCCCAGTTCGGCCGGCTCGTACGATTTGTAGCTGGTCCCGTTGCGGCCAGCCTTCATCCCAGCGTTCTTAACAGTGTGGTGGGCGAATATCGGGGTTGCGCCTGCGGCCAAGCAAGCCTCGCTGATTTTGCTCAGCACGGCACCCATGTCGAACACATTGGACGCGCTGGCCTTGGTGTTGCCCTTGAGCAAAGACGTGTACGCAGGGTCGAAGATGATCACCTTGAGGTTTTGCCTTTTGATAAAGGCGGTCACGGTCGCAATATCGCCGTCGTCGCTGAGCTTGGGCGTTGCGAACTGGAGGTAGACAGCGGATTCCGCCGGCTTGCGATTCTTCGAGGCAAGGATGTTACGTACGGTCGTGGCCACCGTGGGCTGGTTACTTTCACCGCTATACATGCCGACCGCGACGCGCTTCTCGACACGGAATCGATGGTGGTTCAGGAACATCACGCCTTCGCCGATGCCCAAACTGACAGCCAGGTCGAGTAGGATGCTCGTCTTGAGGGCCTTCTTCGGACCGCCGACTATCGCCGGTGATCCTTCGATGAGCACGTTTTTGATGAGCCAGTTGTGGGTGTAGGTGCCGGAGACCAGTTCTTCGAGCGATACTTCGGTATCTGCTGCCGGATTGCAGAGTTCCTCAATCTGCTTGCGTTTCTCTTGCAGCTTCGCTTCATTCTCGGCACGCCAGGGACTCCATTCGCGCTCAAGCAGCCGTTTCATCGGCTCATCGTAAGCCCGAACGCGAGCTACCTTTGCCAGCAGCCGCAGACCTTCCTTGGGGTCTTGCGGTGGCGTGGCGCCCGGAAATCCTTCAAAGTCCAGCGAATATAACCATCGCAGCAAACTGTGAGCATCGCGATGAATTGCTGCTGCGCTGTTCCCCGGCAACTGCGGTTTGTTGGCGATAGCCGTCTCAATTTCTGCGGATGTGCGTTCGTATTCGGGCAGCCGATCTTGCGCGATGAAGTATTTCCACAGCCGTTGATAGTTTGATTCTGTCAAGCCGCAGAAATGGCTCTCATCTAGTAATTGTTTCGATGCAGTAAGCACTTCTGGGAACACGCGACAATATAATAGTAGTGCTTCAAATTCACTGTCTGCGATCGTGTTGGCTTGTGCGGCAGCCTGCCTTACTGCTTCAGCGGCGCGATCTTGCGCGGCCTGCGATTCGGGCGTAAGTGCAGCCCTGTGGGCTTCCCCGCGCTCTCTGGCCAACTCCTCGACCGACCTGAGCGGAGCGGGTTGCTGGGACTGATCGTGGAGTTCCATGGTTGGCGAAAGGCCGACCGGTAAGGCGACCGCGAGTTTATTTCCGTTGCCGTCACCAGCATCATGTAGGTTGTTGTGCAGGGCACCGGTTGCGCCCTGCCCGTTTTGTTCGCCGATCCCGGCGTTGCGATTCATTGCGAGAGCGTCTATAATAGGCATATCTCAAGCACTCCTTGATTGCTTGTGTTGTTGGCCGTCGATTGCTGCGACGGCTAAAAAATGGATCATCGGTGAGGCCGGTCAACACTGACCGGCCTCGCTGCTTATACGCCTACAAGTTCTGCTGTGGGCTCCGCAGATTCTGCTGACGGCAACGTCACTTTGAGGCGGGCTGCCAAGAGGCGCACGATCCTCGGCGTAAATACTCTCCTGCCTGCGATTCTCTGTTCAGGCTCGGGTACGATTCCGTTTGCTAGCAGGTATTCGACGCGGTACGGCTTGACGTTCAGCAAGGCTGCGACATCGCGCAGGCTCATTGTGCTTTGCATGGGTTCCTCCAGGTTGTCCGCCATGACGCCTTGCGTCAGTGCGGCAAGTGAATGATGGCCGCCGAGGCGCAGCGGCCCCGTGCGGATTGAAATGGATAAGGACCGAGAGGGCGGCAGGGCCGCTAGAGGTCGATCGCAAGTAAGAAGTAAAAAGTATGATGCTCGCAATCACGAGACTCCCTCAATCCTAATGTTTCTGGCGGCCCAGCGCAATAGCCGTTATTTCATTTTGTCCTGCGTTGGCCGCAGTGGCGGTCGTTCGCGACGTACTGACGTATTGATTTCCCGTGATATAGAACCGCAGCATGAGGTCCTTTGCTTTCCCGTAGACTTTAGACAAAAGTCTAAAGTCTACGGGAATAGCCTCACTCCTATTCGTCCTCCTCCTCTTCCTCCTCTTCCTGCAAACGCAACTGCTCCGCACGCTGCTCAGCAAGCCGACGTTCCTCCTCGACCCGGCGCACTTCGGTTTCCAGGTCAGGCGATTCCGGTGGGCGGGTGTTGAGCACGTAGCGCGGCACCCGTGTTGTTTCCAGTTGCCCGTCTGCCCTCAGTTGTCTTTTCGCGTTGTAATACGTGGCCCGCTGAAAGCCCGTTCGACGTTGGAACTCTTCCACCTTCTGGGCCACAGTGCGATACCGTGGATCGTTTTCCAGCGCAACGACCCATTGTTCGGCGGCTTGACTGAAGTAACGCCGTGCCAGAAACTCTTGCCAGTCGCCCTTTTGCCGTCGCTCGTAGGCTTTGACGTAGGTCCGCGCCGAAAGTTTATCGCAGTCGATCAGATTAAGATGCTGGCCAATGTAATTGTGAATCTCCTGGTCCCAGTACCAGCTAGCGGAGTTTCGATGCACCTCGGCGGGTGGCGGGTCGAAATAGATTAAGTGGCCGCGGTCTGCAATTGCGTCGTATTCGGCAGCGTCGCCAAAGGCGAAACGGTTCATAATCAAACAGACTCGTGAGGTCGTATCGAATTGCTTCGGGATACCGTCGCGTGCAAGCACCTTGTTGTCCACTCTCCAACTCACGGTCTTCGTTGGCCGATTCTCCGTCAGATCGCGGAGCAGAAATCGTCCGTTCGGGTTGGCCCAAAGGCGCTCGGCGTCGTCGAAGATGAGCAGTTTATTGCGGTGCTCATAGGCCAGTCGGTAAGCTTCAACTGGTGTGACGTTGCCTTTTACGTAATGGGCGACGTTGATTTCGTTGCCGTCACGGTCGTGGTACGGACGGCATCGCTCCTCAAACATGTGGCTCTTCGATAACCCATGCCGCCCGATGATGAGCAGAAAGTACATGGTGGCCGCGAAGAACGCGTCACGGAACTCGCGAAGCGCGTCGTAGGTGTCAATGATCTCGGCGTCTGCCGGTATGGTTTTGCTATTCATGCGTCTCTTCCTAATAATGTTGTGACCGCCGATCTGGCGGCTAGGCCGGGGCCGCCGCGGGCATGCCTACGACGACCCCAAACCCAAACTGTTGTCAATACTCGTTAGCCGCCGGCAGGTGCTTCTCCAGCAACGTGCCGATCCTGGCCGTGCGGAACTTCGCATCCCGCCAGCAGATCCCGCAGCGCACGCACGTCGTCTCGGTGACGCCGTCTTCGTGCGGGCAGACTAGGCAGCCGCCGAGAGTGTGCTTCTCGGCCAGCTTCTGCTTCCCCGACGACTCGGCGTCGTTGCGCCAGACGAGGTCTACCGGTTCGACCGGCAGATCGTCGTCATCGGTCGCCAACCAGCACCAGGGCAGGTCCGAGTCCGGCGGCGGCCCATGATGCTCCGCCATCTTACGGTCCCAACTCAGCCACATGGTCAAGTTGGGCTCGGCCTTCAGCTTCTTCAGTTCTTCCCAGAGCTTGGGAACGGCCCATGATCGGGTATAAAACCAAAACCGCATCTTCGGGTTCGCCTGCACGATGCTACGCACCTTGCCGACGAATTTGGTGCTGTACATATCGCCTATGCCCGGCAGGCGCACCGCCTTGGCCGTGCGGCGACGACCGATAACACCATTTGCCCACTCGACGAACGAGTCGGTCCGGGAGAACTGAAGGTTGGCGGCAAGCCGCTCTTTCTTCTTGTTCTCGCGGTAGCGCTTGCGGCAGGCCCAACAGATCGGCTTCGGATCTGCGTTGCCATCGGGACGCAATTCTCTGCAAATGGCATGCACGGAGCCTGGGCATGAGACGATCGGCGACATGTCGAAGGTCAGCAGGCCCTTACCGAGTTTGCTATTGCTGTCGCAGAACTTCGCCGACGTCGATTCAGTCCCACAGACGCGCTTCGCGCCGGCGTCCGTCTCGGGACGGAAAGTAATGAAATCTAGGAGTAACATTCGGTTTCCATTTCCAAGATGTAAGTGATACTCACTTCGTCCCCTTTGTTTTTGCGAGCCTTTGCTCAGCGTCGGAAAGCACGAGGATACGGGTCACAATGCGCACCAAGGCTGTGTTGGCATCCTTCGGTTTCAGGGCCTTGCCGGCAATGTCGTTGACGTGCTTCACAAGCTCGTCGAGGGTGCCGGGGAGGTTCTCCAGCATGTTGCGGTACGCTTCGAGATGGTTTCCCGCACTATGCTCGGCCTCGGGCTTGGGCGTCTTATCGCCCTCCGCGATTTCCGGCTTCCCGCTCGGCTTGGCCTTCTTGCCATTGCCCTTCTTGGTCTTGCCGATCTTGGCTGTCTCAATCTTGCGACCGTCGCGGCCAACACGCTTCTTCGACTGTCCATTCTGGACAGTCGGCTCAACCTTTTTGCGATGCTGCCCTACCATCGTGGGGCTGACGCCGACCAACTCGGCGATTTGCCGGTCGGACATCTTCGCCCCGTTGGGATGCTTCAGTGCCATCACGACGGCGCGCTGTTTGTCCTCGACGCTGCGCCGTAGGCCGTGCGTTATGTTGCTTTGCAGCGCGTGCCACTGGGCATCCGCCTTGGTGCCATCGATCACGATGCAGTCGATCTGCTTTGTGCCCGCTTTTTTAAGGGCTGCCAGGCGATGGAAACCCTCGGCCAGCCAGTACGTCTCGCCGTCGAAGAAGACGACGACCGGCGGCAATTTGTCGCCCGCCACAAGTCGCTCGGCGTACTCTTTGACCGTGTTGCTGTCAGTCTCGACGCGCGGTTGAACGTCACGCGAACACCTGATCTTGTCCGCAGACAATCGTTGCGTAGTTTGTTGATGTTTCTGTGCCATGTAGATGTCTTTCAAAAAGTCTGGAGTGATGTTAGTGGGGGCCCTTGCAGTTCCCGGCCGTGCCCGTCAGCCGAGGACCGCGACCCACCGTACATCTAAATGCTACCGCCATCCGCAGAATCAATCTTTGAACGAATCCTTGAATTGGTTTGTACTTCGACCCCGACTGTGCCAGCCTGGAGTGCAACCACGGAATTCCAGCAAAATACCGCTTACCGCACCGCCTGGCAGGGAAGTTTTTTGCCTAGGGGCGTCGCAGAATTCACCAGCTTGTGGTTGAGATGAAGACGCGCACCGAGCGGAGAGGGAACCAAGCTGGTTCTAGTGGCGGCAGGTAGGACAACCAGTGCCGGGCGTTACCCGCGTTGACCTGGAATCCGTCCAGGGCTAGTTATCAAGAGGGAGTTGCTCTTGCTGGTCGGCTGGCAATGGAGTTTGAATACGGCGGACGAGACGCGGGGGGATAGCCAGCCGATACCCCCCTGGGTCCGAGGTTACCATGTATCGCTTTCGTTCAGAAAGGACCATCGAATACTTGATTGCCTCCGGATCATCGACTCCGCTGGCAGTCGCGTACATTGCCACGATGGGCTTCAGAACGGCGCGCACGTCTCTTGTAATGTACGATGCAAGGTATGACGCGTCCACCTTCAGATCAGTCTCCGTCAAGAGTTCCAATGCATCCACCTTTTCAGATGGCCTGCTTGCCAGCACCAGGAACAACTTCAGGCCGCGCAGCGGGAACGCCGTAAAGGGAAGCACTTGCCCGAAAAGGGTGAACTCGCCCTTCACGTGGTCGATGATCAACCACGGCCCCAAGCCAGCGGCAGTGTCCAGCGTCTCCCGAATGGCGATGTCGGCCGCAACGAGGGCGGTGGCGGACCGCCGCTGGTGATTCAACCAATCATCATGCACCGGCACCTTTGCTGCCTTGAGGAACGCGGCCAGCTTCCCTTGCCACGGCGTTGAATCCTTCGGGGCCAGGGCCGTCGCCACCTTCTCCATCTGCTGGAGATCAGCCGGCATTATGTCTCTCGGATCGGGGAATGAGGTGCAGGCAAGGCACCTGCCCACCAAAAACCCCAACTCACACCACCGCTGCGCGTCCACATTGCCTTGAATGGCGGCCCTGGCCGATTCGACAAGATCGTGCCAGGGATGCTCTTCGCGCATCAGCAACCACCTGAGTTCGCCATCGTCGGCCGCCCTGTAAGCCCTTAGAACTGCCTGGAACAGGGTTCGCAGCCGGTCCACGGCCTCATGCAGTTCGACAAGTCGGACTACATCCATTACCCCCGCTGACGCCAATTCCCGGAGCGCATCCTGCAAATCTGCCAATTCCGCTGGAAGTGCGTCCCTGCCCGCATTCCGGAGTTCTTCCTGGCGGTGATACCGTAGCTGTTGAACTTGGCAGCGAAGTTTTTCCCGATCAACTGGTGGTGGGTCATCTTCAGTGTAGAAGTCGAGATCCTCGGTGGCGCTCTCAACCGCAGCGTTTGGCCAACTTGCCCACGAAATATACTCCGGCCACACCCTCAGCAGGAATGGATGGCATCCAAGGTTGTAGGCCGCAAGCGCGATCCTCTCCGGCCGACACTCTTGCGGGGCGTCGAAATCACCAAAATGCCATACGCCGAGAATTCCCATGATGCTGCCCTTGTGCGGCTTGACAAAATTTACGTAACCGAGCTGACTGAACTCAGGCCATTATCGCCTTTGATTCCGCGGTTGTCGATCCTGCCGACGCCACAGACGAAGCGCAAACCAATTCAAGGAATCGTTCAAAGATTGTTTTGGAGCACGTTTCTATACTGAATAAGCGGGGGCCGCCGCTCAATGCGACGCCCCCACCCGAGGCGTCGGCAGACCTGTTCCGTCGGCCGCCTGTAGCCCTTGTGGCATGTAGAGTCGTAGGCATCGCTGCGAACAACGTGGAGATGGGCGGGCAGATAGCCCGGCTTCCCGGCGTTTATCGCGAATGCCCCAGCAAAGGAAGAGAACATGATTGAACTTTCATGGCAAGCATTTCGTTGTGGGCGACTAGCCAGGCCTCCCGCATCATCAGCCCCCAACTGTTGCTGACTGCGGAAGAGACCTCCCGCGCACTGAGTATTTCGCCGAGGACACTTTGGAGTCTCACCAAGAGTGGTGATATTCCGGTCATCCAGGTTGGAAGCCGGAGCATACGGTACTCCATCGACGACCTCCGAGCATGGATCGAACGCAAACGACAAGGGGCTGTATCCCCCGGTCCGGACAGCGCGCGGACCTAATGGCAAGTTTGGCAGCGGCTAGCCGGTACATTGCCGGCTAGCCGCGTGCCGTAGAATCTGAAAAGGAAGAGAGAAGAAAAATGGCAAGCATTTCATGTGATAAACAAGGACGGCGAACAATCCAGTTCGTTGGCGCGGACAGACGCCGCCGCAGCATCCGCCTGGGCAAAATCTCCAAAAAGGGAGCCGATGATGTCAAGCGTCACATCGAGGCCCTGAACGCCTCAAAGATCGCTCAGCAGCCCGTGGATGAGCCTACCGCAAGGTGGGTGGCCGACCTCGACGGAGTATTGGTCGATAAACTGGCGTCGGTCGGTCTTGTGACTCGTCGTCACAGTGGCGTCCTCAAGGCGTTCTTGGATGATTATGTCGCCAAGCGGGCCGACGTGAAGTCAAGCACGGCCACGGTCTATGGGCACACTCGGCGGTGCTTGGTTGAGTTTTTCGGTCCCGACAGGTCGCTTCGGGAAATCCGGCCAGGCGATACGGATGAGTGGCGGCTGTGGTTGATCGATCACGAGAAGCTTGCCGACAACACCGTGCGGCGGCGCTGTGGCATCGCCAAGCAGTTCTTTCGGGCGGCCCAGCGAAAGAAATTGATCGGCGAGAACCCCTTTGCGGACTTGGTATCATCGGTCCGCGGCAACGCAAGCCGAAGCTACTTCATTTCCGCAGAACAGGCCCAGAAAGTTCTGCATGCCTGTCCAGACGCCCAGTGGCAGTTGCTGTTCGCCCTGAGCCGCTACGGCGGCTTGCGCTGTCCTTCCGAGCACTTGGCTTTACGCTGGTCCGATGTCAATTGGGAACAAAACCGCATGACCATCCGGAGTTCAAAGACCGAGCACCACGAAGGAGGTGAATCCCGCCAAATTCCCATCTTCCCTGAACTGCGACCATACTTGGAAGCAGCGTGGGACGAAGCTGAATCCGGTACCTTTTGGGTAATCACCCGGTACCGTCACGCCAATGCCAACCTGCGCACCCAATTGGAGCGGATTATTCGCAAGGCGGGATTGGAGCCTTGGCCGAAGCTCTTTCAGAACCTCCGTGCCACCCGTGAAACAGAGCTTGCCGAGACTTATCCCCTCCATGTGGTGTGTGCCTGGATCGGCAATAGTCGTACGGTGGCGGCAAAACACTACCTTCAGGTAACGGATGAGCATTTCGAGCGAGGAGCCGGCGGCGGCGAAAGTGCGCTGCAGAATCCGGTGCAGCAGACCCCCGCAAATACTCGCAATAACTCGCAGCAAGAAAGCGGAAACGCCGGAAAACACGTGTTTTCCGGCGTTTTACCACCTATCCGAGTGGGCGATACAAGACTCGAACTTGTGACCCCTAGCTTGTCGAGCTAGTGCTCTAACCAACTGAGCTAATCGCCCTGAGCTTATCCGCTGGCACCTTTCCCAACGGTCCATCAATTCTGCCACCGGATGCTGGATCTGTCAACTGGTCAAAATGTCGTGGGGGGGTGTGGCAACAGCCAAGAGGGCTTGATGGCCTCGATCATAACCTTGCCAACTGCTGTCACTGCTAGCTCGACGTAGGGTGGGTGAAGCATCTATCGGTGCGTTACTCGAACTGATCTTGAACAGCGGTAAGGATCGGCGCATCAATAAGTGTCGCAAGAAAAGTAGCAGGCACACTCCGTGTGCCGTCCGCCCACGCTCGGCGAGTGGGCAAAACACGACAGTTATTTATGCGACGATCCTAAGTGCTGTCAGCGTCTCGACTTCGTGCGCAACCCACCATTTCCCGGCCGGTTCGCTCCACGCACCCTACGGGTTCCTGTCCCCGTAGGGTGGGTGGAGCATCGATTTTAGACGTGTTGAGTAGCTGGCATCCGTTCAATGCTGGCGATGTGGAGCAAAGCGCAGCAAATCACCCGGTCTGAATCCGGGACGCCGATGACCAATGTGGATTTGAGAAGCATGGCAAATTCGGGATGGGGAATCTGATGGACTTCGCCATTCGATAAGTGTACTTGAAACGGTTGGAATGACTGTCGCGTAATGAATTCCCGAACGGTTTCTGCATTCATCGTGTTCGCCTTTCATTGAAAGGATAAGCAAAGTGTCACAACCTAATTATAACACAGCCGCCGACATTTACGACGGCTGGCGCGACGACGGCAAGGAGTATAAGGTCGATCCGGTAAACGATCTGCGGCCGGTGTGCGCTAACTGCCATGCCATTTTGCACCGGCTCAAGCCAGCGTACAGTATCGATGAGGTTAAAGCATTTCGACAGAGCGTATCAAGGTGATACCACGGAAATTATTAGGAAAATGATAAGGATTATTTCACTCGACCCAACTTAGGATTTGCAGACCCGTAACATTGGTGAAATGTTTCGTATTGTTCGTCACCAACACGAGGGAATGATTCTGCGCGGTGGCGGCAATCAGGATGTCAGCGTCGCCGATCAGTGTTCCGCGTCGGTGTAAATTAGCGTAGATTTCCGCTGCGCGAACGATAATCTTGTAAAAAAGACGACCGGTCGAGAGCGATTGTTTCTACATCGGCAACGTCCCTCTCCGTCAGTCCGGCATAGACCCGGGCTGCCAAATCGAGAATTTCGCTTGGACCGTTCGTCGCCACCACGATACGTACATGTTGGCCCTTTATGGTATAACGGTCCGGGGAGGTTCATAAACCATGACCGAAATCGCTGAAAAACTAAAAGCAGAACTCTCGCAACTTGCAGAGAAAGACCGGGCAGAATTGGCTTATTATCTTATTCGCTCATTGGATTTGGAGGACGAGGACGAAGATAACATTCAGTCTGCTTGGGAAGCCGAGTTGGAGCAAAGATGGCAAGATATGGAGACCGGAACAATTACCGGCGTCCCGGCAGAAGATGTGTTCGCTGAGATGCGAAAGAAATACCCATGAAGCCCGTCGTTTTTCACGACCTAGCTGTCGACGAACTTGACGAAGCCGCCGCTTGGTACGAAGTTATGCAGCTCGACAAATCCTCTGACCGCGTGCGTCAAATGTTCGGTGAGATCGCCCCACGGTACGATCTGCTGAACCACGTGCTTTCCTTGGGCATCGATCTGGCTTGGCGGCGAAAAACCGTTCGCCTCGTGCCGTTCAAGCCCGACGGAGGGCCAATTCTCGATGTTTGCACCGGCACGGGCGATCTGGCCCTGGCTTATTGGAAGTCGAGCGGCCGAAAGGCCCAAATCGTGGGAACCGATTTCTGCCAACCCATGCTCGTACTGGCCAATCAGAAGGGCCGCCGCGCCGGGGCCGAAAAGCATATTTCCTGGATCGAGGCCGACACCGAGCAGTTGCCCTTCCCCGACGACCTCTTCCAGATCGTTTGCGTCGCTTTTGGGCTGCGGAATGTCAGCGATACGGATCGCGGTCTGCGGGAGATGGCCCGAGTTTGCCGCCCCGGCGGAAGCGTGGCCGTGCTGGAATTTTCCACGCCGACGCGCTGGCCGCTCGGCCCGCTTTATCGTTGGTATTTCCAGCGGGTTCTGCCACGGATCGGGCAGGCCTTGGCTCGGAATCATCAGTCAGCTTATAATTATCTTCCGGCTAGCGTCAGCCAGTTTCCGCAGGGCGAAGAGCTCGCCGCGCGGATGCGGGCCGCCGGATTGGCGCGGGTCGAGTATCATCGTTTTACTTTGGGTATCGCCACGCTCTACGTGGGCTACAAGTAGGTTCCAACATCATGAAGCGAAACATCGTCGTCGCCATCACCGGGGCCAGCGGTATCGTCTATGCCACGCGGCTCTTGGAAGTTCTCCACGCAGCCGGCTGCGACATCCACCTGATCATCAGCCCGGCAGCCCAGATCGTCTTCAGGCAGGAGTTGGACATCTCCGTCGATCTGGACAACTTCTCGCCCGCGATGTTGATGTTGGACATCGGCACCCGGCCCAAGGATCGGAAGTTGCAGATTCTTCGTGCCATGTCGGGCATTTCCAGCGACGAAAGCAATGTTCTTTCCGTCGGCACAGGCGAGGAAGGCAAGCTGATCTACTACCACTATCGCGACTACCTGGGCGCGATCGCCAGCGGCTCCTTTCTGACCGACGGCATGGTGATCTGTCCTTGTTCCAGCGGTACGCTGAGCGCAATCGTCCACGGCACCAGTGCCAATCTGATTCATCGCACGGCCGAGGTCCACTTCAAGGAGCGGCGCAAGTTGATTATCGTGCCGCGGGAGTCGCCGCTTTCGATGACCGTGCTGGAAAACATGAAGCGTGCCACGGAATATGGCGCGGTGATCCTACCCGCCATGCCCGGCTTCTATCATGGCGTGAAGACCATCCAAGACCTGATCGATTTTGTCATCTCGCGGATACTCGATCAGCTCGGCATTCGCAATTCGCTGATCCATCGCTGGGGAGGATCGGAGTGAAACTCCGCCAACTTCGCCACATTCTGGAAATGATCCGCTTCAGCCACACGCTTTTTGCGCTGCCGTTTGCCTTGCTGGCAGCCGCGATGGCCTGGGGGCTGAACGCACGGAGTACGCCGCCGGTATTGTTCCGCTGGCGCGATCTCGTTGGCATCCTTTTATGCATGGTAGCCGCCCGCAGCGCAGCGATGGCCTTCAATCGTTTGGCCGACCGGCAGATCGACGCACTGAATCCGCGGACCGAGATGCGGCACCTGCCTAGCGGCGCGCTGAGCGTGGGCGGGGTAGGGATCTTCACGATCATTTGTTCACTGGGGTTCGTGCTGGGCACGCTGCTCTTCCTGCCGAATTGGATCCCGCTGGCCGCGTCGCTGCCGGTATTGCTGTTCCTCTTCGGTTACAGCTACGCCAAGCGGTTTACCATGCTGGCGCACGTTTGGCTGGGAATTGCCCTGGCCATGGCACCTTCGGCGGCCTGGGTTGTGTTGCGGGCGGAACTTGCCTGGCCGCCGCTGGTACTCAGTACGGCCGTGGCACTGTGGGTGGCAGGTTTTGACATGATTTATGCCTGCCAGGACTATGCATTCGACGTCTCGATGCACCTTCGTAGCATTCCGGCCCGACTGGGCGTCGCCGGTGCCTTGCGTCTGGCGGCTGCCTGCCATTTTGGCATGATCGTGCTTTTGGCCATTCTTCCATGGATTTATCCGCTATTCGGTGCCATCTATCTGACGGGCGTGGCCGCGATCGGGTTGCTGCTGGTTTACGAGCATTGGCTCGTGCGGCCCGATGATTTAAGCCGTGTGAATAGGGCTTTTTTCCATGTTAATGCGGTCGTCAGCTTGGGATTGCTGGCGGTTGGGGTAGTAGAATTACTGCGGCGATAGTTGACATTTCCCCATTCCCTATCTATCCTATAGCCTATCCGAATGCCGCCACGACGCTGTTTTTTTGCGTTGCCCTCCGACGGACGTTCGGCAAACCTGGTTGTATCTGCCTGTCTCGCACATCGCGTTGCCGGGCTGATTCTGCCGTGCTTCAAGAAAGGAAGTGCATTCCATGAAACAACGTGCCAATCGGCGAGACTTTCTCAAGGCAGCGGTCGCAACAGCGGCAGCCTGCCCTTACCTCATCCCCGGCTCGGCCCTCGGGGCCGGCGACCGTCCGGCGCCCAGCGCGCGGATCGTGATGGGCGGTATCGGAATCGGAAATCAAGGTTCCGGCGACCAAGGGGCGTTCCTCGGTCGCGGCGATGTGCAGTATGTTGCCGTTTGCGATGTGAACACACAACACCGCAACGCTGCACGCGATCGCGCCAACGGCCGGTATCACAACAGCGATTGCAAAACTTACAACGACTTCCGCGAACTGCTGGCCCGCACGGATATCGACGCGGTCCACGTTGCCACGCCTGACCATTGGCATGCGCTCGTCGTGATCGACGCCTGCCGCCACGGCAAGGACGTCTATTGCCAGAAGCCCGAGACCAAGACCCTCCGCGAAGGCCCCTTGATGGTTGCGGCGGCGCGGCGTTATAGCCGCGTGGTCTCCGGCGGCAGCCAGCGCGTGCTGGAAGATTATCGGAGGCAAGTCAATCCGTGCTGGAGTGGTGAACTGGGACCGATCAAGTCGATCAACGTCAGCTTTGGCCCGCTTGCACAATCGTGCTACCTGGGCAGCGAAGCGGTTCCGCAGGGGATGGACTGGGACATGTGGCTTGGTCCCGCGCCCTGGGCTCCGTTCCATCGCTATCGTTGTAGCGGGAGTTTCAACATCAATGGAACCTGCTGGCGGTCGTTCTCCGATTATTCCGGCGGTGGCATGACCGACTGGGGAGCACACCACTTCGGTGGCGCGATCTTCGCCATCGACTGCCGCGAGTTCGAGCCTGAGGAAGTTGAGTATCACAACGAAAAAGGCCGCGAGTTCGTCGGCTTCCGGTATCCCAACGGCATCCACTTGTATCACAACCATCCCGGCATGAAACACCTCCAGATTGTCGGCACTCCCGGCGAGAAGCGGGCACCCAAACCCGTGCCGGGCTATAAGGGCAATGGCGGCATTCATGGTGACTTCATCGAGTGCGTCAAGACCCGCGAGAAGCCTTTCCGTGATATCGAATTGGCTACGCACTCCATCTCCGTGGCTCACCTGGGCAGCATTGCGTATCAATTGAAGCGGTCGCTGAAATGGGACGGCGTGAAGAACGAATTCCCTGGCGACGAGGAAGCCAACCGCTTGGTCGATCGCGCTCGCCGCGAGCCGTGGACGCTGTAACTCAAACAAAACTCAACCAAAAGAAAGAAAGATAACAACGATGCAATATCAGACCATTACTCGATCTGCCCTGGCTGCCGCCGCTACCATCCTCGGTGCGACCGTGGCCGTTGCGGAAGATAAGCCGGCCTTGGACAAGGCCGCGATTGACAAGGCATTTGAGTCCCTCAAGACTTTTAATTGGGGCGTGGACCACAATAAGTTTCGCGCATTGCTTGGCCCGATTGAAGACGCAGTGCCGGCCACCCACGGCGATGCCGCCGCGCGCAAGGAATTAGAAACCAAACTGGCCGCGGTACTTTCCACCGAGGCTTCCCGCGCGGCCAAGGATTACGTCGGCCGCAAGCTGGCGATCATTGGTACCGCCGAATCGGTACCAGCATTAGCCGCACTGCTGCCCGATAAGGATCTTTCGCACATGGCCCGCTATGCCCTGGAGCGTATCCCCGCGCCGGAAGCCACCAAGGCCCTGCGAGATTCCCTGGCCAAGACGAGCGGCGCTCAGAAGGCCGGTGTGATCGGCTCGTTGGGTGTTCGCCGCGCCGCCGAGAGCATTGCGGATCTCGCTACCCTGGTGGGCGACAGCGATGAGTCAATCGCCATTGCCGCAGCCACGGCCCTGGGCGACATCGGCAGCGTTGAGTCGGCCAAGGCATTGCAAGATGCCAAGCCGGCGTCGGACCCCGTCAAGCTCCGAGTGGCTGACGCCCAACTGGCTGCCGGCGAGTGCCTGCTGACCGCCGGCGACAAGGCCGGTGCTTTGGCCGTCTACAAGTCGCTGATTGCCAGTCCGGAAAAGAGCGTCCGCCTTGCCGCAACCCGTGGACTGTTGCTGGCCAGCGGAAAGAAAGAGTAAGAGACCGACGAAAACTGCCCCTCTCCCCTTGGGAGAGGGGCAGTAGTAGTAGGAAGGATTTTGGTATCATTGTCCAATTTGGGATCTCCGTATTCCGAGGGATTCCGTCCCCTAGCCCAGGGTTGCCGCGCAGCGGCTACCCTGGGTATAGGAATAAACGAGGCCC
>JBAWVO010000042.1:0-29943 GCA_037147235.1 Planctomycetota bacterium | reverse complement strand
CGGATCGGGCGCGCTGGTAAAGGTAGGTTCCGGAACCTTGGTCCTCAGCAGCACGGATGCATCTACCTATACCGGCGGTACGTTTGTCAACGAAGGCACGGTCTACCAGAAGTACAGCACGTCTCTGCCCAGCAATGGAAGCCTGACCATCGGTGCCGGTGCGAAGTTCAT
This sequence comes from Planctomycetota bacterium, assembly GCA_037147235.1. Taxonomy (GTDB): domain Bacteria; phylum Planctomycetota; class Planctomycetia; order Pirellulales; family Thermoguttaceae; genus JANXQG01. Next base: position 29,772 of record JBAWVO010000042.1, on the reverse strand, counting down.
CTACGATCCTTCGGTTACCATTGCCGGGCCGTTCATCATGGCCGGACCGGTCTCCTTCTTGACCTCGCCGGCATTTGCTTCGCCCGTCTCGATGAACTCGCCGCTCAATCCCGTCCCCGAGCCGAGCACCCTTGCTCTGTTGGTCGCGGGAGTGGTGGTTGGGTTCGGAGCGTGGCGGAAGAGGAGGAAATAGGAAAAAAGAATTGAAAATTGAAAATTGCAAATTGCAAATTGAAAATTGAAGATGGGGGGAAGTGTGAAAGAGTGTGAAAGAGTGCCTTTGCCCTGGAGGGGCGCGTGATAATAGCCCAGCGATTTATCGCTGGGTGTGGGAACGAAAACAACCAAAGTCCCGTAGGGACGATTGAGTAAAAGACACCGAAAATGCAGTTCATCCGTCCCTACGGGACTACAAGTTTATCTGCGATCCGGTAACCCAGCGATAAATCGCTGGGCTATTATCGAATGTCCCTCCGGGACAAAAACTTCCCACTAACTCCTAACTCCTGACAACCCCACCGGCTGTTGCGACAGGCTTTCCTGAGCTTGGCTGTCGCGCCAGCCGGTTTTATTTCTTGCCCGGCCCCGCGCCGAACAACAGACGAAACAAACGAAAAAAGGCAACAAAGACTTTCGACAGAAAAATGAGGGACAGAAAAATAGGAGAAAAGAGATTTCAGGCATTCCTTTTCCTTCCCATTCTCCCTCTTATCCGTGTTTTCATCCGTGTTTCCTCCGTGGTCGAAATCTCCCCCCGTCTTATTTTTCTGTCCCCCATTTTTCTGTCATCTCTCTTCTTTTTTATCCGCAAGAGAGCGCAATAAATTTTTCTTTCGCGTTCCCTACGGGACTACAAGTTTATCTGCGATCCGGTAACCCAGCGATAAATCGCTGGGCTATTATCGAATGTCCCTCCGGGACAAAAACTTCCCACTAACTCCTAACTCCTAACTCCTAACAACCCCACCGGCTGTTGCGACAGGCTTTCCTGAGCTTGGCTGTTGCGACAGGCTTTCCTGAGCTTGGCTGTCGCGCCAGCCGGTTTTATTTCTTGCCCGGCCCCGCGCCGAACAACAGACGAAACAAACGAAAAAAGGCAACAAAGACTTTCGACAGAAAAATGAGGGACAGAAAAATAGGAGAAAAGAGATTTCAGGCATTCCTTTTCCTTCCCATTCTCCCTCTTATCCGTGTTTTCATCCGTGTTTCCTCCGTGGTCGAAATCTCCCCCCGTCTTATTTTTCTGTCCCCCATTTTTCTGTCATCGTTTTATCAATACTCTCCTTATGTGCCTGATACCATCCCGTCTTATTTTTCTGTCCCCCATTTTTCTGTCATCTCTCTTCTTTTTTATCCGCGAGAGAGCGCAATAAATTTTTCTTTCGCGTTCCCTGTGTTCTTTCGCGGATAATTAAAGTCGATAAATCCGCGAAACCGCAAGCGGCCAGCTAAATCGTTCTCTCTTTCTCCCTTTCTCCTCCCCGCGCCCCCCTGTGGCAGCCAGTTATTTTTCGTGGTATCCTTAATCAAAGGAATTCTGAGGGCACTTGCAATCCCGAAAAGCACGACCGAAAGCCTCCTGGATTCTCAGCCATGCTAGGGGGGACAACGCACCAGGGAGGCGAGAAAGAAGAAAAATGGACTTCGAGATGAGGTGGGAAACCCAGTTTATCGAACTGCAGGCGTTCCAAAAGCGGCTCGGACATTGTGACGTGTCGAGTCTCTCAAAAACCAATGCTGTACTTGGCCGTTGGGCCAAAACCCAACGGGATCAAAGATTGCAGGGCATTTTGAACGAGGAACGGATCGGCTTGTTTGGAAAAAGTGAAGGAAGAGAAAGAAGATTGAAAATGAACGCAGGGAACGCAAAAGAACAAGCACCTTTCTAATGCTCCACGCACCCTACGGCCTGCCGTCACTGCTAGCAGTTGGCAAGGTTATGATCAAGGCCCCTTTGTGGCAATGGAAGACGTGGTTTTCAAACCCACCACGGTCGGACGCAACAAGGTACAAATGAGCGACCTGAGCGCAAGAAAAAGGCCCCCGGAAAGGCTGTGTCCTAGGGGGGTGAAGGACACTGACTTTTCCGGGAGCGATTGGACGCATCCACGTCGGCCCTGCGATAGCACCAAGTCCTCGGGACGCGACGCTTTCGGCAGGGAATTCACCTTGTATTTGAAGCGAGCCGCTAACTTCCTTGTCGACGGTGATTCGCTTCGTAGTCCGCAGGAAAACCTCGTTGCGGCTTCCTAGTGCAGACCCACCCGCGTGGATCGTTGCGTTGATCCACGACTCACTCTCACCCAAGCCACATCCATATGGCCGTGACAGCGATCAGGTAACGCGAAAGATAGGGTTTTTTAGTTTTCCGGTCAAGACCGGTTTTGGGGGAAAGAAGTTAGGAGTTAGAAGTTAGGAGTTAGAAGTGGGAAATCAGGCCAGAACTGAAGTATTTTGGGAAAAGAAGTTAGGAGTTAGAAGCTAGAAGTTAGAAGAATTTCCAACTCCCACATTCTAACTCCCACATTCTAACTCCTAACTCCTCCCCTGCTATCACTGCTAGCTGCCTGGTGGAACGATCAGCACGGAGTTCGCGGAATCGCTCGCCGTGAGCCGCAATTGCACCGCGCCGCGCTTCTCGGCGATGGCGGCCTGGAATTCCTTCGGCGTGCGCACGGGCCGGCCATCGACATGACTGATGAGCATGCCGCGCTTCATGCCCGACTGCGCGGCGGGCGTGTTCTGATCGACGTCGGAGACGACCACCGCCTCGTCGGTGATGGGCAAGCCGAAATGTTGCGGCGGGTAAGGTTCCAAGAAGGCTGAGGCATAATCAACCCGCACGCCTCGCCATGCCTCTGGGCGAACCGTAACAATCTTTCGGCCACGGACCGGATATTTGCTCAGCACAACATCGATCGTCTGCCGCGTGCCGTTGCGGATAACGCCTAGATGGGCCACGGCCTCAACGGGCAAGCGGCCGACTTCCAGCACGAGGCTATCGGAGTCATGGATCGTCGCGCCGTTGACCGAGGTGACGATGTCATCTTCACGAAGCCCCAGCCGTGCGGCCGGCGTACCCTTCACGACCCGAGCTCGAATGCCCTGCAAGCCGGCGGCGATCTCCTCTGCTCGCAAGTTAGAAGGCAGAATGCCGAGAAAACCATATTCCGCCTCGCGGCCCTGCTCCAGCGAGTCCAACACGCGACGGAACGTGGCATCGACCGGGATAGCATAGCCGGCCGACGACTCGTAGCCCGCCGTGGCCGCCGGGGATATGCAAAGACCGATCATTTCGCCGCGGAGATTCAGCAGCGGCCCGCCGCTGGTGCCGAGGTACAGCTTGGCATCGGTCTGAATCAAGCCGCCAAAATGGTGCAGCGTTGTTTTACCGCCAGCATCCGTCTCGTCGGCAACCGGCGGTGCCTTGCGGCCGAGGTTGGAAACGATACCCCAGCCGGCACTGGACTGGCCGTCGCGAGCAATCGCATAGGGATTACCCAACGTGACGACGATTTGCCCTTTGCGCAAATTGGCGGCATTGCCCATGCGGATCGGAATCAGGTTGGCCGAGGCCACATCGGCCCCATCGATACTCAAGATGGCCAAGTCGCTCCGCGGGTCGGCCGCCCTGATCCAGGCGCGATAAACGCGACGGTCGAAGGTGGTGATGTAGTAGGTGTCGTTCTCATCACCCAGCAGATGGCAGGCGGTGAGGATCAGTCCGCGACGATCGACCACCACCCCAGTGCCGTACTCGTTAGGAACGAAATTTGGATCGGTGGGCTGCGGCGGGATACCAATCGCCGCCTTGCGCCCGGACGGATCGGGGCGCGACTCCAGCCGGACCGAGTCACCGCTCTGCTCCTTGCGAACCCGCGCGATCGCCACGACCGACTTCTCGGCCACCGCAATCGTTTGTACCAGCGCGCTCTCAATGGCGGCCGCGGCACCAAGGCCGGAAGGCTCGTCGCCGCGAGCGGTGCCCAACAGCATTGATGCGACGACAAAAATCACCGCGAATCGGCAAAAAATGGACCCCGAAGACACCGGTTGGTGCCCCTTTTCTTCCTTTGTCAAATGCATTTTTTGAATGGGTTTAGAGGTGTATGTCCACACGTTGAGTGGCTGCTTGTTCAATTGTATCGAAAAAACATTGTGCGTACACCAGCGTGTGGGGATCGGTTGCCAACCCAGGGTGCGCTGCGCGACCCCGGGTTTTGCTGTTGAACCGCTTCGCGGTTATCGGCCCATCTCTTGACCCCTTGCCGGCAAATGGCTATTATCCCGATCCCTGATTGTGCTTTGATCGGCACTGCCGACAGAAATCCCAATCAATTATACTGCTCGCGGTTGAGACGGACACTAACCCGAAGCGCGAGCGAGGTTGCTAAATCGTTGCCTCGCTTGCGCTTCGGGTTGGTATGGATTGGGACAATCTCAACTGCGGACAGTGCAATCTGAAGGCTGTTATTCTTCATTTTCCGAAAGAGACCGACTATGGCATTTACCTTTTTCATGCGCGATCAACCGACCCTGGAGTACGCAGCCGATCACATGATCCGCTATGCCAGCGGTAGAAGCAGGATAAGGATATGGGATGCCGGCTGCGCCATGGGCCAGGAGACCTATACCATTGCCATGATCTTTGCCGAGAAGATGAATCCGTTCGGTTTCAAAAACCTGCGTATCGACGCCACGGATCACGACAGCGCCAACAACTTTGGGGATCGAGTCACGGCAGCCGTCTATCCCGATGAAGAGCTGCAGCGAACTCCTACTGAGCTGTTCACCAAGTATTTCGAGCCGGCGGACAAGCCGGGCCATCATCGTGTCGTCGAGCATCTGCGGAACCGGATATTTTTCCAATACCATGACCTCCTCTCCCTGAAACCGGTCGGTTCGGACTATTGTTTGGTTGTCTGCAAGAACGTCATGCTGCATTTTCAATACCCGGAACGCGTCGAGGTGTTCAAAATGTTTCACCAGGCCCTAGCACCGGGAGGCTATCTGGCCAATGAAAATACCCAGAAGCTCCCCGAGGAAGTGTCGCACCTTTTCACACAAGTTGTGCCGGACGCCCAGTTGTACAAAAAGATCGGGGATTAGATCTCCGCGATGAAAGGAGGGAACTTCCCATGCAGCCCCGCTGGGTTATAATAAATGTTTGCGGGAGGGCGCAGTATCGATGGGCATACGCTTCTTTTGTCCCAACGGACACAAACTCAACGTCAAGGAATTTCAGGCCGGAAGGCTAGGAATATGCCCATTTTGTGGGGCAAGGATCCAGATTCCCGCGCAAAGTACACGGCCTATCGCGAAGTCGGCCGGTCGCCCGAGTGCTGCACAGGCGGCGGCGCAAACGCTGGAACAAGAGGATCCCGAATCGGCCCAGGCATCCGATTCCTCCCCCGATATTCTTCTCGGCGAACCGCCCAGCCTTCCGGGAGATCCCACCGGCGGCAAGATGCTCGGCCCGAGCATTCCCGTGGGAACTCCCTCGGGCAGCGGCTTGGTAATCGCTCCGCCGACCCTTCCGGCCGGCGGCCGCGTTCCCGCGGCGACACCCGCGCCCGCTACGCCGGTTGCAGGGGTCAATCTCCGCTCGGCCCCTGCCCGACAGACGCCGCCCGGACCGAGTCAGGGAAAGCTTGGCGTATCGGCGAGTCAGGCTGGAAAGCCTGACGTACCGGTGCCGCCCGTGCCCGTTCCGACGACACCGCCCTTTCCGATGGTAACCGCAGTTCCCACCGCCCCCCTCGCGGTGTATCCTCCCACGCAGCCCCCTGCTCCGGAACCGGCCGATCCGATCGCCGCAGCCCCCGAAATGATCTGGTACGTTCGTCCGCCCTCGGGCGGACAGTTCGGCCCGGCCTCGGGCGATCTGATGCGCGGATGGCTGAGCGAAGGCCGCGTAAGTGCGGATTCGCTTGTCTGGCGTGAGGGGTGGCGTGACTGGCAGGAGGCCGGCACGGTCTTTCCGAAACTGCGCAGCAACCCAATGATTGACTTCCTGGAAACGGCTCCCGTGGCTACGGTCGCTGCCACCCCGGCCGCACATCGGCCCAAAGTTCACCGGCCGTCGGATCGTAGCCAAATTGCCCTGCTGGCGGTATTGAGCCTGGCCGTCATTGTTCTTCTTTTCGTCTTCTTGTATGTGCTTATTTATTAATGAAGATCCAACAATTCCTAGAGCATCACGGGCTGGTCTCCAATCCTTTCGCTGACGAGGACGCGCAAACCGATCTCGTTTTCAAAGGGGCCTGTATTCGTAGCGTGTTCCATCCGGCCTGGGATAAAATTTACGGCGACCCGACCGAGCCGGCCACCTCCGTCGTCTTCGGCGAGAAGGGTTCCGGCAAGACGGCCATGCGGTTGCAGGTTGTGCGGCGGTTGGCCGACTACAACGCCGATCAGCCCGAGTGCCAGGTTTTTGTCGTGCAGTACGACGACTTCAACCCTTTCATCGACCGATTCCGCGAAGGCTTCCGTGGCCGGCGGCGGCGGATCGACCGTGCCTTGGGCCAGTGGCGGCTCTGGGACCACATCGACGCCATTCTCTCCTTGGCCGTGACGCAACTGGTCGATCGCATCCTGGGAGTTCAACAGTCCCGCCATCCGGCCGCTCGGGATGAACCGCTGCCGATCGACAAGCTCGACGCCAATCAGGCCCGCGACGTGGCCCTATTGGCGGCGATTTACGATCAATCGACGGCGGAGAATCCGGCCGATCGCTGGCAGAGGCTGCGAAAGAAGCTCCGTTTCTCGACATGGAAGTCGAAGTGGAACCTAGCCATCGGCAGCAGTATCACCGTGGCGGCCCTCTCGCTTTTTCTCTATTTTTGTTGGCCGAACAGCGGCTCTCGGTGGCCCTGGATGGTCGGCGCGATCGCTGCCGGTTGGCTGCCGTGGCTCGGCCGCTTCCTTAAATATACATGGAAGGCATGGCAGATCGGCCGCAACACGCGGGTGCTGAACCACACCCTCCGCCCGTTGCAGAAAATTCTCTTGAATTTTCCTGCCTCGCAACTGGTTGGCCAGCCGTTGCCCATCGCCCAGCAGACCGATCACCGTTACCAACTTTTGGAGAAGTTGCAGTCCGCGCTCCGGTCGCTCAAGTTCGTCGGCATCGTGGTGATCGTCGATCGCGTCGACGAGCCTTACTTGATCAACGGTTCCGCCGACTTGATGCAGGCCCTTGTCTGGCCCATGCTGGACAATAAATTCCTCAAACACCCCGGCCTCGGAATAAAACTCTTGCTGCCCGTGGAGCTTGAGCGGATGGTCGATCGGCAGGATCGTGATTTTCACGAACGGGCGCGGCTGGACAAGCAGAACCTCATCCGCTCGCTCGCTTGGACGGGCCAATCGCTTTACGACCTGGCCAACGCCCGATTGAAAGCCTGTGCGACCGAAGGCAAAGCACCCACAATCACCGACCTGCTCGATACGGCGATCGATGCGCGCCGGTTGAAGGACGGGCTAGGAACGCTGCGCGTGCCGCGGCACCTTTTCAAGTTCATGTATCGTCTCTTCACGACGCATTGCAACGCCCATAGCGACGACAATCCCGTCTGGCGGATCGGTCAGGGTGAATTTGAGTCGGTGCTTGCCCTCTACCAGCGCGACCAGGACGCCTTGGATCGCGGCGTTGGAGCCGGCTAAGGATCGGCGCATCAATAAGTGTCGCAAGAAAAGCAGCAGGCACACTCCGTGTGCCGTCCGCCCACGCTCGGCGAGTGGGCAAAACACGACAGTTATTTATGCGCCGATCCTAAATCGGAATTGCAAAGTCCGGGGTCTGGTCCATTTTTCGGCGAGAACGTATGAAATTCACCCGAGATCCCTGCCCGAAAACATGGACCTGACTCCTTCGCGTTGTGACAATAACGGTTGACGACCGCCGAACTGCTGATAGAATGGGAGAAGGGGGGGGGTATCGCTCATTCATTGTGGGTTCATGTTTATGACAAATTCTCTCATTGAAGCAGAACGTATTCTGGCGGGTATGACACGGGCGGAAAAGGCCCAGGTACTGCAATGGGTTGCTCGCGACTTGGGCGATGCTTTTCCTGGAATCGAAAGTGTTCCAGGCGTTTGCGGGGGCGAACCGTGCATTGTCTGCACCCGAATCCCCGTCTGGGTGCTGGAACAGGGACGTCGGCTAGGTGTTGGCGAAGCAGAGCTTCTTCGCGCATATCCGACCTTGCGGGCCGAGGATCTTGCCAACGCGTGGGCCTATGTACGACTGCATTGCGATGAAATTGATGATCAGATTCAATCGAACGAAGAGGCGTGACCGGTGGCACGACTGTATTCAAACGAGAATATTCCGTTTCCGGTTGTTGAAGAACTGCGCAACCTCGGCCATGATGTGCTAACAGTTTTTGAAACTGGCAAAGCTGGGCAAAGCTGGCCGGATGAAAGCGTCCTTGAATTTGCCATGTTTGAAGGACGTTGCGTTCTTACCGTGAACCGTCGACATTTTGTTCGCCTTCACGGCTTGCGTCCAGACCATGCCGGCATCATTGTCTGTACGTTTGATCCCGATTTTGGGCGTTGGCGGCTCGAATCGCCGCCGAAATTAAAAAGTGCGACCGCCTTGCCGGCCAGCTCTTGCGAGTCAATCGGCCGGCCAAATAATGCTGTGCCTTATTTTAGATTCCTCTTGTCGCGGAGCGATGTAAGAATTAGAATCTGCGAACTCGATTGGGAGGCACGGGGCTGATTCCCTCGTTGTTACACACATCGTTTGGACCCCATCCGGCTTGCCGGATGGTGAATAAGGTTGAATGGCTAAAATGGAGAACAAAGACCAGCACGACCCCATCCACCTTGGTGGATGGTGAAGGAGGTTGCTTGGCCAGATCGCGAGCATGGGCTAGCTGACCAACCTTCTTCACCATCCAGCAAGCTGGATGGGGTCTAGGTTGGATTGCTTTCGTTGCTAGCTGACCAACCTTCTTCACCATCCAGCAAGCTGGATGGGGTCGCTCAAGGACTTGTGTAGAACAACGTGGGCTGATTCCACGTGGCGCCCGCGGGAACGTGGCGTTATTTGTTTGGTCCTATCTCCTTACTGGGAATGAGCTTATGTCCGCGGAACGGAAGCCGCAGACGGAATTCTCGCTCTTGGAACAGCCGCTAAAGCTCTTAACCGTGCTTGTGGCTCGTTTCCCCGTTTCCGTTATTGTTATCTCCGCGCTGCTGGTCGCTCTCTCGCTCACGGGTGCCCAACTCGGCCTGGGTTTTCGTACCAGCCGTTCCGACCTGCTCAATCCCAAAAGCGAAAACAACCGCCGCTGGACCGAATTCACCCAAGAGTTCGGCGAGCAGGATGATGTGACCGTCGTGGTGCATGGCGACGACCCCAGGGCCGTGCCCCCCATCCTCGACGAACTCGCTGCGCTACTGAATCGCCAGCCCAAACTGTTCCGCGCGATCTTTCACAAGATCGATGTCGCCAAGCTGAAGTCCAAGGGTCTTTACAACGATCAAGTCACTCTGCAATTCCTCCAGCAGATCAACGGTTTTGTCGGCCAGTCGCAGGGTCTGTTGCAAGGTGACCTCGCCTCTCTGAACGTGGGCGGGCAAATCGCCTGGTTCGCGGAGCAGATCGATCGTGGAGATCCCAGCCAACTGGCCGCCTCGCTCGGTGCCGCGCAACAGCAGCAGAGCAAGTCTCTGGAGATCCTCGGCGCGGCACTCAGCCAGTCCGGGCCGTATCAGTCGCCATTCCCGGAAATGTCTGCCCTGGCGGCCATGCAAGACGATCGACTTGGCTCCGGTTATAAGTTGCTTAACGACGGTCATGTGGGATTGCTGGCACTCTACCTGGTCAAGAATGAAAAGGCCGGCAGCTTCACCGAATACTCGGATGGTCTCACCGAGCTGCGGCAGATCGTCAGCAATATGAAAAGCCGGCACCCCGAGGCATGGGTCGGTTTGACGGGCCTCCCCGTCATGGAAAACGACGAGATGGAATCGAGCCAGACGGCCATGGCCCAGGCCGGTGTGCTTTCGTTCATCGGCGTGGGCCTGCTCTATGTGGCGGGCTTCGGTTGCGTGCGGCATCCCACGATGGCCTTGGTCGCGTTGCTGGTACCCATGGGGTGGTCGTTCGGCTATATCCTTATGACCGTGGGGCACTTGAACATTCTCAGCAGCGCGTTCGCCACGATCGTGATCGGCTTGGGAAGCGATTATGGCGTCTACCACATCGCCCAGTATTTGCGCTATCGAGGCGAGAAGATGTCGAGCTTCGACGCCTTGCTGGCAACGACCCGGAGCATCGGGCCGGGGCTGACGACAAGTGCCGTAGCCACGGCGTTGGCCTTTTATTCGATTGGCCTGAGCGATTTTCCCGGTATCGCCGAGTTGGGCATTATCGCCGGTGGCGGCATCTTGTTGTGCTGGCTGGCCGCACTTACCACGCTGCCCGCCTTGCTCCACTGGTCCGATGCCCATCGACCGACTTCACCGATACCCGCGCCGCTGGATGTCTTCGCTTGGTTCCAACCCTTGGTCCGCCGGCCGAAACTGGTGGTGGCCGGTTATGCCGTTTTCACGGTCCTGATCTGCTTCGGACTAAAGAATCTCTGGTACGATCACAATCTGCTCAATCTTCAAGCCGAAGGGCTGGAGAGCGTGAAGTTGGAGCAGAAGCTGCTCCAGAGCGATTGCGGGGCGTCGTTTGCCGTTGTGATGGCAAAGAGCCGCGAAGAATTGATGCAGCGGAAAGCGATGTATACCAATCGAGACCTTTGCCCCATGGTTGACTCGGTGGGCGAAATCGGCTCCTACGTGCCGGAGAACATGGCACTCAAACAGCCGCTGATCCAACACATCCACGAATGTCTTGCCGGCTTGCCGCCGCAGATGCCGAAAATCGCGCCTATTCCGGTCGTGCCGCCAGCCCAGTTGGACCAGTCTCTGGCAAAGCTGGAAGGCGTGATGGCGGCCATGCAGAGGCTGCCGGAAGCCCAGCAGTTACAACGCATACGCGGGCTGGTACAGAGCCTGCCGACCCAGGAGTATTACCAACGGCTGACCACGTTCCAAAACAATCTGGCGGCCGACATGCTGCAGGCTCTTTATGCCCTCCGCAGCGTGTCGAACCCCGAGCCGCCGGCCCTCACCGACTTTCCCGCCGGCCTCGTTTCGCGACTTGTTGGTCGTAACGGATATTTTTGCCTGCAAATCCATACCAAGGCCGATATCTGGAACATGACCGAGATGGAGAAGTTCGTCTACCAGTTGCGGAGCGTCGATAGCGAACTGCACAAGAAGAATCCCATGATCAATACGGCCGTGACGGGCAATCCGGTGCAAGTTTACGAATCGTCGCGCGAGATGATGTGGGGCTATGAGAAGGGCGCGTTCTACGGCGTGATCATCGTGATCGTGGTGGTCTGGCTCGACTTCCGCAACCTCCGCATGACCCTCCTGGCGCTCTTGCCGCTGGCCGCTTCAAAATTGCAGCTTTTCGGCCTGCTGGGCCTGCTGGGCATCCCACTTAATCCGGCCAACATGATTGTCTTGCCGCTGATCCTGGGAATCGGGGTCGATACGGGTGTGCAGGTCGTTCACGACTATCTCCGCGAACCGCATCCCTACCGGATGAACCGGGCCACTTCGGCGGCACTGGTGATCAATACGCTGATGAACATCGTCGGCTTCGGCGCGCTGATGATCGCCTCGCACCGCGGCCTGCACAGCCTGGGTCGCGTACTCACCCTGGGCATGGCCTGCTGCCTCTTGAGCTGCATGGTCATGCCCAGCCTCTTGCAACTGCTCCCCGATATGCGGCCGAAAAAACCCCTTGCGGTGGAGCCGCCCGCCAAAATAGACGATTCGGGAATCGATCTTGCGAGCGAGGGCGATCTATCGCGATTGCAGATCCCGGTGATCCGGCGAAGGGCTGCCTGAAAAGATCGCTGCGCCACCATGGATAGGAAGTCGCAAGAAACCCCTGCGTGCTACCGCAACGCTGCGGCGATATGGGCCACGATCCCGAACGCCCGCTTCAGATCGAACGCGGCGAAGTCGGATTCTCGCAAGACTGGCTTCAGTTGGGCCAGAATTTGCCTGGTGAGAGTTTCGTACTTTCTGGCCGACGCGTCGATGGGATCATTCCCGGGCACGGCCAGCTTGCCTCGGACGAGTTCGATCAATCGCCTGTCGCCCATGGTCAAGCGTTCTGCCCGAACGCCGTGGTCGATATCATAGAAGTCCCGAATCGCTGGCTCGCGGCGGGTCAGGGCCGCCCGCAACTTCTCGGCGTAGGTCTCGCGACACGACAACACGGGAACTTTCACGGGTGCGACCGCTGCCGCTTGGCGGAAAGGATCAACCAATAGGGCACGGGCAGGCAAGTACTCCACGGGTTCCAGGATCGGTTCACGGATGCTGAACTCGACCTTGATCGACTCGCCCTGGCCGGTCACCACGGAATTGTAGCTCAACCCCCCGATGTACTGCATCGAATTGTTGAATCCCCGCAGGGTCTCGATAACCTTGAAACAGGCCAAACGGCCCGCCAGTTTCGCCAAGTGCTCCTTCATCGGCCCGATCATCTTGCTCCGCTGGTGGCGGGATATGTCCACCGGAACCGAGAAAGCGAAATCCAAGTCCTCGCTCATGCGGTAGAAGTCACTGTGAACCTTGCTCAAACACGTCCCGCCCTTAAAGACCCACTGGGGGTTCGCGATGGCGAGCAGATCTTCCAGGACGAGAGAACAGTAGTAGTCCTTTTCAACCATTCGGGTTCCAAAGCCGGTTTCCGACTGCGTGTAGGACAACGCCTCACGAAACAAGTCAGCGTCTTCGTGATAGTTGCGGGGCTCACGACTCATCGTTGACGACTACCCCCCATCGTCGATCTACGGTGCCCCGCTTCGGCAGAGTCGGCACCCAGGGTATCAAGGCGGAAGACGGCTTGAGCTTGCCTTCCAGCTTACACAGGATGGAATCACCCACGCCTTCCCGTTCTAGCAGCTTTCCAAGTCGGCGAATTGTACTGACGTTTGCATATTGCAGGGCGACACGGACGATCTCCTCAGCCACCCCAGGTTCACTCGCCAACTCGGCGCGAATCCAGGTGTAACCCTGCGGCAGGCTGTTGAACCGCGACCAATCGTACACGGCATCCACCAATGACCGAACCCGTGAGGAGTAGACCGCGTCAATCCCATCCGGCATCTTGACGACCTCGGTCTCTCCCAACCGCCCGTCGGTCAGCTTGATGAAGGTCATGGCCGCCGAGCCGATCTTCCGCTGGCCGGTGATGCGGTTGTTGTAGACATAGAGTCGGTTCGGAATCTGGTTGTCCCAACCGTAGCGGTAGAAGGCACTGGGTCCGCAGACTTGGTATCGGCCGTCTTGGTCTTCAACGAGCATCGTCAGTGCCAGGAACTCGTCCGGGCTCCACTTCCCACCTGGTGGCAGTCGTGGGGGGACAAGGTACAGGCCCCTGCGAACCCGTGCGATCAGGCTACGGCGAGCCAGGCGGCTGAGAAGTTCTCGCTCCTGCTGGGGCGTGATGCCCATGACACTGACCAACTCGCCAGTGCAGACGGTTTGCAACCGCCGCATCTGAACGTAGGCGAAGAGCTGCGTCTCGATTTTTCCAAGGGCTATAGCCATGTGTGTACTCTGTTATCGGATAATTGCTGTTTACGCAATTAACTAATAATAGAATACACTCGGTTTGGTCAGCCGTCAACCCGCAGGCCCAAAATCGCACGCCCTTGGCCTCCAATACCGCAGATCCATCAAGCAGATGTTCTCCGTGTGGAAAACCTGTCAGAGATATGCCTGACAACCGAGTATTGAAATCGCTGCGCCACACGAAATCGCTGCGCCACCATGGACGATTTGCCGCCCATACATTATCCTAATAATCTGGCTGCGACACACTGCGGCTAGGTCACTCCACAACGGGCAACAGGCATGTCTCTACAAATTTCTGGATTCGATTTAGCCATCGTGCTGGTCTACCTTGTTGGTGTCGTCGGGCTGGGATGTCTGGCCGGTGCCCACCGCAAGAAGTCGGCCGGCGAGGGAAGCCATTATTTTTTGGCCGGCAATACGCTCGGCTGGCCGATCATCGGCCTGGCCATGTTCGCCGCCAACATATCGACCGTACACTTGGTGAGTTTCGCTGAAACGGCCTACAAGCATGGCATGGTTTTTGGCAATTTCGAGTGGATGGCCGGCTTCACGCTCATCCTGCTGTCGTTGTTTTTCGCGCCGCTCTACCTCCGCTCGCGAGTGGCTACGTTGCCCGATTTCCTGGAACGTCGCTTCAATCGCCACTGTCGCGACTGGCTGACGGTGATCTCGCTCTTCTCGGCAATTGTAATCCACATTGGCGTCGCGCTCTGGACGGCCGCCCTCGTGCTCTGCGGCATCCTCGGCATCAAGTCGGGAGCAACAATCCTCGGCATCGATCCGATGCTGTTCTTCATCATCGTACTCGGCGTTCTCACCGGCATCTATACCATGATCGGCGGCCTGCTGGCCGTGGTCTGGACCGAGAGCATTCAGACCGTGCTGCTTCTGATCGGTGCAGTCTGCATCACGGTCGTGGGATATCATTATGTAGGCGGATGGGATCAGTTGAAGGCAACGCTGGCCACCTGTCCGCATCCGCTGGCCGCGGCGACCGATCCAAAGATCGCTTGCAACTGGTCAACCGGAAACTTCCTCTCGATGCTTCGCAGCCCATCGGATCCGAGCAAACAGCCCTGGCTGGGGATCTTGCTGGGCTACCCGGTGATCGGCATCTGGTACTGGTGCTGCGACCAGACGATCGTGCAGCGGGTGCTGGCCGCGAAGGACGACAAGAGTGCCCGCCTCGGCCCTCTTTTTTGCGCCTTCCTGAAGATCCTGCCGGTCTTCCTTTTCGTGCTTCCGGGAGTGTTTTGCGTGGCCTTGGTGCAGCAGCACAGCCCCGTCTTCCATGGTGAATCGCCCACGGAAGCGAAGTTTGCCTATACCTTCATGGTCACGCACATGTTGCCCTGGGGCCTCAAGGGCTTGGTCACGGCCGCCATGCTCGCCGCCGCCATGCAGACCTGTTCGGCCGCCTTGAACTCGGCTGCCACGCTCTTTGCCTACGACGTCGTGCAGCGATACCGGCCCAAGACGAGTGATCACCAATTGGTTCTCGTGGGGAAGATCACCACGGTCATCGGCACGATCCTGGCCATTATTTCCTCGCCCATCTTCGGGCAGAAAGATACGGTCTTCCAGGCCCTCACGGACATCATTTGCTATATCGCGCCCCCGGTAACTGCGGTCTTCCTCTTCGGAGTGTTCTGGAAACGGACTTCCGGTCGAGCCGCTTTCCTTTCCCTGGTGATTGGAAACCTTATCGGCGTCACGATCTTCTTTGTCGATCTGTTCAAGGAGAAAACGGGTTGGATAGCCGTCTTGGATTGGCATCAACAAATCTCAGGAGGCATTGAACTCACTTCGATGATGGCCTCGTTCTACCTCTTTGTTCTCTGTAGCGGAATCTTGGTTGTCGTTTCGTACCTTTACCCAGAGGAACTGAAACCAGAAGCAAAACCCTTGGTTTGGGACAACTGGTTGGAGCCTTTGCGGCGTACGTCGATCGGCCGAGGTCTGGGCGATTATCGCATCCTTTCGCTTATTGTGTTCCTGACGTTCATTGCTCTCTATCTATTTTTTGGTCATGTCCCCACCGCAGCCCAGTAACCCCGGCAAGGTCTATCTCGTCGGCGCCGGGCCGGGTGATCCTGAGCTAATCACGATCCGCGGGCAGAAAACCCTTGCCCTCGCCGATCTGGTACTCTACGATTACTTGGTTAATGCTGAGTTGTTGCAACATACCCGGGGAGAGGCTGAATTGGTCAGCCTGGGTCATGCGCACGGCGGTCGAGGAATGACGCAGGAAGAAGTGAACCGGCGGATGATCGCCGCCGCTCGGGAAGGCAAGACGGTGGTGCGGCTGAAAAGCGGTGATCCGAACCTTTTCGGCCGCGGTGCCGAGGAAATTGGCGAACTGATTGCCGCCGGAGTCCCCTACGAAGTGGTGCCCGGAGTAACCGCCGCCCTGGCTGCGGCCAGCCATGCCGGTATCGCGTTGACGCATCGCGAACATGCCTCGGCCGTGGCCTTGATAACCGGTCATCAACGCAGCGACCAGGGATCCTTGGAACTTGATTATAATGCTTTGGCCCACTTTCCCGGTACTCTCGTGTTTTATATGGGGATGACGACCGCTCGGCAATGGAGTCAGGCCCTCGTGGGGCATGGAAGGTCGCCCGATACGCCGGTGGCGATCGTGCGGCGGGTGACCTGGCCCGATCAACAGGTGTTTCGCTGTACGTTGGCCCGTGTGGCCGATGTGATTGAACAGGGCCGCTTGCGCCCACCGGCCGTGATTATTGTAGGTCAAGTGGCAAGTGCTTAGGACCGGCGCAGAAATAACTGTCGCAAGAAAAGTAGCAGGCACACTCCGTGTGCCGTCTGCCCCCCGCTCGGCGAGTGGGCAAAACACGACAGTTATTTTTGGACGGGTTCTCAACTCAAATGGAGTTCTCAACATGGCATCAACTTCTGAAACCACGGGCATGCTCATCGTCTGTCACGGCAGTCCTTTGCGCACGGCCAATGAAGGCTTTATCGCCATGGTGGACCGGATCGCGGAACGGCTGGGCATGAGCGATGTCCTCCCTGCCTTCTATGCCCAGGTGCGGCCGAACCTCCAGGACCAGATTGCCGAATTGGCCTCGCGCGGGGTCAACCGCATCGTGGTCATGCCCTACTTTCTTTTCCAAGGCAAGCACGTTGGCGTCGATATTCCAAACATCCTGGCCCAATGCCACGAATGGTTTCCCAGCGTGACCTTGGAGCTGATGCCGACGCTGGAAAACGATCCAGCCGTTGAGACCGCCGTCGTCGAGCGGCTCATGCAGGGAAACCTGGAGAACCGCGTCCTGAACGAGAACGCCAAGAACCTTCTCTCAACGGTCGTGGAATCCAAAAGCTAGGGTCCTAAGCCTACAATTATTCGTGTTCCGCAGCTAGAACCGGTAGGGCTGAGAAAGCCTATGCCAGCCGTTGCGGCGCGATTTCGGTATCGTGCTGAAGATGCCGCACACCCGACAGCCAGAGCAGGCCGCCAATGGCCAGGAATACCGAAACCACGGCGAAGCCAACCGACATGCTCCAGTAACCCGACACCGCACCGATGATTGGGGGCGAGATCACGTCGCCTAGCACGTGAATCACCAGGATATTCACGGCAAATCCGGCAGGCCGCATCACGGGATGGACCACGTTGGCCAGGATCGCATTCGTCGGTCCGGTGTTGACGAACATGAAAAAAACGGCTGCAAAGATCATGTACCATGCCCAGGGAAACGGCACGACCAAAAACAGCAACACGCAAGGCGCACTGAGCAGCAGCCCCGCCCCGGAAACCAGGAAATACGACCCCCGCAGCCGCGGGCGCAGCCAGTCGCCCAGGAAGCCGCCGGTTAGGGTTCCGCCCAGCCCTGCCAGGGCAACGATGATGCCGAATACGGTTCGCGGCTCGATCCCAAATAGATAGGGAACCTGCTGCGTTTGCAAATAGTCGGGAATCCACCAAGCCAAGGCACCCATGCCGAAGGACATCGCCGTCATCCCCAGCGTATTAAGCACGAATGAGGGCGTCTGGAGTAGGATGCGGTAATCGCGCCACGCCATCCGCTTTTGCGTGGAGACCGCGTCGGCCGCTCCCGTGGGCAGCTCGCGCATCAAGAGCGATAGAATCCCCAGGATCAAACCCGGGATCACGACGACAAAGAATGCCCACCGCCAACTCTCGCGAGCCGGATCCAGTTTCGCAACAAAGCCGCCCAAGGCATAGCCCAATGCGCCGCCCACGGGCATAGCCACGTAAAACAGCGAGAGGATTTTTCCCCGCTTGGCGACGGGGAAGCAATCGGAAAGGATCGTCGGCGCCAGCGGACCGTAGGCTCCTTCGCCCACACCCACGAAGCATCGCGTCAGCAGCAGCATTAGGAAGCAGGCGGCCAACCCGCCGGCCCCCGTAGCCAGGCTCCAGACGAGTACGCCTGCCGCAATCAGTTTCCATTTCACCCGCGGCCAGCGCGAGGCAAGAGCACCGAAGAATGGCGCGGTGAGCATGTACGATACCAGGAACGCCGAGGCCAGCGACCCCGATTGGGTTCGCGCCGCGGGCCCGTCGGGATCCTGAGGGAAAAACGCATTGCGTATCTCCGGCTCCACCCCCGCCAGCACCTGACGGTCGATGTAATTGAAAAGGTTTATCGCCAGCAATAATCCCAAAGCCATGCGCGCCCCGGGAATCATCCGGGACGACCCGCTTGAAGGTTCCGGCAGATCGGAAAAAGCCTGGGGAGATTTAACCGGGGGTGTCATTACTTAGTTTCTTTTGCAACCTTGCCCGTGGCTGCCCACTCCACTCCCCGGGCGATGATCGTGGCCACCTCGGGCGTGGCAAGGGCTTTGGCGTCGTGGCCAAAGGCATTGTGGACCACGCGGCCTTGGCCGTAGGGCAGCCAAAAGACCAGCGGCTCGGTTTTCTTGCTCCAGTCGGAATAGGTCTCGACGAGTACGTTGATCGGTTCCGTGCCTTGAAGTTTGGCGTACAACTCATCGTCGACTTGAAAATCTTTTAGACCCACGGTGATCGGGTGCTTCTCGTCGGCGATCTTGGCGGAAAAAACATTACGCGGCCCGTGGCCCGACTTGCCCATCACCCAATGTCGCCCACACAGTTTGCCGAACTCGTCCCACTTGGGAAACGACGCGCTGGCCAGGTGCTGCACGAAAAACCCCTTGCCGCTGCGGACAAAATCCAAGAGGCCCTTCTGGGCCGCATCGCTCAAAGGGGCCGTGCGATTGAAGCGGTTCAGCACCAGGACATCGTAGGTATGCAATATCTTGGCCGATTCCAGTGGTTCGAGATTTTCGGACACCGTTACGTAAAACTTGCCGCTATCCACGAGAATCTTGCGGACCGCCGCCGTCGTCTCTTTCCAGGGATGTGCGTCCACGTCGTCGCCGGTGATCAGCAAGACCCTGATTTTCGCAGATGCCTCTTCTGCGCGAACCTGGAAACTCCAGGTAAGGAGGGATAAGCCCGCTAGGGCCACAATCAATAGGAAACGTCGCATGGTGAGATCCTTTTCTTGTAGGTAGGACAGGTTTTCAACCTGTCACGTTGGAAAACCTCCATCCTAGCGAAAGAAATTGCCGTGTCAATCTCACAAATCGCACATCCGCCACAACCTTCCTGGCTTGCGCATTCAGCGGACTCCGTAAACTAACGGTAATCCTCAAGATCGCTACTATCCGAACCGATAACACCGGCAGGTCGAAAAATCCGTCACACGCGTCGTGTGCGATTTACGCGATTTCCCAATGCAAAGGTCACCCTGATGCCCACCACAAACGCCAAAAATGGCTCGGCAATCGAATCCCGAGCGGCCCAAGAGCCAACGTCCCGTGACTCTGCCCATCGTTCCACCCCAGACTTATTCCAGGACGAAGACATCCTTCTTGCTCAAATCCCCGATCTTGACTCAAAGCCCACACCCAAGGTACTGGAAAAACTCAACGGCCGCATCATTAGCCAGTCGCTATCGATCAAGCTGGTTTTTGGCGTAGGGCTTGGACTCGTGGTCGGGGCGATCCTACCGTTCGTCTTTGGCAAGGCCAGTCGGCCCAATCCAGCGGTTGCGGAACTTCCCGCATGGTCCGGTTCCGCAGCCACCGCCCGCGACACCACGCAGGCCACGGCACCGACATGGTCAGCTCCGCCAACGGCCCCTGCTACTGGGGCTGCTCCACTGCCGACCGTGTCCGCCCCGGCTATCCTCTCGCCCCAGCCGCCCCAGGTTAGCGATACGCGGCCGACCGCCCTGACCAATCCGGCCTGGTCGCAACCGCGACCATCGGTTACTTTGATGCCTGCCATAACACCTCCACCGTCGAACATGAATTCGCCTGTCAGCGCGTATCCGCCCGACAATCGTGCCGACAATCGCGGCTTCGACCGTCCCGTGGATCCGCGAAATTTGCAGGCCGACCAGCGCAATAATCCGGCTGCCCAGGATCGCAATTACGACACGCGGTATGACTACCGTGGGAACCCCATCGAGACCGCGTCGCCCCGTCGCGACGTTCCGCCCACCGGATATCCTCGCGACACTCGTTACGACAACGGCAGCAGCCCCTACCCGACGGCCTCGGGTTCAGGCAGCCCGTTAATGCCGTCGGGCGCGCCAGGCCCAACCTCCACCTATCGTGACCCGCAAATCTCGGAGCCGGGCGTTGCACGGTTTGAAGGTACGATTTCCACACCTCCTGTCAGGACGAGCTATGACCGCACTGGATCGAGCAATAATTAAGGCATTTCACCGCCCCTCGTCGCCATCGGGTAGTGCGGTTGCGGAATCGCCGCCGGTGGCGGCACCGCGTGTCGCGGAGAGTCCCGCAGTGCCGCTTTCCCAGGCCCTGGCCGAGTTGGCCGCCACATCGGCAGCTACGTCGGCCGCTAGGTCGGCAGCTAAATCGGCAGCTAAATCGGTGGCTAAATCTGCGGTTACGTCTGCGGCCACGTCTGCGGCCACGTCTGCGGTTACGTCTGCGGTTGCGTCTGCGGTTGCGTCCGAGGCCACGTCTGCGAAGCTCCCCTCGCCCTCCGGGAGAGGGGCAGGGGGTGGGGGTAGTTTACATTCAACTGCCGCCGAATCAACCGCAGCTCCGGTCGGTCCGTCGATTGCGGCCTTGTTGGATCAGGCATTTCGAGCGACAACGGTCACTCCTGAAACCCCGTCGTCGGTCGAGATCGCCAAAACCACCTCCGCGCCGACCGGCGCGACCGTTGCACCGTTGACATCACCTCCCACACGCGCCGTCACAATCTCGCGTGAGCCGGACGAGACTCCGTGGCGTCCGCTGTTGCAAGTGGACCGCGTGGTTTGGCCGAACATTTTCAGCCGGCTGCAGACCACCGCTCCAGCGGCCATCCAGCAGATGACCGACAGCCTGCTGTCAATCTGCGCGTCGGGGAGTAATATCCTGGGCCTGGCGAGCTGCGCCAGTGGCGAAGGCGTCACCACGCTCCTGTTGGCTGCCGCTCGAAAGCTCCTCAGCCAAGGCCGGAAAGTCGTGCTGGTGGACGCCAACTGGAACAACCCACAATTGGCACAAAGCCTTGGGCTGTTGCCGCAAATCGGCTGGGAAGAGACTCTTGGCGGCGGCCTGCCGCTGGAAGAAGTCGTGATCGAATCGATCGCCGACGGCCTGGCGATTTTGCCGGTCCGCGAGCCATCGGCGAACACGATCGCGCAATCACAAATTGCAGCCAGCTTCGACATTCTCGCCCGAGAATTCGATGTTGTCCTCGTCGATCTCGGTTCGCTGGACCAGGTCGAGGACGAAGACGCTTTTTCGTACGGCGCGGCCGCACGGATGGATGCCGTGATCCTCGTGCAAAATGTTCGCGTCACGACCCCCAATCGGTTGGCCAAGGTCCGCCAGCGCCTGGCCACTTCAAACTTGCGTTATGTGGGAACCATCCAGAACTTTGTCGCCGGGTAAGACAGCATGTATGAATCGTATTGGCAGCTTGACCAGAAGCCGTTTGAAAACACCGCCGATCCGCAGTTCTATTTCCCCGCCGAAACGCACCAGGCAGCTCTGCTGAAACTGCGCTATGCCGTGGAAAACCGTCGGGGCGGCGTCCTGTTGTCTGGCGCAGCCGGCACGGGCAAGACGTTCATTCTTTCCATGCTCCGCGAAGCGTTGGGGGAGACCTATACTCCCTTCATCCACTTGGTCTATCCGCAGATGGAGCCGGCCGAACTGTTGGCCTATTTGGCGGATGAGTTCGACGGCGGTGGCAACGCGGGCTTCGCGGTGCATGAAAGCATCCGGCGGATCCAAGGGGCCTTGCGGAAAAACGTCGAAAAAGGGAGGCATGCGGTGGTGGTCATCGACGAAGCCCACCTCCTGGAAAACAGCCGGATACTGGAAACGCTGCGGATGCTGTTGAACTTCGGACCTCACGGCAAGAGCGGCATGACGCTACTGCTCGTCGGGCAGCCCGGCATTTTGCCACTCTTGGATCGCACGCCGCAACTAGAGGAGCGATTGGGCGTAAAGTGCCTCTTGCGACCCTTCACGGCCAACGAGACGGGCCAGTACACAGCCCATCGCTTGCAGGTGGCCGGTGCCACGCGGCCGATTGTTGCGGCCGATGCCGTGCCCACGCTCTTTGAGCTTACGCACGGCATCGCCCGACAGGTCAACCGGCTCTGTGACCTAGCACTGCTCGTCGGTTTTGCCGAGGAGCAGCAAACGCTATCCGCCGCCCACTTCGAGGCCGTCTGCCGTGAACTCGTGGCCGTGGTGCCGGAGTAACCTACGGCTTCTTCACTTAAATTGGCCGCAATGACTTAGACGTTTCATCAGCCCAGGCCGGGGGTGAGGGCATTAGGGATTCAGAAAATCAATTTTCCTATCCTTTTCTGCTCAACAGCCTCGATGCCGCCTGGGGGGGGTACCTGCCGATCTGGTAGAGCGTCTGCCGCTCCAGCGTCCGCTCGCTCCCGTTCAGTCCGAGAATCCGAACGGTCGCCTCGCCAATGGGAGTCTGCGATTGGATCAGCAGCCCCTGCAATGTGAAGTGATCGCCCCAGTAGTCGGTGCGCGGATTAAACAGCCGCGTCAACTCACCGGTGCTCGACGCAATCGAAGCGATGTCGCTGCCCTTTGCCCGATTACAGCTCGGTACCCTTTGACTTGGTCTCGCCGGGGAGCAGCTCACCGCGGGGGGTACGAAGAATGCAGGGAGCGGGCGAAGGAGTGGAGGGAAATCGCAGCCGTTGGTCGCGATGACGGCGAACTAGATCAGTTCACGGAAGTCCCAATGGGTTACATGCAGTCTGCGTGACCGATTTCGGGATTATTCGCTCGAACCGGCGACGAGATATTCGCCTGCCTGTTTGGTCATCCAAAACAACAAGGTCAAGGTGCTGCCCGTCAGGGAATGACACAAGCATGCGGATCGGCATCGTTGGAGCCTCAGGATGAGCGATACTCATTTCCCGCCCAATAAGATCCCAGTCAAGCAGTTCCGACGAATTTACGCAAACCTTTCCACCCGCATGGAAATCTATGGTTCCATTGCGATTATGAGTATCAATCAGCCTCCACTTCCCTGTAATTTCAGTGCTCTGCTTGCTGCATCCTCCCACGGATACCAGCACAATCAGCAGGAACAACAAGCACTTCATGGGATTACTTCTAACCGTTCATTTGCGACCGTCAGCAGAAACACAAGAGACAAGGAATGAATGATCGGCTTATTCGACTGATGATGGAGGCATTACTCGATGTGGTGGAAGAACCGCGACCTGCGCGCCGTTCCGTACTGCGACGGAAATGGCCGTGGGCACCATTGCGCTGCGGCCGATTGCCGACGTTCACTTAATCGAGTTGGCGATCTTGGAGAACACGCTGCTCGCGTTGTCGCCAATCGTCGTGACGGCCGCGAGGCACACGACGATGATCAGTGATAGCATGACGGCATACTCAACGGCGGTAGGGCCATCCTCAGCAGCGAGGAAATGGGGTACTTTTGCTACAAGACCTTTCATGATAAGCCACAAAACAAGGCGGTCGGTAACGCATTTACACTTTGGTCACCGCTCACTATATGAACTATAGTTCTTTCCCGGCCTAAAACAAGCAGATGATGCAGTTGGTGGCTGTTATTCAGAGATAAAATGGGCAGGAGTATCGGGGGTACCGGTTCTATTCAGGAGCCGCTAGCCACTGTAGTTAGAGCCTTGATCTTCAGGAAATCAAGATTCCGCCAGTTGATGACAATGAAGTCGACCAGCGGCGGCATGTGGCTCACGCTGCCTTCTTGAAATTGGCATCGCGAGAGGCGCGAACCACCCACGTCGTCCGGCGATGGGAACCGGGATCGACCGCCCCGGACTGAGGGAGTGCGGTCCGCGCGGCACCATGTCGGACCGAAGAGGATGACGTGCCTCTGCTGTCCCAAACAGAGATGCTCGCCTTGGTCCGCGTGATCTTCTTGCCGAGCGTTGAGATCCAGAGGACTATGAAGTCGTGGTAGCAGTGTTCACAGTGCATGGGTCGTAGCAACAACAATTCGAGAAGAAATCCTTTCCAACCCTCGACCTCGCGCAAGTAACCCTTCTCGGTCCAACAGTGGGGGCACTTCATCTCGTCACCTTTCGGTTTCCGTGATCGCGGCCCGATGAACCATGCTGGAACATTACCTGGCTGCGATTCGTTGGCTAGCCATTAGCTTTCATCGTAATCGCGAAAAAGACGAATTTAACATAAAAACCGCTAAATCAGCGCGAAAGCGTACAATCCGCATAACGAATGATAAGATATGACGATTGGGCAGGATGTTCGCGAGTACTTCCTTGTCAACTGCTCACTGGTGGGGAACGGCCAGTTATCGACCCCATCAAGGTAACCATTTGAAAGCCGGGTTCGGCGCAACTATAATATGTGGGACTAGCGAGTAGGTCGGATGCCTAGAGCCGTACGCTTCTCTATCTATCCACGTAGGAAAATCAACGCCAATGAGCAGAACAACAAGACATTCTCTCGTAGCCTTCGCCATAGCCTTGCTGATGGCTCCGATGGCCGCGCTCCACGCCGCCGATGAGCCAGCCGTCAACTTGCTGAAGGCCAAACCGGAAGCGATCGAGGCATGGAAAGATATGCGATTCGGCATGTTCATCTGCTGGGGTCCAGTATCCTTGACCGGGAGGGAAATCGGCTGGTCGCGAGGTAATCCCACGCCCATCGCGGAATACGATAACCTTTACAAGAAATGGAATCCCGATAAGTTCGACGCTCGCGAGTGGGTCAAGGTCGCCAAGGAAACTGGCGCGTTGTACATCGTCTTTCTGCTCAAGCATCACGATGGTTTCTGTCTCTGGGATACGAAGCAAACCGATTACAACATTATGAATGGCCCATTCAAGCGGGACGTGACCAAAGAACTGGCGGCTGCGTGCCGGGAACAGGGCATCGGTTTCTTTCCGTATTACTCGACGTGCGACTGGCATCATCCGGACTTCCCGCTCACCAGTCCGGGCGGCAAGGTGAAACGCTCCGTCGTCAATCTCGACCGTTACAATGATTACCTCGAAGCCCAGGTCAAGGAGTTGATTACCGGCTACGGTCCGCTCGTGGGTATCTGGTTCGACGTGCCCCAGTGCTTCGACCGTGCCCGCGGGGAACGCGTGATCCGCTTTGTTCGTTCGCTTCAGCCCGACATCCTCGTGAACAATCGCACCGGTGCGGCCGGCGATTTCGACACGCCGGAACAACACGTCGGGCGTTGTCAATTCGATCGGCCGTGGGAAAGCTGTATCACGCTGGGCTCCCAATGGACGTGGAAGCCTGACGACGAACTCAAACCACACACGGATGCCATCCAGATGCTCGTTACCTGTGCCACCGGCGACGGAAATCTGGCATTGAACACCAACCCGATGCCCAATGGCCGGATCGAGCCGCGACAGGTGGAACAATTTCAAAAGATCGGCCAATGGCTTCAGAAATACGGCGAGAGCATCTACGGCACTCGCGGCGGACCGTTCGTGGCGCCAGACATGGGCAAGCGGAGTTTCAACCTGGACCTTACCCGGTTTGCGATGCCTGGCGGCCGCTGGTGGGGCGGGAGCACGCGCAAGGGCAATACCGTCTATCTGCACATACTCCGTTGGCCGAGCGACACGATCATACTGCCGGCCATTCCGCGCAAGATCCTTAAGACCAGTGTACTGACCGGCGGCGAAGCGACCGTGAAACAGACCGAAAATGGTATTGAGGTGAGCGTGCCCGCCACCCAGCGCAAGACAATCGACACCATTGTGAAACTTGAACTCGACGGCCCGGCAGCGGGCCTCGCGAAATCACCATGACTCCACGCGAACGAGTCCTTACGGCGTTCAGCCATGTCGAACCAGATCGCGTGCCTCGCTGGTGCGGCGCGTCGCCGGAATTTCTCGCCAAGGCGCGCCGGCAAATGGATCTGCCGGACAACGAAAGTTTTTTCGTGCGGATCGGCGACGATTTCCGCCGTGTCTTCGCCCGATACGCCGGTCCAGAACATTCGCTTTCGCCGGGGGTCGTGTACCGCACTATTTTCGGCATCGACCGTGCGGGGCACGGCTATGGCCAGCCGTTGAGCCACCCGTTGGCCAACGCCACGCTCCAACAAGTTCACGATTATCCCTGGCCCGATCCGAATTGGCAGGATGTTTCGCAGATCCGCGTCGACTCGCTCGGTTGGAACCGGCAATACGCCATTCTTGGCGGCGATTGGTCGCCGTTCTGGCACGACGCGATTGATCTGCTCGGCATGGAGACGTTCTGTCTTAAGATGTACGATGAACCGGAACTAGTGGACGCGCTGTTGCAGCATCTTGTGGACTACTACGCGGCAGTCAGCCAACGCATATTCGACGCTGCCGCCGACGCGATCGACATCTTCTTCATCGGCAACGATTTTGGCGGCCAGACCGGCCCGCTGCTCAGCCCCGCGCAGTTTGTCCGCTACATCCTGCCACATGTGAGACGACTGATCGACCTTGGCCACGCTTACAAGCTGAAGGTGCAGTTGCATTGCTGTGGCGGCTTCGAGCCATTGATTCCGGCGATGATCGAGGCAGGTCTCGACGGCCTGCACGCGATCCAGCCGTGCTGTAGCGGCATGGACCTCGTGACGTTGAAAGCGAACTACGGCTGCAAGATTCTCTTCAACGGCGCGATTGATTCACATCACGTGTTGATCGAAGGATCGCCGGAGACGGTGCGACAGCGCACGCGCGAGGTGCTGGCGATCATGGCACCCGGCGGTGGCTATATCGCCGGGGCGAGCCACGACTACATTCTCGAAGAGACGCCGGTGGAGAACGTCGTGGCGATGTTTGACGCCGTGGCTGAGTTCGGGCTACGATAGTATGAGTAATTCCGGGGAAACATGACTAGGCACATGCGGCACATCATGTTCGGACTGCTCAGCGGGATACTGATCGCTACAACAGTGCGCGGTGCGGCCGATCCGGTCACGATACGCGAAGTGTACTGGCAGGTGTTGCCGGTCGGTTGGGTGTACGCCGACCACGCTGGCCGGCCTTGGTTCCCCACCGTCAACGGCGATGTGGCGCTGAGCGCCGGCCGAGAAACGGGGCAGCTCGCCGCAGATCAGATCCTGCTCTTGGGCGACCGGGCCGGCCGAATATGGGTCAATCAACGTTACCGGAGCAATCCGCCCACCAGGTACTTCGACGGTAAGAGTTGGCACGACACCGGCATCCAGGCCCGCGGGGCGTTTGAGGATTCTACCGGGCGCGTGTTCCTGGCCGACGTGACCCATGTTCACGTCCTCGACGGCGCGACGTGGTCTAAACAGCAAGTGTTCCAGCAACGGAGGGCCGCCGATGGACATTTTGCCGAAGACTCCCAGGGTCGGGTCTGGTTCTGGGCGGTGGCCTACCACGGCGGCCACTGGGGAGAATATCCGGGCACGCGAGGCATCTGGTGCTACGATCGCGGCAAGTGGATGAACTACAATCAGGACTCCGGATTGGCGGTCGAGGACATCGCGGCTCTGGTCCCGCTGTCGGACGACCGGTTCCTAGTCCTCGGGACCCTGGACAAGAAGGCGAACAAGAACCAGTGCGTCGGCTGGAGTCCGTCGCAAAAACCGATCGCCGGTGTGCAGGACTTTTTCAGCCTGAAGCCATCGGGGCGCATCCGCTACCTGGGAGTCGATCTCGACAGCCTGCACCACTTCGATGCCGAGGGGCTGAAAGTGGACGACGCCGTTTCCTTCGATACCCGCGGCCGCGTGGTGGTTTTACCCCGGGGTGCGGCGAAGGTGCTCTCCAAAGCAGAGGCGGAGCGCGCCGCACAGTTGCCGGTCGGTCTTTATGAGAACCGGGGCCGCATTTTGGGCCGCTTGAGCGAGATCCCGCCCACCGCTCCGTGCCAGCCCGGCGAGGCAATCTGCCGTGACCGACTGGGCCGCATCTATTTCCGCTACCACGACCGGGTGGGAGTGGTGTGGCCGAAGTTTGAGAAGCCCGGCGACATGGTCCGTCTACAGAGTGATTCCGCGCAGGTCCAACCGCTCTTCCAGACGCGCGACGGAACGATCTGGGGCATGCCGCGCGGCATTGAACGGGATCTGTGGGGCAAGCCGCGGGACGAGCAGGTCTCATTGGTATGCTGGGACGGACGTCGTTGGGAGGACACTCCGGTGAAAACGCTGCCGCATCCGCGCTGGACCGCCCACCCGACGCCGCCATGGGACCGCTGGGCGCGGTCGCCGCTGTTCTTGTCGGGAGGCGACACGGTGCTGGCCGTCGTTGTGCGTGACATCTATCAGGACATGCAGGCCGCGGCCAAGGGCAAGGAACTCGACGATTGGCGGCAGATCGAGCGCACGGGCCGCGAGCAGAGCGGCGTGGGCGGGAAGACAACATGGTACGAGGCTTGGATGTACGACGGAGGCAATTGGTCTGGGCCCGAGAAGTTGCCCACGCTAATCGAAAAGCGGTGGGCCGTGCTCGCGGAGAAGTACCAGCAGCCGGCGAGGCGCGGCGAGTGGTTGGCGGTGCAGGGAGACGGCCACAAGCGGCTATGGGTGGCCTACGATTCGACCGTATCGGCTCTGGACCAAGACGGCGTCAAACAGTGGACGGTTCCGAACGACTCACAGCAAGCTGCCGGGTATTACCAGTTCTGTCGCCTGCCCGATGGAAGGATGCTGTTGAGCGCACACCTCAAGGGTTTATGGGCACTGAGCGTGACGGACGGAAAGATCGTAGCCGAGAAGTTCTCGGCACCCGAGTGCAATATGCCATATTATCGCTTGCAGTCGCCGGCCGCGTTTGTTGCGCGGGACAAGTCGCTCTGGATGACCAGCGGTGACTACTTGGTCTGGCGATTTCGCGATGGGCGATGGGAACAACGGAAAGACTTGGCTTTCTTCCTTTTCGAGGACGGCGACGGCTCGTTATGGTTCCGTCCGGGAGAAGAATCCAAGTTCGGCCCCACTCGCGGCTACCGGTTGGTCAAGGGAAACCAGACCACGACATTCCCTTGGCCAGCGGAGTATGAGTTCGGGGACCTGACGCCGACCCATGATGGCCGGCTGCTGGCAGCATGTGGGTACTGGATCGTACAACTGGACAAGGCCGACGAATCGCAGAAGAGGCCGATCACCAAAGCTCGCATCGCAGATCGTTACTTGGGAGGCTCGCGGGTGTTCGTAGCGGATGACGGCACCGTCTTCGCCAATACGTACCTTGGAAAGTGAAAGGACCGATCCGCACTTCGACCATCACGTCCCGGAGGAAGATAACCCACTCCTGTTCGACGCCGATGTGATGTTCCTGGACGCCAACACTTGGCATCCGGCGGAGCAGTCCCGGCATCAGTCGGTCCTGGGCAACCTTCGCCTGATCGACAAGTGGCGGCCGAAACGGGCCTACATGACCCATTACAGCGGCTACGAGGACCGTGAACATGCGAATGATCCGGTCAGCGGCCCGCTGGACGCAGCAAGATTCCGCGACGAACTGTGCCGCGTGGCAAATGGTCGCAACATCCGTCCTGCGGAGCACGGGATGGTCCTGGGTGACACGGTGCCTTGGCCGGAGTAGAATGTTCCTGTGACCCCTCAATCGCACCGAC
>JBAWVO010000041.1:0-30104 GCA_037147235.1 Planctomycetota bacterium | reverse complement strand
TTTCGTCGGGGCGGAGACCATCGTCAACTTTTAACAATCAATGGGACGCTTCCCTCAACCGCGGACAGTATAGTTTACCAAGCACTGGGCGACAAGCAGGCCTTGATCATAACCTTGCCAACTGCTGTCACTGCTAGCTCTACGTAGGGTGGGTGAAGCATCGAATGGTGCGTTACGCGAACTGATCTGGAACAGCGGTAAGTGCTGTCAGCGTCTCGACTTCGTGCGCAACCCACCATTTCCCGGCCGGTTCGCTCCACGCACCCTACGGCCTGCCGTCACTGCTAGCAGTTGGCAAGGTTAGGATCAAGGCCGACAAGCACGATCTTATCGCGGTCAACTTCTCGGACACTTCTTCCTAACTGGCGAACTCTGGGTATTTTGTGATGGACGCGAAAAGCTAGGGCGACTCTTCCGAGACTGCGGATTGTAGTAGTTGGCTCGATTTTTCGGATTATTCTGCCGATAACGAATTGTATACAAAGGACACTCGTTTGTCGGTCAGCAGAAAAGTGCAGCCGCGACTGTCCTAAAGGGCCTCCGTATCATCTAGTCCAGAGCGGGTTGGTGAACGGTATGAGGCCCAACCGGAAACTGGCCTTTTTGAGGGATTGTCTCGACTTCAAGGGAGCAAAGAAGGAGAATAACCAATGCGTGGAACAATGTGGCTAACGGCCCTGGGCTGTGGAATTCTATTGTCGTCGTCCGGGTGCAGCGGATTTTTGCGTGATGGAGGTAATGGAAGAGGTTGCGGCTACGAAAGCTGCGGTCCGCGTGAGGACGATTGCGGTCCGACTTGCGGACCGGTTCGTCGTCCGAGCCGCCAGCGCATCTACAGTGATGCTTGCGGTGAGTGCGGCGCGCGTGGTAGTTGTAGTGAGAGTGGCGATGAATGCAGCAGTTGCTGTCAGCGCAACTTCTGCTTCCGTCCGTTGCGGTCGATCGGACGGCTGTTCAATTGGGGTACTTGGTGCGGACCAAGCTGCGGTGAATCGTCTGATAGTTGCGAATCGTGTAGCCGTGGCGGCCAGCAGACTGGTCGCGGCGGGTGTTCGAGTTGCAATCACGGCGGCATGCACGAAAGTGGCGATATGTCGCCGGTTCAGGATGATCCCGTGATGGAACCCACGCCAGCCGTGAAAGCACCCACGAAGGCAACGCGACGTACTCCAGTCTCGAACTACGATCGCTAAGGAATCGCAAAATCATTGGGGGGGGCCGAGAGACTCGCGGGAGACGTTCCGCGGGTCTCTTTTCATGGCTCTTCCGGTTCGGGTAAATCTTCCGAAATCGGGGGAGCGTCGAGTGGTGATGCGGTGCCCTAGGCTCCGAAATCAAATTTTCTATCGGTTACACGAGTCCAAGAGATGCCAGATTTTCCAACAGTTTGGCCTTGTCGATGGGTTTGAACTGGTAGCCATCGCACGTTTCACGAAATGCAGAAAAAACATTGCTACTATCCGCCAGCGCGGTCGTCATGATGACCTTTGCGCCATCGCCGAAATGGATCCCTTTCGCCTCTTCAGCGGCGCGGAGAGCATTGAGTACCGCGTGGCCGTCCAATTCCGGCATCATGATGTCCAGGCAAATGAGGTCGTAGGGATGCCCTTTCTCGTTTGCTAGGTGAAAGGCTTGGAGCGCCTCGCGACCGTTGACGGCAATATGGCATTCTCCGTAGGGCGAGAGAATAGCCTGCAACAACAACCGGCTGGTGAAATCGTCTTCGACAATAAGTGTTTTCATTGTGTTTTCCCGTCCTTAAATCCATTTCAATTGCTCGATCACGACCTTGAGACGCTCGAATTCCTCCTCAAGCCGGGGGACCAGTTCGGCTGCACGGCCCAACTCGCCGGCTTTGCTTGCCTGTTCCACCGCAAAAGCGACCTCACGCAAGCTGCCGGCGCCGACGGTGGCCGCCGCGCCCTTGATCGTGTGCGACTGGCGTTCGACGAGGGGCACATCGCCTTCGCCGAGGCGATCTTTTAGCGCGCGGATCTGCTGGGGAATGTCTTCCAGAAATCCGTGAAGAATGGTTTGGCCCAAGCTCCTGTCGCCCATGAGCCGTTTGAGGAGTTCTTCTTCGTTGAAGACGGCCTTGTTCTCTTCCGGCGTCGGCAAGGAGGGCGAACGATTGACCCCGGTTGATAGCTCCGATGGACTTTCGGCCGCAGGTTCCGCGAGCCAGCGAGCCAGGGTCTCAGCCAATTCCTTGGGTTGAACCGGCTTGCATAAGTAATCGTTCATCCCCGCCGCCAGGCATTGCTCCCGGTCGCCCTTCATGGCATGGGCGGTCATGGCGATGACGGGAATGTGCGGGTTGCGGACGCCCGAGTCTGAACTGCGGATCCAGCGGGTGGCTTCGTAGCCGTCCATTTCCGGCATCTGGCAGTCCATCAGGACCAGGTCGTAGGGAATCTCGCGTAAGGCTCGGATGGCTTCTCCGCCGTTGGCCACCGCATCAACCGCATGTCCGAGTTTCATCAGAATGGCGACGGCCACGGTCTGGTTCGTAGGATTGTCTTCGGCTAGCAGGATCCTCGCTCGGCGCGTGGACGGCGCGACAGGGCAGTGGGGGGGGGCGAAAACCGCGGGCACTTCGCCGTTGACCGCGGGCTTGCTATCAATGGCTGCCGCCATGCAGTTGCGCAGTGCTGACCGGCGGATCGGTTTCAATAGATACCCGAAGAAGCCCAATTGACGCAGACGCGCCGTGTCACTGCATTGTCCCAGGGACGTCAGCATGATCAGGCGCGTTTTCTGGTATTGCGGATCGCACTTGACAGTGCGGCCGAACTCTTCGCCATCCATGCCGGGCATCATCATGTCGACTAGTACGATGTGGAACGGGTCATCGCAGCGAGCGGCCTTGTCGAGTTGTGTCAGTCCGGCCGCGCCGCTATCGGCTTCGGCAAAACGACAGCCCCAAGACCCCAGCAGAGTGGTCAGCAACAGCCGGTTCGTTGGATGATCGTCCACCACAAGCACATTTACGCCGTTAAAGTCGGCGTGAGGCTCTTCCGCCGACAATCCCCCGTTGAGTTGTTTTACGAGAGTGGCAGTAAACCAGAACGTGGAGCCCTTGCCCGGCTCGCTTTCAACTCCAATCTGTCCGCCCATGAGGTCGACCAATTGCTTGGAGATGGCCAGCCCCAGGCCAGTACCGCCGTATTTGCGCGTCGTGGAGCCGTCCACCTGCGTAAAGGGAGCGAAGAGGGCACTGAGACGGTCGGGCGGTATGCCGATGCCTGTGTCGGTGATCGCTAGTCGCACCCGTGCCGTGCGGTCGTCTTGGGCATCGAGGCTCACGCGAATGATCACTTCGCCATGGTGGGTGAACTTGATGGCGTTGCCGACCAGATTAAAGAGGGCCTGTCGCAAACGGCCAGGGTCGCCTTGCACGAGCGAAGGCACTTCCGGGGTAACAACGCAGGCTAGTTCCAAGCCTTTCTGATAGGCCCTGGGCGCCAGCATCTCGACGGTGTCCTCCAGCATGGCGAGCAGGTCGAAGTCGAGGATTTCCAGGTCCAATTTCCGCGCCTCGATCTTGGAAAAATCCAAAATGTCGTTGATGACCGTCAGCAGGCTCTCGCCACTGGATCGGACGATTTCCGTGTATTGGCGCTGTTCCGGCGTGAGTCTGGTGTCCAGCAGCAGTCCGGTCATTCCGATCACGCCGTTCAAAGGCGTGCGGATCTCATGGCTCATATTGGCCAGGAATTCGCTTTTCGCCTCCACGGCAGCCTGGGCCGACGCGGTTAGTTGCTCCAGGGCTTTGTTGGCTAACTCCAAAGCGACGGCGTGTTCTTCCAGGCGCGATTGCGCTTCGCGACGCTCGGTAATGTCCCGTACAATCCCCACGGCATGCCATTGTTCGTGAATCTTGACGGGGGCCAGGGATAACTCAAAGGGGAATTCGTGTCCATCCTTTCTCATCCCTACAAGTTCCACTGTCTTGCCGACATGCGCGCCCTCACCGTTCCTTTGAAAATGTCCAATGCTCTCCTGAAACGCGGGGTGAAATCTTGGCGGAGCGAGCAAGGTGTGGAGTTTCTTGCCCAATGCCTCCGTCGCACGATACCCGAACATCCTTTCCGCGGCTGGATTCCAAAATGTGATTTGGGACGCGTGATCCATGGTGATAATCGCATCATGGGCCGAGGTACCGATGGTTCGGATTGTTTCCTCACTTCCGCGAAACGCTTGCTCGGCCTGTTTTGAGGCCGTGATATCCTCCAGCGCCAACATAAGCCTATCCAGTTCCGCATTGAGTTCGTTGTTGGCGGTGGTAAGTTCGACCGTACGTTCCTGAATCAGTTCTTCCAGACGATGGTTCATGTGCTTTTCCCGTGGTCACTGGTCATCGAACGCTCCTAAGTGGGCACCAACTGTTCCAGGGTGCCGAGCAGCGTCTGCCGGTTGAATGGTTTCGCGAGGAAATCGGTGGCACCAGCCTTGAACGCCTCCTTGACGATGCTGTTCTGCTCCAAGGCACTGACCACCATAACCTTGGCCTTGGGATTTATTTGCATAATGCCGTGAAGCGCATGTAGCCCGTTGTACTCCGGCATGACGAGATCCAGGGTGACTGCGTCAGGTCTCAATTCGGCGTAACGCTCGATGGCCTCCTGGCCATTGCCGGCCTCGCCCACGACCGTCCAACCGGCCTGGGCGACCATGTCCCTGATTATTTCTCGAACGATAACGGCGTCGTCGGTAATTAGGAGTGTTCTCGTCATGACTATCGCCGAGAATTGGGTTGCTGCAGTCAGGCCATGGGTCTTGGAAGGACTCCCAAGATCTGGCCAAGAAGTTCTCCGTTGAGCAATGCGCCACACAACAAATGTGTTTAAGCAACCCTAGCATATAAATTCGACACGAGCAAGTTAATCTGGCTCTTCCTACTTCTTCAGCGTCTTGATCTGCACGCCGCGGAATGCAACCGGGTCGTTGTGGCCGCAAAAACCAAAATGGCCGCGGGTCAGCAGCTTGCCGGGATGGGCCGAATTGTGCATGGTCTCGGTCACTTGACTGAGGTCGGTCTCGACAACCCGCGTGCCGTTGAGTTCCATCGTCAACTTCGGACCGATGGCCGTGACCTCAAGGAAGTTCCATTGGCCCACGGGACGGAGATAGCCGCGATGGACGGCCGTCATGCCGTAGGCCGAGGCACAGTACTGTCGTGGGTCAAGCTTCGCATAGACCGGGTCGCTGTCGTCGAGGATCTGGCACTCACACGTGCCGACGTAGGCCCCGTCACCGCTGCCCGGATAACGGATCGCCAGACCGTTGTTGCCGGCCGGGGGGAGCCGGAACTCGACACGGGCGATGAAGTCTGAATACTCGTCCTTGGTGTAGATCGTCCCGCCCTTTTTTGGCCGGCAGACAATCGCGCCCTCCTTGACTTGATACTGGTCCACAGGCCCGGCCCAACCGGTGAGGTCCTGGCCGTTGAATACATCGACAAAGCCCTCGGTGTCATGCTTGCGAAGGATTACATTGGCCTCGTCGGCTGGAATTTCGCGGATGAATACGTTCCGCCAGCGGATCTCGCCGCCGTGGGTTTGAAGCTGGATTGGTGCCTTCTTTGGCAGAGGCGTGGCAAGGTTGTACTTCGGCGGCTTCACACTGCCACGCCAGAAGTTCTGCAACTGGGCATGATCGACGACCAGCTTGTCGTTGAGATAAACGGTCACCCGCTCGCCCACCTGGAGGATGCGGAACTTGTTCCATTGGCCGAACGGTTTGTCGGCCAGGACCAGCGGATCTTTGCCCGGCGATCCGGGGCTGTTGTTCCAGAGTCCGCCGCTCCCTTTGTCGGCACCGAGGTTCCATTTGCCGCCTTCCTTGGTGTAGTCCCAAATCTGCACCTGCGGCGTGGCGCGGAGGTAAATGCCGCTATCGGCCAACGGCACCGTCTTGTATTCCAAAAGCAATTCAATGTCGCCAAAGTCTTGGTCGGTCGTCAGGTACGCGCCCTTGCCGTCGTTCACCAGTTCCTCGTTTTCCACGCGCCAATGTCGCTTGGCATCGGCGGTCCAGTCGGCAATGGCCTGCTTTCGCTTCTCCTCGGGCATGGCGGCCAGGGTGTATGGATCGAAGTGCGTCATGCCGTGCCAGCCGGCGAGGTCTTTGCCGTTGAAAAGTGCTGTATAATCGCGGTGGGGCGGTTCACCGGCAACGGCGGGCAGCGCGGCGGTCGCGGTGAGAACGTATAAGAGGGCCAGGATGCACCAGGCACGACGGAAAGGCAAAGTGTTTTGCACGGGAAGGCTCCTGCGGTTAGAAATTCAGTTCCTTGCATCATAGTTCATTCGCTCGCCAATTTCAATTTGGAGTACGGAAAATTTATCTTCCCTCATCCGCGCCCATTTGTGTCATCTGGGGTTCGTTGCTTTCTATCTTTTTCCCCCTATATTTCTGCCGAAAGAATTTATTAGGATTCACCGCAAGGGAGCGCAAAAGAAAGATTCTATTCTCTGCGTTCCTCTGCGGTAAATTCTCCTTGAAAACGGGGGAAGATTGACCACGGATAACGCAGATGGGCACGGATGGGAGAAAGAAGGGGAGGGGACCACGAAAGACACGAAAGACACGAAAAGGGCAAAGACAGGAAGATGGAATTTATTCCATTGCCTTACCTATTTTGGCAAACGGAATGAATTCCGTTCTACGTAGGGCCGCTTCGCGGCCGGGGGTGAAAAACGGGAATAAATTCCCGCAATCCAAATGAGGCCGATTGCCTTGTGTCCTTCCCATCGGCTAAAATCATGGGCTGACCATTTTGTTTGAGACGGTATGGAACTTTCCCTGTCCGTGGTGCGTCTATTGGCTGCGGATACTATACTGTCCGCGGTTGAGATTGTCCCAATCCATACCAGCCCGAAGCGCAAGCGAGGCAACGACTTAGCAACCTCGCTCGCGCTTCGGGTTAGTGTCAGTCTCAACCGCGAGCAGTATACATACCCCCACAATCCCCCCAAATTCGGCAAGGAACCTACGATGAAAACCCTTTCAGCCACTCTTTTTCTCAGCGCGGTTTTGATGGCCCCCCAGATTGCTCCCGCGGATAAGTGGGATGCCCAATGGAAAAAAGTCGATGAGGCCGTGCAGCAGGGCTTGCCGAAGACGGCCATCGAGCAGCTTCAGCCGATCCTCGCCGGGGCGATGGCCGAAAAGAACTACCCCGTCGCCATCAAGGCCATCGGCCGCAAGATCGCCCTGGAAGGGACCATCCAGGGGAACAAGCCGGAAGAAAAAATCATCCGCCTGGATGCCGAAATCACCAAGGCCCCCGTCGAGATGCAGCCGATGCTGGAGGTCGTTCAGGCCGACTGGTACTGGCAATACTTCCAGCACAACCGCTGGCGGTTCATGCAGCGTTCGGCCACGGCGGCCGCGCCGGGCAAGGATTTTACCACATGGGATCTGCCGCGGCTCTTCGCCGAGATCGACAAGCATTTTCAAAAAGCCCTTGCCGCCGAGGAGCAGCTCAAGAAGATTCCCGTGCAGGCATTTGACGATCTTTTGAGCAAAGGCACCATGCCCGATAGTTACCGGCCGACACTCTACGACTTCGTGGCCCATCAGGCATTGGAGTTCTACAACTCGGGTGAACAGGCGGCAACCAAGGCCGAAGACGCTTTTGAGCTTTTGGCCGACAGTCCTATCTTCCGGCCCGTCGGGGAGTTTGTTGCTTGGAAGATTGGGGGCAGCGATAGCGATTCGACCACGCTCAAGGCGATCCGGCTTTACCAGCAACTGCTCCGCTTCCATGAGAACGACGAGGACAAATCAGCCCTGCTGGATGCCGACCTTGAGCGGCTGACCTTCGGCAACAACAAGGCCGTGGGCGAGGAGAAGGCCACGCTCTACAAAGCCTCTTTGCAGCGTTTTGTGAAGCAATGGGGCGACCATCCGATCTCGGCCATCGCCCGTTTCCGCTGGGCCAGCGTCTTGCAGCAGGAAGGCTCGTTGGTCGAGGCCCATGACTTGGCCGAGCAGGGTGCTCAGGCATTTGCAAACACGCCCGGCGGCAATCTTTGTTACAACCTCATGAAGCAGATCGAGTCGAAGTCGGCCAGCATTACGACGGAACGGGTATGGAACGATCCGTCGCCTTCGATCCGCGTCACCTATCGCAATCTGACGAAGGTTTACTTCCGTCTGGTTCACGAGAACTGGCTTGCGAAATTCAAGGGCGGTCAGTATCGTGGTGAATGGCTCGACGACGCCCGGCGAAAGGCCCTTTTGGCCGCGAAGCCCGATCTGGCCTGGTCAGCCGACCTGCCGGCGACCGAAGATTACCAGCAGCGGGTCGAGGATCTTCCCGCACCGAAGGATCTGAAGTCCGGCTCCTATTACCTGCTGGCCAGCCACGATCCAAGTTTCAGTGCGTCGAACAATGTGGTTTCGTACACGGACCTCTGGGTGAGCAAGCTGGCCCTGATTGTCCGGCAGCAAAACACGGACGGTCATTTCGGCGGTTTTGTACTCGATGCGGCCTCCGGCGAGCCGATCGAAGGGGCCGAAGTACAGAACTACGCCTGGGATTGGAACGGCCACTTCACCACCGGTGCAAAAACCAAGACCGACCGTAACGGCCAGTTTTCGGTTGAAGGCATCCTCAACCACAATAACCTGCTCTACGTCACTCACGCGGGCCAGGAACTTGCCACGGCCAACAACCTCTATCCCAATGTCAGTGACTTCCGGCAGATTCCGCAGAAGCAGGTCATCTTCTTCACCGACCGGTCGCTCTACCGCCCCGGCCAAACGATCTATTACAAAGGGATCGTCATTCTTGTCGATCAAGAGGGCGACAACTACAAGGTTCTGCCGAACGAGAAGGTCAACGTCGTCTTCACCGACGTCAACGGCAAGGAAATCGCCCGGCAGTCGCCCGGCACGAACGACTACGGTTCCTTCAGCGGCAATTTTACCGCCCCACGGGACCGGCTGATGGGCCGTATGATGATCAGCTCAGCCGGTATGCCCGGCAATACTTGGGTGAGTGTTGAAGAATACAAGCGGCCCAAGTTCCAGGTCACGCTTGACGTGCCAAAGACCGCCGCCCGACTCGGCGGCGAGGTCCAGCTTGAAGGCAAGGCCATCGCCTACACCGGCGCGGCGGTCGGCGGGGCAAAAATTCGCTATCGCGTCGTGCGTCAGGTCCGCTATCCCGACTGGTGGTATTGGTGCTTTGCTTGGCGGATGCCGCAATCAGGCTCGCAGGAGATCACCCACGGCACGGCCGAAACCCAGGCCGACGGCTCGTTCAAGATTCAGTTCATCGCCAAGCCGGACCTTTCGATCGCCGAGAAAGACGAGCCGATCTTCCAGTACGAAGTCTTCGCCGACGTGACCGATACCAACGGCGAAACCCGTTCTTCACAGCGCATGGTGCAGGCTGGCTACACGGCCCTGCGGGCTTCGCTCAGCGCAGGCGATTGGCTTACGTCCGGCAAAGCGGTCGAGATCGCACTGGTCACGACCACGCTCGACGGCGAGCCGCAAAAGGCCGAAGGCGCACTCAAGATATATCGCCTCAAGCAGCCGGAAAAGGTCGTGCGACCTGATATTCTAGGCGTGCGGCCAATTTATCAGCCGAGGTTTCGCGGCATGGTGAGACCTGCAAGAACTGCGAAACCGCAAGCGAATCCGCAGGCGAGGGGAGCCAATACGCAAGCACCGGATGCGGCCAATCCGAACACATGGGAACTAGGTGAACTCGTCGCGGAACAGGGCCTCACGACCGACGCTACAGGCCGCACAAGCTGGACGACCACGCTCGACGCTGGGGCCTATCGCGCCAAGTTTGAAACGCAGGACCGTTTTGGCAAGAAAATCGTTGCCCTGCTCCCCTTGAGTATCCTGGCCCCCGAGGCCAAGGCATTCCCCATCAAGATCCCGAACCTCGTGGCCGGACCGAAATGGTCGCTGGAGCCGGGCGATGAGTTCATGGCCCTTTGGGGAAGCGGTTACGATCATGCCAGGGCGTTCATCGAGATTGAACATCGCGGCAAGCTGTTGCAAAGCTTCTGGACCGAATCGGGAGCTACCCAGCAGCCCGTCAAGCAAGCGGTGACGGAGGCCATGCGAGGCGGTTTCACGCTCCGCGTGACGATGGTTCGCGAGAACCGCGGCTATCTCGAATCCCGCCACGTCGATGTGCCCTGGTCCAACAAGAATCTGACCGTGAAATGGGAACATTTCGTCTCCAAGCTGGAGCCGGGGCAAAAAGAAACCTGGACCGCCGTGATCAGCGGCCCCGACGCCAAGAAAGCGGTGGCCGAAATGGTTGCTGCCCTTTACGACCAGTCGCTGGATGCCTACCTGCCGCACAACTGGCAGTCCGGCTTCGGCGTCTTCCGCCAGGACTGGAGCCGTATCAGCTACCAGTTCGAGAATATGGCTAAGTACCTCAACCAACTCCAGGGCGGCTGGCCCTTGGACCAGAGAAATGTGCAAATTACCTACCGTTCGCTGCCGTCGAGCATCACGGTCGATCTATGGGGCTATGGTTACTTTGGCGATCGTGGTCTTGGGATGGCGAAGAATGGACACGGTTCAATGATGGCTCGCGGCGCAGTGATGGCCCCTATGGCCGCGGCTGCCCCGATGCGACGCGGCCAGGCGATGGAAGAGTCCGCGAAGGCCGACGCCCCGGCAGATTTAGATCGCGTCGGAATGGCTACCAATGGCATGGCGGAACCGAAACTGGCAGAAAAACGAGAAGGCGATCAGCAGGACAAGCAGGCTGGCGAGGGCAAGGGCGGCGGAGGTCGGCCCGGGCCGGGGCCTGATTTGAGCCAGGTCGCGGCAAGAAAGAACCTCAACGAAACGGCTTTCTTCTTCCCGCATTTGCTCTCCGACTCCGAAGGCAAGGTGAAGCTCGAATTCACCATGCCCGAGGCTTTGACCAAGTGGAAACTTCTCGGTTTCGCCCACGATGCCGAGTTGCGCGGCGGCCTGCTGACGGACACAACGGTGACTGCCAAGGATCTCATGGTCCAACCCAATCCGCCGCGGTTCCTGCGCGAAGGTGACGTGCTGGAATTCACCGTCAAGGTCACCAACCAGTCGGCGACCCGGCAGAACGGCACCGTGCGGCTGAGCTTTGCCAACGCCCGCACCGCAAAATCGATCGATGCCTACCTCGGCAACACGACGACCGATCAGGGCTTCGAGTTGGCGGCTAAGGAGTCTCGCAGCTTCTCGTGGAAGCTAACGATTCCCGATTCTTCGTCCGGCGGGGCGATCAGCTACAAGGCCGTCGGCTCAACCGGCCGCATCTCCGACGGCGAGGAGGGCCTGCTGCCGGTGCTGGTCCGCCGCACGCTGGTCACCGAATCGCTGCCGCTGCCCATTCGCGGCCCGCAAACGAAGAACTTTAAGTTTGACCGACTGTTGAAATCGGGCGAATCCAAAACCTTGCAGAGCCAGAGCTTGACGGTGCAAATGGTCTCGAACCCATCGTGGTACGCGGTCATGGCCTTGCCCTACCTTATGGAGTATCCCCACGAGTGTTACGAGCAGACGTTTAATCGGCTCTATGCCAACGCCTTGGCCCGGCACATCGCCAACAGCGATCCAAAAATCCATCG
The DNA here is from genome assembly GCA_037147235.1 of Planctomycetota bacterium. Classification (GTDB taxonomy): domain Bacteria; phylum Planctomycetota; class Planctomycetia; order Pirellulales; family Thermoguttaceae; genus JANXQG01. Next base: position 18,501 of record JBAWVO010000041.1, on the reverse strand, counting down.
CGTCTTCGAGCAATGGCGCGGCACGCCCGCCTTGGACAGTCCGCTGGAGAAGAACCAAGACCTCAAGTCGGTCCTGCTGGAAGAAACGCCCTGGGTTCGCCAGGCCCAGTCCGAGAGCCAGGCCCGGCGGAACGTGGGCATCCTCTTTGAAGACAATCGGCTCAACGACGAGACGGCCCGAGCGATGAAGAAACTGGCCGAAGGTCAGTATCAGAATGGGGCTTGGCCCTGGTTCCCCGGCGGCCCGCCGAACGAATACATCACGCTCTATATCACTACCGGCTTCGGCCGCATCCGGCACCTGGGCGTGAAACTCGACATGCAGCCGGCGGTCAAATCGCTGGCCCGGCTCGACGGCTGGATTGACGAGATCTACCGTGAAATCCTCCGCCATGGCCACAAGGACGACAATCACCTTAGCCAAACGATCGCATTCTATCTCTATGGCCGCAGCTTCTTCCTCGAAGACCAGCCAATTGCCCCACAGGCCAAGGAGGCGGTCGATTACTTCCTTGGCCAGGCCCGCAAGCATTGGCTGGCGTTGGCCGACCGGCAGTCGCAGGCCCATCTGGCCGTGGCGTTGAAGCGTTTTGCCGACAAGCCAGCCGCCCAGGGGATCATGCGCTCGATCAAGGAGCGGAGCGTCAGCGACGAAGAGCTGGGCATGTTCTGGCGCGACACCGAGCTATCGTTCTGGTGGTATCGCGCCCCGATCGAGACCCAGGCCATGATGATCGAGGCATTCGACGAAGTGATGGACGACCAGAAAGCGGTCGAGGATTGCAAGGTCTGGCTGCTCAAACAAAAGCAGACGCAGGATTGGAAGACGACCAAGGCCACGGCCGACGCCGTCTATGCCCTGCTGCTCCGCGGCAGCAACGTGCTCGCGTCCGACGAACTGGTCGAAGTCAGCCTCGGCGGCAACGTGATCCAGCCCGAGAAGGTCGAGGCCGGCACCGGTTTCTACGAGCAGAAGTTCGTTCGCGGCGAGATCAAGCCCGAGATGGGGCAGATCACCGTGAAGAAGATTGACCAGGGCGTCGCTTGGGGTAGCGTCCATTGGCAATACCTGGAAGATATGAGCAAGGTCACGGCCTATGAAGGCACGCCGTTGAAGCTAACCAAGACACTCTACACCCGGCAGGACACGAAGAAGGGGCCTGTACTCGAACTCGTCCAAGGGCCGGTCAAGGTGGGCGATGAGCTTGTGGTGCGGATCGTGCTCCGGACCGACCGCGACATGGAGTACATCCACTTGAAAGACCATCGCGGCGCGGGCACCGAGCCGGTCAATGTCCTCTCGCACTATAAGTATCAGGACGGCCTGGGCTATTACGAGACGACCCGCGACACGGCGAGCCATTTCTTCATCGACTATCTGCCCAAGGGCACCTATGTTTTTGAGTATTCCACCCGCGTCGTTCATCGCGGCAAGTATCAGAGCGGTTTTGCCGCCATCCAGTGCATGTACGCGCCGGAGTTTAACAGCCACTCCGAGAGTTTGTGGATCGAGGCAAAGTAGGATGGCCAAAAGGCCGGTACTATCCTAAATAATCCCAAGAACCAGATCATGAAAAAAATCATCTACCTCCTTGCACTTCTTTCAACGACTATCACCCTGGCACGCGCCGAAGAGCCCATGAACAAAATGTGGGGCGATCCCACGGTGAAAGCCGGTATCGAAAAGACCGACCGGGTCGCGCTCTTCCGGGATGGCAATTACGGAATGTTCATCCACTGGGGATTGTTCTCCCATCTCGGCGGGCAGTGGCATGACGAGACCTTTTACGGCATCGGCGAATGGATCAAACGACAGATGGGAATCTCCGACGCCGATTACAAGGCACTGGCAAAAGATTTCAACCCGACATCGTTTGACGCCCGTGAGATCGCGCGCGTCGCGAAGGCAGCCGGGATGAAGTGGATCATCATTACCTCAAAACATCACGAGGGTTTTGCCATGTTCAAGTCGGCGCATCCGTTCAATATCGTGGATGCCACGCCATTCAATCGCGATCCGATGAAGGAACTCGCTGCCGCCTGCAAGGAAGCCGGGCTCGGGTTCGGCTTCTACTACTCGCACAACCAGGACTGGACCGCGCCCGGCGGCAACGGCGGCCCGTCAAAGAATCCCGACGGCTCACGTGCCACGTTCAAACAATATTTCCGAGAGAAATGTTACCCGCAGGTGAAAGAAATCTGCACGCAATACGGCTCGCTGAATTTCATCTGGTTCGACACGCCCGGCGACATGCCGAAGGAACTCGTCGTGGAATTGGCCGACCTCGCCCGCAAGACGCAGCCCAACGCGCTGCTGTGCAGTCGCATCGGCCACGGCATGGGCGACTACGAAAGCAAGGGCGACATGGAAGTGCCGCCGCGCAACATCGAGGGACTTTGGGAAGCTTGCGATACCACCAATGATTCGTGGTCCTACGCATGGTACGACCAAAACTGGAAAGATTCAAAGGAGATTCTGCATCGGCTGGTTTCGACCGTTGGCCGTGGCGGAACCTATCTTCTCAACATCGGCCCGGACGGCAAAGGTCGAGTGCCGGCCCAGGTCGCCAAGTATCTGGTGAAAGCCGGCGAGTGGATCAAGCGTTACCCGCAGGTCGTTTACTCCGCCGGTCCCTCACCGTGGGGTCACGCCCTGCCGTGGGGTGATGTCACGACGGTGGGGAACACGCTCAATCTTGTCGTTTTCGATTGGCCTGCCGATGGTCGGCTGCTCCTGCCTGGCCTACAGACGGAAATCGCGGAGGCCGGTGTCATTGTCAATGGGAAGTTGGTTCCGGTTCAAGGGACGAAACGGGGCACCTGGACGGAACTGCGAGTACCGGCCGCGCCGCCGGATCGCCCCGCTGCGGTGGTCGCCGTCAAATTGCAGGCCGCGCCCAAGGTCGACGCAACGCTGGGCGTCTATCCAAACATCCCGGCCACCTTGCTGGTCGAGTTTGCCGAGGTGAAGAACGCCACCAAGAAAAGCATCGATTGGATGGAAAAGTTCGGGGAATGGAAACATGCCACGCAGGTCAGCGACTGGAAATCTGCCGGCAAAGCCGTGTGGACCGTGGATGTGGCCGAACCGGGCGACTACCGGCTGGAACTCATCTACAAAGGCGAAGGCCGTCTCGTATGGGGAATCGAGACCGATGAGGGCGTCAAACTTCAAAACCAGCAGAACTCATCGCCGGTCTATCACGCCTACCCCTTCGGTTTGCTGACATTTAACCAACCCGGCAAGCACACCATCACCGTAGTGCTTGTAGATGGAAAACGCAACAAGGCAAGCCTGGAATCAATTCGCCTCAGCCCTGCGGAATGAATGCCGCAATATCCAACGCAAAAGGGTCCAGCCAATCCCTAATCCCTAATCCCCAATCCCTCTCCCTTTTCCTCTCCCTTTTCCTCTCCCTTTTCCTCCGCCGGCGGCGCGCGATGAACGACAATGCGGAGAAAGTGAAAGACAAGCAACAGCCCAAAAGCCCCGGCCACGGCGGCCAAGAAACCGAGGGGACTGATAGGATTTGAAGGGCCACCGCCTTGAAACCAGGATAGCAGCCCCAGGCCGATCGCGCTGCCGGTGATGCCCAAGGTCAGCGTGGGCAGGGATCCCGACGGTTCCTTGTGCGGAAGGATCGCGCGAGCAACCAAGCCTGCCAAGCTACCGAAGCCAACCCAGATCAACGCGACTTGTACCCAAATCTGGGCAACAGGTGAAAGTTCCGGCATGGCGGCCCCTTTCGTAGGCTGGAAGCCTACGCTCCAAAAAAAATCGCGTGCGCTGCTGACATCCTGCCCGAACTTTCAACTGGGATGTTCGGTCATGGATGCCAGCCGCGCACGCGTGCCGTCCCCCCGCTGCTTAGGATCGGCTGCACGCTCCACATCGTCCCCAACGACGCAGCCACGTACCGACGTTCCCTCGCAGCGCTCGGCAGTAAATCGTTATTTCGGCTCTCCGCCAAGTTTGTGGTGCGGGCGTCTCGCCTGCCTGGTTCAACCACAACATCTTGGGCAGGCGAGACGCCTGCACCACAAATTATTTTTGGACGGGCACTACCGTCGCTGGATCTCTTCCTGCGACACCGCCTTTTGGGCAGCCGCCTCCCTACTGAGCGGGAACTGGGTTCCCGGCGGGAAGTACTGTACGTCGTCTTGTAAATAGTAGGGACTGGGCAGAGTTTGGCCGCCGATGTCCATCTGGCAGCCGGTCAGTCCAAGGATCGAAATCAATCCCAGGCCAAGTAAACAAACTCGCCAACTGCGGCGACCAGTATTCGAGACCGTCATGGGCCACCCCCGTCTGTTTTCCAACGGACTTTCGCGATTTGAGGACGAGACTCCACAAATCATGTAATCCTGTTTAGATCGCACATCTTATCCAATTGCCTGCTTCCGCATTGTGCTCACAGGCGTTATACTCGATACAATCGGCACCTAGCTTATCGTCTTGCCGCGACTCAGACTTTAACCAGGATTATTCACTCCCACCCTTATCCCTACGATAAGCTGCCATGACGGCGACCGAGGAAGCATTACCTTTTGACTCAGCATGGCTGCGGAATTTTCGCCGCAAACTACGTGCATGGTATGACCAACACGCTCGCGAGCTGCCTTGGCGCGGCACACGCGACCCTTATGCGGTTTGGCTGAGCGAAATCATGCTCCAGCAGACGCAGGTGGAAACGGTCAAGCCGTACTTCCAGCGATTTCTGACCGCCTTGCCCACGATTCTCGCGTTGGCCCAAGCGGATGAGCAGGTGGTCCTGCGTCTTTGGGAAGGATTGGGGTACTATCGCCGCGCGCGGCAGCTTCACCAGGCAGCGCGACGAATCGTCGCCGACTACGACGGCTGCTTCCCTTGCGATCCCCAGTCCGTCGAAGGGCTGCCCGGCATCGGCCGCTACACAGCGGGAGCAATCCTCTCCATCGCCTTCGATCAGCGGCGGCCGATCCTGGAAGCCAACACCGTGCGGGTTTTTGCTCGGCTGCTGGCATACAACGGCCAAACCACGTCATCGGCCGGCCAGAAGCTACTTTGGGCGGCAGCCGAGGCCGTGCTGCCGTCACGCGATGTCGGCCGTTTCAACCAAGCCCTAATGGAATTGGGCAGCAAAGTCTGCCGTCCCCGCGAGCTAGGCTGCGAGGTCTGCCCGGCCTTGGGGTTGTGTTATTCGCAGCAACGCGGGCTACAGCACGAAATTCCTTGTCCCAAACCGCGGCCGCAATTTGAAAAGGTTGCCGAGGCGGTCGTACTCGTCCGTCGCCGTGGGCGTGTACTCTTGATTCGATGGCCCGAAGGCCGCCGCTGGGCAGGGTTGTGGGATTTCCCCCGCTTTGCCGTCCAAGGCGAAAAAGAAGCTGAGATTCATCGCGAGATTATTGGCCATGTGTTGCGTTTGACCGGAGTAACCATCTCGCCCGGTAAACATCGCAAGACGTTACGTCACAGCGTTACACGTTTTCGCATCACGCTCGATTGCTACGATGCCGAGTATGTATCGCACAACGGTGGCGGGACGGAAAATCTGGTGCAAAAGTGGGTTCGGCCTGCCGAGTTGGAGCACTATCCCCTGAGCAGCACTGGCCGGACATTGGCGGGGCTGGTATCGAAGTTAATATCGGCAGATCAATAAGTGTCGCAAGAAAAGTAGCAGGCACACTCCGTGTGCCGTCCGCCCCATCTCAGCGAATGCACAAAACATGACAGTTATTGGTTCGCTGATCCTTAGATGAAAGTGAAATATGAAACGAACATGGATTTGGGTAATCGGGCTGGCAGCGGTGCTGGGATGGGTAAGCCTTCAAGGGGTATTCGGTGCCGACAAGCCTGGCATCGACCCGCCCCCCCTTCCTGCCGGCTGGCTGGCGGATTGGAACCAGCCACCCATGACGAACCGGCCACTGCAAATCATTCATGGGATCGACCCACGTGCCGCCTTGCCGGAGGGCGTTGAACAGATGGTTGCCGGGAGCAGCCCCGGCCGGCGGAAATCGGACTCGATGCAGTACTACAAAGACTGCGGGCTGGGCGGCGTGGTTTGCAACGTGGCTTTTCACGGCTACATGGATTCCGAAGAGAACTGGAAAAACCTTCTTGCCGGGGTGGATCGGTGCGACAAGCTCGGCATGGTCGTATGGCTCTACGACGAACAGGGCTATCCCAGCGGTGCTGCCGGCGGCCAAGTGCTGCGGGAAAATCGGGCCTTGGAGGCAACCGAACTGGCGTTTGATGCCAGCCGGAGTGATCCGCTTCTGATCCGCGCCGCCTATGAGCATACCCACGCCAGCAATAACTTTTATGCCGCAAGGCGCTACATCAATCTGTTGGAAGAGCAAGCAACGCGGGCGTTCATTAAAAAGACCCACGAAGCCTATTTCCAGCGACTGAAGCCCTATTTCGGCCGCACCGTGCAGGCGATGTTCACGGACGAGCCTTCGTTGATCACCGTCAATCTAGGCTCGTTGTCCGAGAAGGTCCGTGCCAAGGTTCCGGTGGTTGACCCGCTCGACCCGGCGGTACAACCGCTACCGGCAGTGCCCTGGTGCAGCGACCTGCCGCAATGTTACCAGAAACGATTTGGCGAGGACCTCTTGCCGCGACGGCAGAGCCTGTTTGCCGGCCAATCGCCCGAAGATCGCAGGGTGCGGCGGCAGTTCTGGTCGCTCGTAGCCGACCTGGTCGCCGATCGGTATTTTGGTGCGATTCAGCACTGGTGCCACGCGCACGGGATAGCATCCTCCGGCCATGGTCTTTGGGAGGAGGTTCTAATGCATCACGCGACCCTAGAGGGAAATGGACTCAAGGCTCTCGGCCGCATGGACATCCCGGGAATGGACCTGCTTACCTCAAATCCCGAGCAGGTTCTAAGGGACGGCTGGATGACGGCCGCAATGCCGAGTTCGGCGGCTGCGCTTCATGGCCGACGGCGCGTGATGACCGAGGTAAGCGATTTCATCGAGACCCTGGGCGGCCACGCCCCAGCGTCGATCGCCGACATGCAGGCCACCGCAGCTTGGCAGGCGGCCTGGGGTGTGACGGATTTCATGCTTTACTACAAACTCGCCGCACGATCGCCCCAAGAGTATCGAGCCTATTGCGATTACGTCGGCCGACTCAACGCGATCCTCAAGCCGGCCCGATTGGATTCCAAGGTTCTGCTCTACTATCCAATCTACGATCTGTGGGCTGAGTATCTCCCGGTTGCTGGGCCGCTACAACTGGAATCGCAATCGCCGCGGGCACAGCGGATCGTGGCCTCGTTCATGCAAATGGGACAGACGCTCCAGCAGCATCAGGTTCCTTTCCTCCTCATCGACCACGAGAATCTCGCCGCAGCCGCAGTATCGCCGGACGGGAAGTTGATCCTCGGCGAGCATTCCTTTGAAACGATTCTTCTGCCCGAGGGTGCCGAACTGGAGCCGAAATCGGCCGCCGTGGTCGAGCGATTCCGCCGGCAGGGTGGCGGGGTTCTTGCCTGCCCGCCGGACGCTCTGCTTGCTCCCAAACGATTTGCCACCGCTGCCACCGCACAATCGCAGTACCGGATTTCCCCGCCATCCTCCGCGATTGCCTTGGGACGCTTTGCGCGAGATGGCCACACGATCTTGCTGATCGTGAACGTCGGAACCACCGCCTACGACGGCGATTTGCAGGTTGGCGACTCAGGCACGTGGCAAATGCTGGACCCGGCCACCGGCACAATCCGCATGGCAGAAACCAAGGCCCCCGGCCGGCTTCAACTCCAACTCAAGGGTCGGCAATCGGTTATCCTGGTTTTGTGACGGCAACGGATAAGGATCGGCGCATAAATAACTGTCGTGTTTTGCCCACTCGCCGAGCGGGGACGGACGGCACACGGAGTGTGCCTGCTACTTTTCTTGCGACACTTATTGATGCGCCGATCCTAAGTACTTGCTGTTCCCCACCCTACTCCACCCGCAGTGCTTCCACGCCGTTGGCCGAACTGATCAAGAGTGCCGGCTTGCCTTCGATCTCCACCGTGGCTAGGCCGCTGACTTGCTCGCCGTAGTTGAAGCGGTCGATCGGCGCGCCGTCGGCTGCGAGAATGTGGATCGAACCATCGCTACCCGGCAGGAGCCATTGCCGCGCCGTGCCGGGAAGAAGGCGGCCAACAACGACCGATTCGACCGACTGCTGCGTACCTGCGGGGAGAGCATATTTCCACTGCACCTCGCCACTGGGGCTGATGCCCATGGCGGTGAATTGTCCGCTGGTCTGCTGGCTGTCGGGCGCGAATGCAACACCGCACCAACTCTCCTGGCCGTTGCCGGTCAGATCGGCGTGCAGGAACGATCGCAAGATTCCTCTGCCGGGGATTTTTGCCGCGTCGCGCAACTGGCCCTTGGCGTCGAGCATGGCCAGCGAATTGCCATCGCTCACGCAGTACAATTCGCGGTGCCCCTGGCCATCGGCCGGACCGGGCAGGACGCGACTGACGTTGAATAGGCTGTTGCGGCAGGACCAGATCAGTGTGCCCTGCAAAGAAACGCATTTCACGCCGACCGTGCCGGCAAAACCGACGAAGGCATTGAGTACGCCATCGCCGTTCAGATCGCCCAGTTCGACATCGCCGATGCCTGCATGGCGATTTTCCAGGGCATCGGCCGGATAGCTTAAAACAGGGTTGAACTTTTCGTCGAACAGATGGAACCGCTGCTCGGTGGGAGCAAAAGTCGCGAAGTACCGCTTGCCATCGCGCCCAACGGCCGAGCGCAAATTAATGAAAAACTCGTCCTTGGTGATCTTCGATTTGTAGTTGGCGACCAGCTTGCCATCCGCGCCGAGTTCGCTCACCGACCTGAATCCGTCGATGACGAAAATTCGCGGTGAGCCGCCAATCTCCTGGGTAACCAAGATGTTTCCAGCCGGATGAACCGCAGTACACTTCCATCGCGATTTCAGGAGAAACTTCTTCGGTTCGCTCTTAGTCGCCGCAGGTGTGGCTTTGACTTGCTGCACGGTAGTGGTCAAGGCCTCGCCCGAAAACTGCATATCGACTCCTCTTTCAATCTCCTTGGATCGCTGCTGAAACTCCTCGATTGCCTGCTTGGCGAGATCCTCGCCCGCCAGAAGCCTTTCCAGCTTGCGGGGTGCCGCGGCAGCAGCTACCTGGCTGAAATCGGAGTTGCAATCCTGGAGTACTCCCTTGGCGTCAATGAAGAGCGTGGTCGGTGGCCCAACGATCTTCAGCCGCTCGCGGGCCTCCATGCCGTTGTCTCGCAAAAGCGGCACGGTCATTTTTAACTGCTTTTCCGCATCCTCAAGCGTTTTCGCCGGTGTGTCTGGAGGGTCGAGGCTCACGGCCAGCACGGCTACCTTGTCGTTGTCCTTGTATTTTGCGTACAACTGTTCGATCATTGGAATCATCGGCTCCCCCTCCGTGGCATCGGTTCGCCAAAAATGGATCACAGCCGCCTTGCCCGCAAGACTTTGACTGCTCCAGGGCTTGCCTTGGAGGTCGACAAACTTGAACTCGGGCAATTTCTGGCCCAACAGTTCATAGGGCCCCGCTTGCACGAGTGCCCGCGTCTTTTTCACGCCATCGGCAATGTCAAACTGAAATGCCTTCGGATCAATATCGCCTCCCAAGCGTGCTCGCTCGAGATTGAACACGAGCCAGAGCGGCTTGGACGGTTTGCCCTCTTCGGTCGGTTGGGGTCCGTTGGCAATCGGCACCACGAACTGACGCAAGGCAAAGGTTTTCTGATCGATCCAGAAGTATTGGGAACCTTCCGGCAAATTCACGCGGACGCGATAACATTCAAAGTCACCTAGCCGGCCTGGCTCGTCGAGAGTGACATCCTGCGAACCATTTAACAGGTTCTTAATGGGATTGTCTTCCAAGAGCAGTTGGAACTGCGGTGACGGCACTTGCCCACCGCCATTCAGCGCGGAATAGAGCAAGTCATCGGCCCGCAGAATGTCCAGGCTGAGCTTGGGCGGCGCTTCGCGAAGCACGGCCTGCCCCGGCACAAGCTCGCACCTGGCGCACCACTGCTTGCCATCACAAATCACCATGCCGTTGAAGAACTCGACCCGCAGTTTGTTGGGCCTTTGGAGTGCCACGGAAAAGTTGACGCGGGTGTCGCTGCGCTCTTGCGTTGGGTCCGTGCGAAACTCCAGGGTACCAAAGTCTTCATAGCTCGATGCGTTCTTGTAAGTGGCGGCCATCTTCTCGAGCACGCCTTGTGCCGTCAGTGGAACGCTGGAAACCGGCGATCCGGATGCCTTGGCATCCGCTCCGGATGTGTTGGACGGCTTGTCACAACCGACCGCTTGTATCAGACCAATAGCCATTGCGAAAATCAACAATCCGACGTTGCAACGAGTCATCGTAGAATCCCGTATTCGATGGAAAAAGAGAACAACACATTCGGCAAGGTAGCAGACACGGTCCTTGCGCCGTCCGCCCTGCGGTGCCAACCGCAGGCTTTTGCACAATCGTGGTTCCGAAGCTAGAAGCTTCGAGACGGACGGCACTCGGAGAGTGCCTGCTACTTTGCCCATTATTCTCAAACTTAGTCACCAGGTAAAGCTCGACTTCTTGACCGCTCGCGAAAAGCAGCGATAATGGGAAGGTTATGAAAGGCCTTTCCACAACAGAAATCAATTACCCCGTTTACCCAGTCCTCACAAATGACCGTTTTGCGTTACGGAACCGATTCGTCGGTCACCCTACAATTTGCTACGGAAATCCCTTTGGAACCCTGTGACACACCCCAGGGAGTGCCGCTGGCCGATCCAGCCGCCATGGTTGCCGCTGCGCTGGAGCAACCGTTGGAATATCCCCCGCTGGCCCAAACGACCACTCCGGGCGACCGCGTTGTTGTTGCCCTGGGTTCCGGGTTGCCGCAGGTTGCCCAGATTGTGGCCGCCGTCGTGCAGTCTCTGATGGCATCCGGCGTCGCTCCTGATGGAATTACGATCCTACAGAACGAAGCCGATGCCCCAAGTAGCGTAGACCCCCAGCCCGCGAGTGTAGAAAATCCCCTACGGCTGATTCCTAGCCCAGCAGCAGAGCGAATCCGCCTTCTAACCCACGATCCGACGAATCGGCGGAACTTGGCCTATCTGGCGGCGTCGGAAGGTGGCGAGCCGATCCTGCTCAATCGCCTCTTGACCGATGCCGACGTCGTGCTGCCGGTCGGCTGCATGCAGCGCGAGCATTCGGCGGGTTATTTCGGCATCCATTCGATCCTCTATCCGGAGTATTCCGATCAGCATACGCAAGCACGATTCCGCAAACACGATCGACATGCCGGCAATGAACACCATCGCGAGTTGCAGCAGGAGGTGAACCACGTCGCCTGGTTGCTCGGAGTGAACTTCTCGTTGCAAGTCGTGCCGGCGGCTGGCGATGGCATCTTGCACGCGCTGGCCGGTCAAAGCGATGTGGTCCAGCGGCAATGTCGCGAGCTTTACCGGGCTGCCTGGAAACGATCCGTCGCACAGAGGGCAAAGCTTGTTGTCGCAGCGATCGAAGGCGATGAACGACAACAGACCTGGGAAAACTTGGGTCACGTACTGGAGAGTGCTGCCCGTGTGGTCGAAGAGGACGGGGCGATTGCCGTTTGCTGCCATTTGGCGGCCGCACCGGGGCCTGCTTTACAGCGATTGATCGGGGGACCTTCCCGCGAAGAGGCCATGCGGCATATCCGTCGTGACAATTCCCGCGATGCTCTGCCCGCACTGCAACTTGCCCGCGTTTTGGAAACCAATCGCATTTACCTGCTCAGTCGCCTCGACCCCGGGCTGGTTGAAGATTTGGAAATGATTCCCCTGGCTGGGCCGGAAGAATTGATGCGGCTGGCCCAGCGAAATAATTCGTGCCTGGTTTTGGCCAACGCCGTGCGCGCAATAGTCCATGTGGAAGGCGAATAATTTGCCTGAACGATTCCATGAAAACGTGGTAGCGGTCCGGGGCCGCATTGCCGCAGCCGCAGCTCGGGCCGGTCGTCGGACAGAAGACGTGCGGTTGGTGGCCGTCACGAAATACGTCGGGCTGAATGAGATTCGCGCCTTGGTCGCCGCCGGCTGCACGGATTTGGGCGAAAGCCGGCCGCAACAACTTTGGGATCGGGCCGCCGAACTGTGCGATCTGCCGATTCGATGGCATATTATCGGGCATATCCAGCGCAACAAGGTCGAGCGCACCCTGCCGCTGGCGACGATGATCCATTCGTTGGACAGTCTCCGCTTGGCCGAGGCCATTGACGGCGCGGCTGGCAAGATGGATCGAAAAATTCCGGTCCTGTTGGAAGTGAATATTTCGCGAGAGCCGGCCAAGCACGGCTTTACGCCCGAGGAAATCGAACCGCTTCTACCCAAGCTGATCGAGCTTGCGCATATCGAAATTCGCGGCCTGATGTGCATGGCCGGCCTGGAGGGCGGAACCGACGAAGCCCGGCGCGATTTTGCCAACTTACGAACCCTTCGAGACCGATTGCAAGCAAGCTGTCCCGATCACCTTCGCATGGACGAGCTTTCGATGGGCATGAGCGGCGATTACGAGATTGCCATCGAGGAAGGAGCAACGATCATCCGCATCGGCTCCGCATTATTTGAATAGCCAGAGGCTAGGGCGATGCAAAGTTGTTGATGCTCCACGTACCCTACGGCCTGCCGTCACTGCTGGCAGTTGGCAAGGTTATGATCAATGCCGATAAATTGTTCAAAGCGAGTGACTTTTTTCCCTTGAATTCTCCCCTGTAATCTATCCGGTCAGTTCAAGGGCAATTCGTTCAATCGAGGCAATCATGTTTTTTCAACCACCATCCCAAGTTGGACGCAAAACATTGAAACACCGGCGGCTCACGCTGGAGCACCTTGAAAATCGTGCTCTGCTGAGCGCGAGTCCGGGTATTTCCCAGTTGGCGGGTGTGCAATCCTACTCTTCGTTAGGGGGCGCGGCGTCCTATGGTTCCAGAGCCACCGCTTCCCTTGCAACCAAGTTGTACCTCGTCAGCCAGCCGGTCATCCAAGGCGGTTTGCAAACGACGATCCAGTTGTATGCTCTGGACAGTGGTGGCCGCGTCGTGCGGAACTACAACGGCACGGCAGCCCTCACCTGCACCGATGCCACGGCCACGCTTCCCACTCCCGCGAGCGTTATCTTTCACAACGGCCAGGCCTCGTTCACGGTGACCTTCAGTAACAGTGTCGCCGAGCAGCCGACGATTACGGTCACGGATAGCAACGCCAATCTGACCGTCTCGAAACAGTTGAATGTGACGGCACCGGACAGCCCCACCTCCTGCTCCACCTCGTACAGGTCGACGGTTCAAAGCGGCGTACAGACGACCGTGCAGATTTACGCCTTGGATGCCAGTGGGTATGTCGTTCGCAACTACAACGCCACGGTAACCCTCGGTCAAAGCAGTCTCGGCATGCCCGATTCCAATGCGACCATTCCCACGACGGTCGTCTTTCACAATGGCCAGGCCTCGTTCAAGGTGACTCTCGTCAAGGCCGGGGCGCAGACGATCACCCTCGCGGATAGCAAGGCTGGGCTTTCGACGCTGATTTCGATGACCGTCGCGCCACCGGCTGCTGCCAGCTCGTATTCGGTCAACCTGCGATCACGAGTTCAGAGCGGCGTGCCCGTGACGCTGCAAGTACTCGCCTTGGACGCCACCGGTCATCGCGTGCCCGGCTACACCGGCACCGCCACCATCGTTTCCTCCGATGGGGCGAAAATTGTCTCCATCGCGGGGGCACCCATTTCGCTTACCAATCCCGTCACTTTCCAAAACGGCATCGCCACCGTCACAATCACCTTTACCACGGTCGGTTTTCCGACGATTACGGTTACCGACACCACTGCGGGCGAAACCGTGCTACCGGCCACCGCCACGACCGATGTCGTGGCTTCGCTGAATCCGTCCCCCACCTCTCCGACTTCTCCCCAAGCGACGAGCAGTACGAATTGGTCCGGCTATGCCGCGGAAACCAACCTCCGGTCCCCGTCGCAAGGGGTCACCGCCGTCTCGGGAAGTTGGACGGTCCCCGCCGTCTCGGGAACCGGCACCGCCTACAGTGCCGTTTGGGTTGGCATCGACGGCTACCAGTCGCCAACCGTCGAGCAGATCGGTACGGAATCGGATGTCGTCAGCGGGGTGGCCCAATATAGTGTTTGGTATGAGCTCTACCCAACGGGTTCGGTGGCGATAACTTTGACGAACTCCAGTCACAATTCCGTCGCGGTTGCCGCGAACGATGCCATCGCGGCATCGGTGCAATACGTCTCCGGGCAGTTCGTGCTGACGATTACCGACTCGACCAATGGCGGCTCTTTCACGACCACTCAGACCGCGCCCAACGCCCAGAGGTCTTCGGCCGAATGGATCGTTGAAGCCCCGTCGTCGAACGCGGGCATTCTGCCGCTGGCCAACTTTGGCACGGTTACGTTCACGAACGCCACGGCCACGATCAACGGTGCGTCGGGGGCAATCGATAATAACCTGGCTTGGCAATCGACGGCGATCAACATGGTTTCCCGAGGCAATTTGCAGGAGGACGTGACGTCGGCTTTGACGGATACCGCCGCCACCACCACTCCGGTTGCTCCGGCCAGTTCCAGCTTCACGGTGACGTACAACATGTCGGGTAATTCCGCCGCATCGACTTCCCAGGGCCTCGGTTGGGGCGGAGGTGGCTGGCGCAAGGCCAACGTCGCAACGGCACTGTACGCCTTCAATAGCCCTAGTAGTTCCAACGGTTCTCCAAACGTTTCGGGCAATCCGCTTGCTGCCCTCGATGCGCTCTTTGCAACCGTCGATTCTTTTCGTGGGTGAGAGAGCCTGTCTTGCAGAGAAACAGGTTGTTGCGTGGTATCGTCCTGCCGATGCCACGCGGCGTTTATTTACCCGCTAACACGTATACTTGCCGCGCGTTTGGCGGGCTTGGCCGAGCGTGACGAGGGCTTGCAGGAGTTCGTCGATGGTCTCGCGTGGGGCGCGGGAGAATCGCTGGGCCAGTTCGTCGGCGGTGACCAAGGCATTACAATCGCGGAGGATGGCCAGAACGGCTTTGGCCTGTGCGGCGCGTCCTTTGGGCCACTCCTGTTTATCGGCCTTGTTGGCCGCTTTTCCTTTCGCCACCTTGGTCGTCGGCTGACCCTCTTCCGCGTCATCGTCGGCCAGGGAGAGCGTTTGCTGCTGTTCGCTGATTGCGGTTGGGTTCTGAAACTCGGGCCGGAGCCAGCGGACAAGCCCCGCCGCTTCCTCGGCCGCCCGCTCGGCATTCAGGGCGACCAGGCGTTCCAGAATTTCTTCATCGGCGAGCGTCGCGGGCCAACCGTAGGCGTCGAACACGGCGGCGTCGAGGTCGTCGTGAATCTGCCGCAACACCGAAACCAAACCCTGTTCGTGAATCGCCTTGTCTTTGGCGGTCAGTTCCTCCCCGGCCCGCAGTTTCTCCAAGACGTTGTACATGCCCGTGAGCGTGAGCGTCGGGTGCAATGCCTGCTGCCGCTTGCGATGCGCGTCGAGTTGCTCGGCGAGTTCGCGTATGCGGGATTTTTGCGAGTCGATGCAGATTGGGAAGGGAAAGGGGTCGAAACAGCGAGTTTTATTGTAGCGAGGTCGATCTTCGAGAGTGCCACCAGACGCAAGCGCGAAGACAACATGGACTCGCGATGAGAGAAAACCGAGAAATGATGCGTCGTCTAGGGCGATGTTTACCAGCATATTGTCCGGTAAAATCTTGCCGTCGAGAAACACGAAGAATCGGTGCTTGGCCGTCTCGACCGTTGAGATATAACGGCGAAGCCCCTTGAGTGCCGGTCGGAAATTACCTCTTGCTTCACCAAAAATCCACCAATTATTGCGGTATGAATCGCGATTGTTCTGGTCTCGCTCCGGCTTCACACGATTGGCGATCCATTGGTAAACATCGGGAAATTGCCGGCGAACTTCGTCGGCAGTCAAACCAAACAAGTCGATCACCAACACATTTCGCGAATTGCTCGTCATATCACGGCCATTGAGATAAGGCCGGATGTGTCCCTCAAGTCCATCAATCCTTCCGAGGCCCAATTGCGAGGCTTCTTCCGGAGTGACTATGAAACCCGCGCCATGCAATGATACGCCGCGACAGCTTATGCCGCTATTGGCTTCCAGTCCGCAGGCTCCCGCCACATTAGCACCTATGCTCAGATCGGCCTGGATGGTTCCGATTTGCGAACCCAAGGTAACCTCAAGCCCCTCGCCCTCGGTGGGTGTTTCCGTCAAGACGCGGAACAACTCGCCCGGCCGCTCGCTGACAGCCGCAACGGTCATCGCAATACGGACCGCCGCGCCATCTTCGGAATCGACCCACGGATGATCGGGTACGGCAAACATTAGCGACAACGGCGGTTTGCCCGTCATGTGCGACTGCAACACCCGGCGGCTAAAGGTTTGGCGGATACTATTGGTGGTGATGAGGCCGAAGCGACGGATTGCGCCTTGACGTGTCAAATGTGCGGCATGATCCCACCAATACATTACATAGTCGCACGACTCAGGCACATCGCAATGAGCCTGTCGAATCGCCTCGGCATAACCCTCTCCCACGGCGGAACGAATTCGCCAATTTCCGATAAACGGCGGGTTCCCCACCACATACTCCGCCTCCGGCCATTCCGCCTTCCGTGGATTAACATACCGCTCGACCAGCATCCGCGCCGATTCATCGGGCACGTCTTCGCCTGTCACGGGGTGGACCTTCATCGTGCGGCCGTCCCAGCGAGTGACCGGCTTCAATTCCTTGTCGAGGACGATTTCTTTGCGGTCCCAGGCAAGTACGGCGTCGCGACATTCGATGTTGCGGTAGTTTTTGATGATCGGCTCGGCCGGTATCGTCTTGCCGCGGGTGCGGAAGTGCCATTGCAGGTAGCCGATCCACAGCACCAGTTCGGCGATGGCCGCGGCCCGGGGGTTGACCTCGATTCCCAAAAACTGGTGCGGATCGACCTCGAAGAGAATCGACTGCGTATCGCCGAACTCTTGGAGGGCGTTGAGTACCTCGCCTTCCAGCCGCTTCATCTGTTCGAGCGTGACATAAAGGAAGTTACCGCTGCCGCAGGCCGGGTCAAGCACGCGGGTTTTGCAAAGTTGTTCGTGGAAGGCACGAACGGTTTCCTGTGCGGCGGCCAGATCGCCTTGCTTGGCCGCCGTAACCGCCGCGGCATAGGCCGCCTGCCAATCTTCCCGAAGCGGCTCGATGACCGTCGGCAAGACGAGTCTTTCGACGTAGGCTCGGGGCGTGTAGTGGGCACCCAGCTTGTGCCGCTCGGTCGTGCTGAGTGCCCGTTCCAGGAGCGTGCCGAAGATGGCCGGCTCGACGTCGGTCCAATCGGCTCCGGCCGCCTCGTGCAATAGTTCCAACATCGGCTTGGTAAGCGGCAGGGCATCGCTTTCGGCAAACAACCCGCCGTTGAAGCGGAGCAGTCGCTTCCGCAGGATCGGTGAAAATCCGCCCGTGTTCATCGTCCGCCATAGATCCTCGGCGGCGGGCTTGAAATTCTCCGGCGCGTCGAGCAGCCCGCCGAGTAGGTCTTCAAACGACCCGCGTGGAATCAGTTCCACATCCTCGGCAAACATCGTGAACAGGCACCGCATGAGGAAGCGGGCCACGTCCTCGGGATGGTGACTCTCGGCTTCGAGCAGTTTGGCGAGCTTGGCCAGCCGCTCCGCCAGTTCGCGAGTGACCCTGGCCGCACGGCGACTGGGATCGAGGGGAAGCGGGTCGAGCCAGACCTGCCGCAGACGGGCGCGAATCTCGTCGCGACGGAGATCGTCGAGCAAAATCCGGAACGATTTTGGATCGGGAAAGGGAACGTAGGTCTTGCCCGAGCGGCTGAATTCCGAGTAGAGTTCGATCGAGTGGCCGACATCGACGACGAGCAGAAAGGGGGGCCAGCCTTCGGCGACGGGGAGTGCGCGGGCGTAGCGATCGGCTTGGCCGCGTGCCTTGACCATGGCGTCGTCCCAGGACTTGGTGCCGCGTACGGCGGTGCCGCGTCGCTTGGGCTTTTTCGACTTCTCGGATTGCAGCGCGGCGGCCGCTTCTTCGTCGGCGGTTGCGGCATCGCTCCCTTGCTTGGCCTCAAGGACGAAGGCACTCCGTTTGTAGAGGTCAATGCGCCCGATCGTCGTGGTGCCATCGTCTTCGGGAAAGTGGACGTTTCGCTCGAAGACGTAGGCATTGTCGGCATCGTCGGGGCGCGTCGGATCGGGCGGGGGCACATCGAGCAGCGCGCAGAGTTCCGAGAGGAACAACTGATAATTCGCCCTTTCCGCCGCGCCCGATGCTGCCCAACGCTGAATGAAGGAATCGACGGATGGGGCTGGATGCGTCATGGCTGCTGCGCGAGGTTGTGAATGAAAATGCAAGCAGAAGCCAGTTTACCAACAACCCGCAGGAGCGTAAACGTGGGTGTGTGGCAAGATTTTCTGGCAAGCGCGTGGCACGGGCTTCCAGCCCGTGGA
>JBAWVO010000040.1:0-30453 GCA_037147235.1 Planctomycetota bacterium | reverse complement strand
GTAAGTTCCGCATCTTACCGAATCCGAGTGTTCCACAATCACGAAAAACGATTTAGCAGTTGGCAAGGTGCGGTATGCCCTACGGCACATGAAAGGCTAGCGTCAAATCATGTAGTGCAGTGCCTGGTTGCTGTCGAACACCAGGGGGATACCGATAAGCTCGTAGGCATACTGCACTCCCATCTGGGTGCTGGTGTGGCGAACCGGCTGCTCGTGGAAGATGTGCTTGGGGTGAAGCCGGCCCGCAATGCCGGTGCGCACAAGGGCATCCGCCAAGTCGGAACGCACGCCAACCAGCAGGACATGGACACCCTGGGCTTCGAGCCGGTGAATGTGTTCGTCAAGCAGGTGCATGCCCACCGCGTCCGGGTTGCGCACTCGCTTCAATCGCAACACGAGTACCTTGGTGTCAGGACCGATGCGGCTTTCGATGGTCTCGAAGTGGCTCTCCAGGGCTGCGGCAGCACCGAAAAACATCTCGCCCTCGAAGCCGAAAATCATTATCTGCGGGTTTGGCATCTCGCCGTCCATCCGTTCACGGATGATGCCGTCGGCGCAGACGGTGAACTCGGTAAAGAGCATTTTGCCGGCCCGCGGCACGGTTAGCAGAAACGACATGAAGACCCCGACCAGCACGCAGAACTCGATGCTGATGCCGATTGCCGCCAGGGCGGTAACGCCGACCACGACCGCATCGAAGCGCGAGGCCCGTATATGGTATGCGAGCCGCTTCCAGTCCACCATGTACCAGGATGAAACCATCAGGATGCCGGCCATGGATGCTTTGGGAATAAACTTGGCGTAGGGCGCAAAGGCCAGAACTATTGAGGCCACGGCAAAGGCCGATATGACCCCCGACCACTGGGTCATGGCACCGGCCTGCTGGTTGATGGAGGAGCGGGTCAGCGAGCCGGAGCCCGGGATGCACTGGAAAAACGAACCCGAAAGGTTGGCCAGGCCTTCCGAGAGGCACTGTTGGTTGATGTCGATTTTTTGGCGAGTCTGGGCCGCGATGGCCTTGGCCATGGCGATCGCCTCCAGCAGGCCCAAGGTAGCGATGGCCAGGGCGCTGGAGGAAAGCTGGCGCAGGTAGGGGGTGTCAAGGTTGGGCAGCACGAGGGAGGGCAGCTTGGCCGGGATTTCCCCGACAACACTAACGCCCTGGGCTTCGAGTCCCAGAAGGGCGCTGACCGCAGCCATGACGACCACGGTAATGAGCAGGTCGGGAAGCAGCCTAAGCCCGATTTTCTTCTTGAGCCACCGGAGTGCCACAACCAACGCGATGGAGCCGAACCCGATCTGCACCGTGGGCCAGTGCGGGGTGCCGCCCCGCGTCATGGTGGCCCAGAAGCGAACCAGAAAGGGGTCGTAAACATGGCCCATGCCGTGCAAGCCCAGCAGGTTCTTCATCTGGTCCAGCATCAGCAGTAGGCTTGCGCCTACCGTGAAGCCCACAATAACCGAATGCGAGATATAGCGAGTCAGGTCTCCGAGCTTGGCCAGAGTGATACCCAACTGGAGCAGCCCGACAAGAAATGCCAGCAGAATGGCGGCCTGTAGGCGGTCTTCGGCCGGAATGATTGCCACCGCGCTGAGTATGGCAATCGAGATGGCGTTGGTGGGCCCGTTGATGAGTTGACGCGAGGAGTCGAAAAGTGCTCCGACGGCGGTCATGACGATGGCCGTGTACAGGCCGTATTCAGGCGGAACCCCGGCCACGAGCGCATAGGCCATGGCTTGGGGAACCGCGACTGTGGCCACGGTAAGGCCGGCAATGAAATCAGCCCTCAAGTGGCTAAAGCGGTAGCTGCGCAGCGAGTTGATCGCGGGAATGTAGCGGTATAGGGCGGACAGGGCCGCACCGGTGTTTGCTCGCGAGGTCATTTAGGGACACTCCTGCAAAGTTTGGGTCAAGAATGGCGTGACGGTCACTGTTGCTACGATGCCGGAAGCCCTGGAAGAACTCGGCCGTCTGCCGCCGGAAATCGTCGGCAGAGTGGAAAAGCTATTTGAGCATGGTAGGCCGGCACCACCCTAGGGCTTCACCGGCAGCAGCCGGAAGTCGCCGTCGAAGTGCAATACCGACAGATCCTTGCCGATGGGCAGCTTGCGCAGTTCCGGCTCGATCTTCGCTAAGTCGCCGACAACAATGATCGTCAGGCGGTCCAAGGCCAGATATTTTTTCGCTACCCGAATGGTATCTTCCGTCGTCACGGCGCGAACGCCGGGCACGACGGTGTTGAAATAGTCATCGGGCAGCTTGTAGGCGAAGAGCGTCTCTAGTTGCGTGGCAACCTGGGAGGGAGTCTCAAAGCCGGCCGTATAGCCGCGGCTAACGTACTTCTTGCAGAAATCGAGTTCCTTTTCCTCCACCGGCCGGGCACCGACCATGCCATCCAATTCCTTGAAAAACTCAGCCAAGGCCAGCGCGGTAACGGCCGTCTGAACGCTTGACGTGGCCACGAATGGCCCACGTTCATTCACGCGCCAGTCCCAAGCACTGTGGGCACCGTAGGTGTAACCCTTCTGCTCCCGCAAGTTCATGTTCAGACGGCTGGAGAACTGTCCGCCGAAGACCATGTTCATCACAATTTGAGGGAAGGAATCGGCCGTATTGCGCCGAGTGCCGACCAAGGCGAGATGGATCACCGACTGGGCCGCGTTCGGCTTGTCGATCAGCACCATCCGTCCAGGTTTCAGCTTGGGCAACGCGAAATCGGGTTTGGCCGGCGCAGGCGAGGCGGACTTCCAGGTTCCCAGCGATTCTTCTAATTGCTGCTTGAGCTCATCGATCGCAATGTCACCCACGGCAATGACCGCGGCCTGCTCGGGCCGGATATGCGCTTCATAAAACCGCTTCAAGTCGACGGGCTTGAGTCCCTTGATGATGGTCGGATTACCCAGCGGTGGATGGCCATAAGGATGATCGTATCCATAGAGAAGCTGCGTGGCGGCCAACGAGGCTAAGATCGTTGGTTCATTGCGGATCTGTGTCAACCGGCCCTGAGTATTAATTTGCTGGCGATGCAGTTCCTGCTCGGGGAAGTTCGGCCCACGGAGGACATCGGCAAAAATTTCCAATGCCTTAGGCAGATGCCGCTTGAGTGAGAAGAGCCGTGCGCTAGTCATATCCCAATCGGCGGAAACCGAAACGCTTGCACCCATGCCCCCCAGTTCCGAGGCAATCTGCTCGGCCGAGCGTTTGGCCGTGCCTTCATCCCAGACTGCGGCCGTCATTTCAGCAAGACCCGGCATATCTTGGCCGTCGTTGGCGCGGCCCGCGGGGAAGACAACATGCAGATTGACCACCGGCAACTCGTGCTTTTCCACCAACAGCAGTTGCATGCCGTTGGAAAGTGTTGCCCGTTTGACGGGCGGCAGGCTGAACTTTGGTTCGGTGGTGCCCTTCGGCAGCGAATTGCGGCCGTTGCCCTCCCCCCCTGCCCCGGAGGGCGAGGAGAGCAATACACCCTCACCCCCTGCCCCGGAGGTAGATGGGAGCAATACGCCTTCACCGCTACCCTCTCTCCCGGAGGCAGAGGGGAGCTTGGTGGTCATTTGCGTGCGGGCCGCTTCGGCTGCGACCAATGGATTGGGCTGAATGGAAACCTCACTCCCCGGCACAACCTCAACAACCACGCGGTTTGGCCCCAGGAACCGCTTCGCCATCTGTGTGACGGTGATGGCATCGACGCAACTGTAGCGGCCGAAGTCTTTAGCCATGTGGCCCGGGTCGCCGGTGTAGGTGTTGTAAAGATTCAATCGATCGGCCCGTCCGCCGAACTCGCTGACCGATTCAAGCGACCGCACGAGACGCGCTTCAAAGGTGTTGAGGGCACGGTCCATTTCTTCGGCCGTAGGCGGTTCGGTCTTGATGCGATCGATTTCCGTGGCGATGGCAGCCTCGACCTCGGCAATCGTGTGGCCGGAGCGGATCGTGGCCACAACGGCGAACTCGCTGGTCAACTCCTGGCCGTCCTGATTGGCCTGCACGTCCTGGGCGATCTGTTTCTCACGGACCAACGCACGGTAGAGCCGTGAAGTCTTGCCACCGGCCAGTACGTGGCCCAGCACGTCCAAGGCGGCATCTTCGGACGTGAATTGCCGCGGCGTCGGCCAGACCATGTAGACCCGGGCCAAACCAACGCGGTCGGTGATATGAATCCGCGTTTCTGCTTTCAACTCGGGCATCCAAGGTTTGGGGTGTACAACCTTGGGGCCCGCGGGAATGGGGCCAAAATACTTCTCGACCAATCGCTTGGCCTCCGCCGGATCAAAGTCGCCGGCGATGCAGAGGCTGGCATTAGCGGGGTGATAGTAACGTCGGAAGAAGTCGGCAATGTCCTCGCGCGAGGCATCACTGATGTCCTTCATCGAGCCGATCGTCGGCCAACTATAGGGATGATCGGGCGGATAGAGCGCAGCCAGAATCGTTTCGTGGACCAGGCCGTAAGGGCGATTTTCGTAGCTCTGACGACGCTCGTTCTTGACCACGGATCGCTGATTATCGAGTTTCGCCTGCGTCATGGCCGGGAGCAGAAAGCCCATGCGGTCCGATTCCATCCACAGGGCCAGTTCCAGGTAATTCGCAGGCACGGTCTCCCAATAGTTCGTACGGTCCATGGCGGTTGAGCCGTTCAACCGCCCACCCACCGATTGGATCGGCCCGAAATAGACCTTGTCGTAGTGCTTTGAACCCTGGAACATCATGTGTTCAAAAAGGTGGGCAAACCCGGTCCTGCCAGGCCGCTCGTCCTTGGAACCGACGTGATACCAGATGTTTACGCCGACAATGGGGGTCGAGTGGTCTTCGTGCAGGATGACGTCCAGACCATTGGCAAGCGTATATTTTTGGAATTTCAGTTCTGGAATTTGTGGCATGGGCTTTGTAGGAGCGGCAAGGAAAATTGTAGAGCAAACGGTAGCGACCAGGGCAAACATGAGACGATCCTTGGTATTGCGGTGTGCTAGAATGTCATCACGATATGGGAAAAATGATCTGCGGTCAAGCCTGTCTTTCCTCCGACGACCCAATGTGCTAAAATAGATAAGGGAGAATTCCATGCTTTGCCACCAACTGACCGTTTGCACCCTAGTTGGGATCATTCTGGCTGGATTTTCAGGGCATGCCACGGCCGCGGCAGCTCCGTCAACGAAGGTTCGTGTCGCGGCCCTCTTGCAAATCGGCTGGACCCGTTCGATCCAGGCCCGCAAGGATGCCCAGCAGCAGTACGATCGCCTTGCCGACAAAGCTGCCGGCGACTGGCGGATTCCTTATGCCTACGCCCTGGTGCAGATCCAGCAGTATCGCTATACGGACGCGGCGAAACTTCTGGATCAGGTGTTGAAGCTCGATCCCAAGAATGTCGAGGCCAACCGGCTGAGGATTTGGATTGCCGTGATTTTGAAAGACTATACCAAGGCCCTCGGGCGAATGCAGGAGTTGGCGGACGCCTTGCCGACTGAACCGACGGACGCCGCAGTTGACACGGCCAATCGGGAGTTGGCCACTTTGCTGGGCCGCATGTGCGGTTTCATGGAAGGCCCAGTCAAGTCGAGCGTACCCCAGACCGCCCGGGCTGCTTGTGCCGAGCGCCTTGATTCTCAACTCACCGGGGCGCGCCGGGCGGCTTTCGAGAAGGGGCGTCGGGCCGTTTTGCGACAGTTTGAAGCCATCGACGAAGAGCATGAGTTGACCAAGACTCAGGAGAAGGAGACGGGCGAGAAAATTAAAGAACGCGTGGTGGGCGAACTCAAGCAGCAAGCGGGCGATCTGGCCAAACAGCTCGACGCCGAGCAGGCTCGGCTCTCCGAGTTGCGAAAAACAATGGGTTACGAATTGGACCAGATCAAGACCGATGCGGAAAGTGCCGGCCAACGTCTGCGGGTTCAGCAGTCCGCGGCGCAACAAGCCGGGTTGCGGCTTCGTGATGTCGACGCGCGGCTGGCGGAACTTTACGATCTGGCCAATCGTGAAAAAGATCCCAACCTGCGGCAGCAGTACCTTTTTGACGCGGCACACTGGCGCGGCGAACGTGACCGCTGGGCGGCCGAGCTTAATGTTAGAAACCAACATCTCGCGGCCGAGGTGTCGAAGATCCGAGAATTGGAACAGCGTCGGGCCACCATCGAAGCCCGCTGGCAACGGGAAAGCGGTGGGGCGGCCAAGCTGGAAGGTTCGCTGAAGCGGACGGTTCGCGATCAGCAGCGATATGAAAAAAAGGCCGTTGACACCAATACGCCGCAAGCGGCCAATCAGCAGCGACACTCCGTCGCGCTATCGACCTACGTCCCCTTGCCTATCGTGCTGGAAGAAGAGAAAGAGCGAGTACTCAATTTGTTTGAGAATTAGAAAGGCACCAGGAACTCAACGGTCAAGGAATGAATAAATCAAAGGGAGCGGACAAGGCTTGGGCCTGACGATCGTGCGACGCATCCTCGATCAGCAGCGAGGAAAGATCTGGTTGGAATCGACCCTCAACCAGGGGAGCGATTTCTTTGTTTCGTTGCTAGGCATGAAGCCGTGAACTGCGCCGCTACATTGAAGTGTGGCCCAAGCTCGAGGGCTAATTCGACGGAGCGGGGTCAGGATCCCACCCCGTCATCAGGCAAGGACCCCGTCAGACACGCCGAGCATGCGGGAGCAATCAGACCGGCCAAATGGTCAGCGGGAATATGTGCAGGACCACACATCATTTTTGTTGCTGTCGTCGGACGTATTCGGCAAGGGCCGCTTTTGCATATAGGGGCAAGGCGATGGCATTTCTTGCCGCTAAAGACTTTAGCTTGGTATGATCTGATACCTCATCGTCGCCCAGCCAGACGATTTCTAAGCGGCGATGGTCCTTCAGCGCGATGTGTGTATAGTCGGCAGGTTCAGCCCAATAGCAACTCTTGCAAATCGCGGCATGTCGGCCCTCACGCCAATTCTCGCAATGCTCGCACGACCACGATTTCGACCGCTGACACGAACCGCAAAGAAGCATGTATTCTTTCAACTGACGCTCACCGTCAGAGGACTCGCCGGCAATCTGATACGGGATTCGGTGGTCGATTTGCAGGAAACTCGGCTCGTAGGGTGTCGAACAAATGGCGCACTTTGCGCCGCAAGCCTCAACGAGTATCGGTTTGAATCCCTTTGGAAAAGCCCTTCGTCCCTGAAAGCGATCACCGCGAATAAGTGATGGATCACCAAATGAATATACTACCATCTGCCTGCCATTCTTTCGCTTGCCACGCGTCGTTGGTAGCGGGACACCCGCGTCTTTTACATCTCGCGCCGCACTTGCCGCATCAGTCAGACCGTACAGCGTTTCCAACTCCTCAGTCGAAACGCTTCCGTACTAGAGAATATGATTGACGAGCGTTTTTCCTCGTTTAGTCGTAACCTTTGCTACGGCGGCAAGTATTTCAGCGGAGTAGTTCACTTTACTCATTTGCGTCCATCAAAAGAGAAGCAGTTCTTCGGAAACGCTTGTTGGCCGGAGCAATATCCTCGGGAGCCGTTCCACGCGTTTCAACAGGCGCTCCGAAATGTATAGGGACTCATACGTAACGCCGTCGCGGCCTAACAACGTCTCCTGGCTCGATCTTCCGGCTTTCACTTCAAACAATCTCAACTGCAATGAGGCGGGAAGTCGCTGTCCATAGACCTTGTCTCCGACCCGTCCATCATATGAAATGATCAAGGAGAGATCGCGTTTCACCAGCGTTTGCAGGCCATTGCAGAACTCTTCAAAACTCATTCCCTTCACGTACCGGCTGTCGCGATCCCCACTCGTGCCCTGATAGGGAGGATCGAGGTAGACGACGTCGCAGGCATCCGCATCTTGGAGGGTCTCAAGATAACTTGCGTTGAGTACGCGCGTCTTGTCCGCAAAAACCTTTGCTGCTCGGACGATATTATCCCGCATTGTGCCTGGCCGGGCACCACGTCTACGGTGATCTGCCGTGTTGTTGAACTCGCCGTTCCTGTTGTAACGAATCGCTGCTTTTACGCACCGGGCGAGAAGGTATAGAAACAGTGCCGGCTGGGGATTTGTGTTGAATGCTCGCCTGACGTCCGTAAAATGGTTTCTTCCGACACCGACTTGCTCATTCCATAGGCGTTCGTATTCATCTGCCAGTTCGTGGGGTGAATTGATGATCGCCTTCCACAGGGAAGCGACGGGGTCGTGAAGATCACCGATGACAAAGTGGCTTGCCGAGGAATAGGTCGCGGCGTAAAGGCTAACGGCCGCGGAACCAGCAAAAGGTTCGTAAAGAGTTTTAACGCCCTCAGGGATGCAACCGCAAATCGTCGAAGCAAGCCATCGCTTACTTCCCTGGTACGGAATCGGGTGTGGGATGTTACCAGCAGATCTCATTCTGTTTTGAGTTTACTCGATTTCCAGAGAAAAAAGAATAGGAAAATTGATTTTCTGAAGCTCTAAGTCTAGCTTAGTGCAATTAGTAAGACAAGGGGGTTGCCACAGGGGTTGCCACAGGCCGCAGTGTCGTAAAATCTTCGCGATCACGTCGCCTTGCGGTGGTTCCGTTACTGATGCTCTGTCCCTTTTCCTGCTCGTGCCCTTAAACCGTACTTCTTAATCTTATTATAAACCGTGACTCGATCGACCTGGAGAATCTCCGCGGCGCGAGTGATATTGCCGGACGTGCTGACGAGTACGGCGGCAATGTGTTGCTTTTCAACGTCATCCAACGATTGGATCGGAGGCGCAGGGTGTAGTTCGCGGCGAACCGGCAGATCGCCGGGCAGGATCGCCGGTGGTCGGCCGACCACCATGGCCCGTTCGATGGCGTTGGAAAGTTCGCGAACATTGCCGGGCCAATCGTAGTTCACCAGCAGTTCCATGGCCTGGGGAGAAATCTGGGTAATGCGACTGTCCATTTGTCGGGAGAAGCGATCAAGAAAGTGTTGCGCCAGGGCGGGAATGTCGGTGCGGCGTACACGCAAGGGCGGCAACTCGATCGTGAAGACATTGATGCGGTAATAGAAATCCTCGCGAACACGCCCCTCCTGGAGTGCTTTGAAAAGGTTGTCGTTGGTGGCGCAAATCACGCGAAAATCGACCTTCCTCGGTCGGTCGGTGCCGAGGCGGAACACTTCGTGAGTTTCCAGGACGCGCAGTAGATCGACCTGCATCTTGAGATTGATGGCCCCCACCTCGTCGAGGAACAAAGTGCCGCCGTCCGCCAATTCGATTTTGCCTTTGCGCTGCTCGTCGGCTCCCGTAAAAGCCCCCTTTTCGTGGCCAAAGAGTTCGCTTTCCAGCAGGCTGTCGGGAAGACCACCGCAGTTGACGGCCACGATCGGCGCATAGCGTCGCTTGCTGGCGATGTGGATAGCGCGTGCGACCAGTTCCTTGCCCGTTCCGCTTTCGCCAAGGATCAGCACGGTGGCCTCGGTTTTGGCGACGTGTTCAATCAACTCCAGCACCTTTTGCATCGGCGGACTTTGGCCGACGATTTCCTGCTCGCCGGCCATTTCATCAATGGTTCCCCGCAGTTGCAGATTCTCCTCGTGCAATCGTCGCTGGGCCAATGCCTGGGCTACCACGTGGCTGAGTTCCTCCGGATTGAGGGGCTTGGTAACATAATCCGCTGCGCCCAGTTTCAGGGCACGAACTGCCGTATCAACGGAAGCATAAGCCGTGATCATGATGACGATCACCGTGGGCGCGGTACGACGGATCTGCTCAAGCAATCGCATGCCGTCCATGCCGGGCAAGCGGACGTCGAGAAGCACGACGTCAAAATCGCTCGACTGCATGGCTCCTATCGCTTCCATGGCATCGGCTGCCATTTGAACTTCATAGCCGTCCTTGCGGAACCAATGATTGAGGGAATCGCGGATAGAGAACTCGTCGTCAACGATCAGGATGCGTGCTAGGTGCTGGATCATGATATATTCTTTGCTACCTCTCAGCAGGTTCTAACTGCCCTGCCGGCTGCCGTGGCAAGATCAGATGAAATGTTGTTCCGCTGCCGACTTTCGAGTCGACGTCGATCTGGCCGCCATGTCGCTGGACGATCCCATAGACCACCGATAAACCCAGGCCGACGCCGTTCTCGGCCTCCTTGGTGGAAAAGAACGGCTCGAAGATTTGCGGCAAGACGTCGCTCGAAATGCCAATCCCGTTATCGCCAATGTCAATCCGGACCGAGTCGGCCGTACTATACAGACAGACGATCAGTTCGCCTCGCCCTTCCGGCAGGCCGCTCATCGCCTCAACAGCGTTGACCAGCAGGGCGACCAGGGCTTGCTGCAACTGGCCGCCGTCGGCCATTATATGGCTGCCATCTTCCAGGAACTTGGCATTCAGCTTCAATCCGCTCATTTGCAGATGGTGCTCGACGAGCATGAGGCTCTGGCGGACGATGTTGTTCACATCGACCAAGGTCATGCTAGGCCCGCTCCGCTTGGCAAAAAGGAGCAAATTCTGTACGATTCCACCGCAGCGGCGGCATTCATGCTCGATCACCGAGAGGTAGCGCAAAACCTCTTCCCGGACGACAGGGTCCAACGGTTGCTCCAGTAACTCGCGCCGACTCAAACCGGCATAAATCAACATTCCGCTCAGCGGGTTGTTGATTTCGTGGGCGACCGTTGCCGAAAGTTTTCCCAGCGATGCCATTTTCTCCATGTGCAATACCTGTCGCTGGGCCTGTTGGAGTTCCACAGTCTTCTCCACCACTTTCTTTTCCAGATTTTGCGACCATTCGGTCACTTCGAGGCGAGCTGCGCACAGATCCTCCGCCATGCGATTGAACGCCTCCGCCAATTCAGCCAACTCGTCGTGGCCACGAACTTTGACCCGGCTGTCGAGATCGCCTTGGGCAATCCGCCGTGTGCCGGCACAGAGCCGCGAAATGGGGGCTTGTAAGCCGCGACGGATGAAGACCGCAACCACTGCGAGAATGATGATCGTCAGGATTCCAGTTGCCCAAAAAAAATGGCTCTTGGCAGTACCTAGAGCGGCAGCCATCGGTGCCATCGACATCTCCAGATCAAGTACTCCTAAAACCTCCTGGTCGGCCGTGTGGGCATGGCAATTGGAAGCCACGCAACCCGGTTCGGTCTCGATGGCCGACAGATGGCGCAAAACGTCGAGCCGCAATGCCTCGTGTGCGCGTTTACCGGGCTGCAAAATGGCCGCCTTGATCGTGCGGTCGTCCTGATGGCATGCACGGCAGGTCTCCGTATCGGCCATGATTCTTTGCCCAATCTCTTCCGCGTGGGCCGACATGACGATCCGGCCCGTCTTGTCGTAGATGCGAATGGCGGCAATGTCGGGTGTCTCGGCCAGGCGGGAAATCGTGGCCTGCACGTCATCTTTGCGATTGGTGAGCATGGCGTCATGCGTTGCACGCTTGATAATTCCGCTGGTGCGCTCAACATCGCCCCGCACCAGCCGCAGGAAATGATCCTTAGTCGACTGGAAGCTGATGGCGGCGTAACAGGCCAATACGCCACCGACCGCCAGAAAGAGGGGCACGAGCAGGCGAAAACCGAGCGATTGGAATATCCGGATGACCATAGAACAAGAATAGCACAATTCGATGAATAAATCAACGCGCGTTGAAAAAGCCATCACTCTTGTGACTGGACTGGCAAATCATCTGGTCCTCACCTTTTGGTTGCAAGTGCTTATCTACAAGAAGCTTAAGTAAGATCAAATCAACTTCGTTCTTCTCACTGGAACAGCAATTGCATGGAGTCTGTGTCGGTAATGTTTACGATAGGATTGGAAATCCAGAAAGCACAATAATGCACCAGGATTTATGCTAAGTTTAGGAACGACAACCGGTTGTCGTGCTTCTTGGTCGCAGAGAAGAATTGGGAGAAGAATACCATGAGAGTCGTTGCACAGATGATTCATGAAAGCTTTAGCTACCTGGGGTTCGCCCTTCTGGTGCTGTTGATGGTGGTTCTGCTTCCGGCGGCCGCCCTGCTGACCAGGGCTTTGATCCCCGCCACGGCAGTCACCATTGCGGTCCTGTTCATTGCCTCCTGCTTCAGCCGCCGCATGCGGGATTGGCTGTATAGCTAGTTAGATAGCGGCTTGGCTAGGTCCAGTTGGGAATCGAAGGGCCAGTCGCGTTCGGAGAGTGCGTCCGTATCTTCGCTCGGGCGGCTCGCCGTGTCGTCCCAGAAGATCTCGATGCGGCGACCGGCTTCCTTTTCCGCCTTAATCAGCGTAACCAACTCGTCGTTGAGGTGCAGTAATTTGCCCTTGGCTTCTTTGATCTGGTCGCGGGTAATGTCGAGCGCAATCCGCTTTCCCGGCCGCCCATCTTGCGGCAGGAAAAGGGCGAAGTTGTCCTTGGATGTGAAGCTGAACAGCACGAGAGTGGCCTGCGAATCGAGCGTGCGCTTTCGCTCGTCCATGCGCGAGTCGATCAAGTAGTGTGCAATCTGGACCAGTTCGTTTTTGTTGCAGGATCGAATTGCCAGCTCGTAGTAACGGCGAAGGTAGGGGCGAATGTCGCGCCGGCCCTTGAAGACGGCCAGCAGCGCATCGAGGTATTTCGTATCCCGAGCGGCCAACTTGGGTTCGCTCTCCAAGTCCGAAGTGAGCAACAGTTCGGCGGCGAAGAGTTGCAACTCCATGGTTTCCCGACGGCTGGAGTCGCGATAGGCCGGATTGAGTCTAAATTGATCGAGAAAAGCGTGGAGGGCTTTGCGTCCTTCGGCGGGCGTGGGGCCTTTGATGGCAAGCACTGCGTAGGCCACTTGGCGTACAAGTGTGGCCCTCTCGGCGCTCATCCCCTGCACCTGTCGCTTGTCGGCATCCAACGTAGCAAGGATTTCCCGGGCGGATTGGTTTTTGCCGTTCAAGGCGAGAACGATCGCCAACTTATAGCCCATGACAACCGCATCGCTCCATTCGGGCGCGACCTTCCGGGCCTGATCGTAGGATTCGGCGGCCTGGAGTAGGTTGACTTTTCCGTCGGAGGCGGCACCACTGTAGAGTTCGCAATCGGCCCAGCGTTCCAGGGAGTTGCTCAAACGTTCTTGGAGGGCGCGGATTTTGCTCTGTTGCCCCACCAAGGCATGTTGACGCTCCGCCTCCTCCAAGGCAACCTTGACTTCTTCGACAACGGTTTTGTAGATCCGCCGGGCAGAATCGAGGTTGCCGCGGTAGCGGGAGGCCATTGCGGTGCCATGGCGATTGTGGAAGACATAAATCGCGGCAAAGGGATTCTTCTCTTCCTTATTGGTCAAGCGAATATGGTAGGCAGCCTGAAACTGCTTGCTCGCTTCCTCGACCTTCCACTGGTCCATCAGGCTCCAGGCATAGCTCTCGGCAATGTGCGCCGCCAGCGGGTGGTTGGGCTTGACGGCGTCCGTGCCGGTGAGAACCTTCTTGGCAAGGACGAAGCAGTGGTCTTCGTACTCGCCGGCGTTCTTGGCCGAAGCTGCGGCGATGGCCCCGCGCGCGACGAGAGTGCTGACTTGGAAGAGGACCGGCAAATCGCTGGCGGCCAGTGCATCGTCCATTCGTCGCTTGGCTTCTTTCGTATTCCCTAAAGCATCGGCACACAAGACGGCGGAATCGACGAGGCAAATCAGCCGCGTGGATGCCGGCGTTTTTTTCTCGGTGGAGTAAGCATCCAGGGCTTTATCGTAGCTCTTTTTCGCTTCCTGAGCCATCGCCTCGTCGGTGCGTAGGGCTGCGATGTAATGCTGCAACAGTGCTACCATATGCAGATCGGCTGCCGACCAAGTGTTCTCGCGATGACCGTCGAGGAACTGCTGCAATGCCTCGTCGAGGGTGCGGGCTGCTTTCTCATCATCACCGCGACTGCTATCCGAGAACTTTTTAAGCTGGTCGAGCAGTTGCAATTGGCAGGGCGATAAGTCCGCGCGGCATCGTCCCGCCACTTCCCAAAGCCACTTCTGCACCTCGGCCGTATTAGGGTCAAGATACCCCTGGGAATGTTCGCCAAACAGTGCGGCCAGATCGGCGGAACGTACGTCAGGCTTTCCAGCCTGACTGGAATTGTCAGGCTGGAAAGCCTGACGTACCGGGGAGGAGAGTACTTTTTCGGCAATCGCCTCTCGTAGGAAGGGTGTCAGCCAGGGCGTCTCTTCAAACCACCATGGGCCATTCAGCCCAGGCAGCAGGGCCAATTCGGCGGCAATCGAATTACGGGCAATTGGCGCAGTGGTCAAGGGTGTCGCGGTGGATGGTACCGTCAAGTTTTTTGAAGCGTCACCGGTGGGCCGAGTTGCCACCCAAGCCAAGAGGCCGGCAATCACCGCCACCAACGATCCGAAGAGAACGAATTGAACCTTGCGACGGAATCTCTGCTTGGCCATTCGCCGGCTCAGTGTGCGGCGGCGGACATTGGACCCCACGGATCCAGCCCCCTGTTTCTTGGCCGTGTCCAGTTCGGGGCTTTGAAGATCGGCACGGCTCGCGGCAATCCAAGCCTCGTCGGTCGCCATGGCCGCGATCACCTCGGCCAGTTCCTCCACGTCGGCGAATTCCGCCATGGCCTCCGCCACTTTCGCCGGATCTGCGTAGCGTCCGCGCGGATCCTTGGCGAGCATCGTCTCGTAAACTTCTTCCATGTCTTGGGGACAATCGGGGCAATTCTCGACCAGCGACGGGATGGGCGCAACAACATGGGCCATGAGCTTCTTGCGATTGGTGTCGTAGGCTGGGGCACCGTAAGGAGTCTTCCCGGTGAGCAGAAAGAAGAGCGTGCAACCGAGGCTGTAGATGTCCGCGCGGATGTCGGCCGTGGCGGAGTTCTCCCACTGTTCAGGCGCCATGTAGTCGATCGTGCCCAGGGTCACGCCCGGCTGCGTCAGGCGGCCCTGCGGTTGGGCATCGCCTCGCCACTCAGCATGAAACTTTGCCAGCCCCAGGTCCAGTAGCTTCACCTGGCCACTGCGGCAGAGCATCAAGTTCGCCGGCTTGATGTCGCGATGCACCAATTGATGCTCGTGGGCGTGCTGAAGCCCCAGTGCGGCCTGACGGATGATCTCGCATGCCGCTCCGATCCCAAGTGGACCGCCCGGAGGCATGCCGATGCCGACGAACTGCTGCAAGTTGATGCCGTCCACGAACTCCATCACCAGAAAATGGACGCCGCTGGCCTCGCCCGCGTTGTAGGCTTGAGCGATGTTCGGATGATTCAGCCCTCCAATCGATTGCATCTCGCGAAGGAAACGGCTGACCGCTTGGGGATCCTCCAGATAACGATGAGGAAGGATTTTCAGGGCGACCGTCTGGTTGAGATAGATCTGCCGGGCCTTGTAGACGACGCCCATGCCGCCGCGGCCCAGTTCCTCCAGCAGTTCGTAGTCGCCCAGACGACGTGTTTTGACGATACGGCGGAAGACACTCTCGACCAAGTCCGCGCTTTCGGGAAATCGGCCGCGATACTCTTCCAGTTGCAAAAAGGTGCCGCTCCGCTGGCGGAAGTCGAGTTCGATCTCCAGCAATTCCCCTAGCAGGCGGTCACGCTCACTGGGGGGGGCCTGAAGCAAAACCTCTTCGATCAACGGGGGCTTGCCGGCCTGACATGCCTTCTCGTACTGGTCGCACATAAGATCGATGCGGCCGGTCGATGGGATCTGCGAATGCGTCGGGTCGTGGCTTCCTAGCTGGTTCACGGCGAGGCTTTCCGAAAGGTAGGATATCCCCTGCCATCCTATCAGGCCGTAGGGGAACTGTCGAGAGTTGGTATCGATATCTCCCACTTGACAGTAAGTATACCCAGTTGAAATCCGAAATCCGAAGCACGAAATCCTAAACAAATCGAAAATTCAAAATTCGGAATGACGAAAACACAGAGTCCCACCGATTTTGAACCTTTCCCTTGAAATTTGACTTTGTTTCGGATCTCGATATTCTCGGCCTGGACCATTTCACCAAGACGACAGGCGATTCAGCGGCCATAATATCCAGGAGGATTTACCGCAAAGGAGCGCAGAGAACGCAAAGAATAGAATCTTTCTTTTGCGCCCTTTGTGTTCTCTCGCGGTGAATACTAATAAAATCTTTCGACAGAAATATGAGGAGCAGAAAAATAGGAAAGAAAGCAAGGAACCGCCCCCTGTTGTGGCCGGTCTCCCCTGTTGTGGCCGGTCTCCGACCGAGCCACACGACCGACCGAAGGTCTCCCATTCGCCGGGGAGACCTTCGGTCATTCGTTTCGGCGGGGTCAGGAGACCCGCGCCGAACAAGTTCGGCAATGGGCGCAGCCTATGGGTTTCCCCGTCCTGGAGGGACGATTGAGCGAAAAAATTTCAGTCGTCCCTCTGGGACTTTCGGTTTTGCTTGCCTCTTACCCAGCGATAAATCGCTGGGCTATTCTCAGATGCCCCTCCGGGGCAGGGTTTGGTCCAGGACTGGCCGTTTTGAAAAGCGGTGGCAAGCCACCGCACTCCAAAAGCCCACCCTAACTTACAAACGAGTGAATTCCTTAACTTCGTGCGTATGGGGGCTTGTTTCACTCTCCCCACCCTACTTCTGCACCTATAACCGGAAGAGCCCTAAGAATTTGCGGTTAATTCGCTGCAAACTCTACCTCTCTAGGAAATCCATCGGCGATAGTTCGCGCGGTGCCATTTCTTGTACTTCTGTTGTAATCGCCTTTTTCGCCGGATTTGCACCCTGCTATCGCAACCTAATCGGTGTCTTCGGCAGCCGACGATTCGCTTTGGCACCCACTTGAAACGTCTACCGGGTAAACTAGCGGTAAGTGAAGGGGTGACGTTATTGATTGCGATTTTCATCTTTCGGCTGGTGCATGTCCGAAGTAGTGAGGATATCGGCGGGATGTCAGGCGCGATGCCCGGCACCGGCCGACCACTTACCTCCTTTGCTCAGCGATCGGTGAAAAGATATGTCGCTTGATATCAATTCGTGCTATGCTTCTGATATTGCGTTTTACACAGGTTACACCCTTGAGTCTCCGACCATGTCGCAGCGGCAAGCGGCACTAAAGTTCACGCACCCCCTTCCTTACGGTGCTATCATTCATAGCGGAGGGGTTCAGTTCGCCGTTTTCAGTCGTAGTGCAACCGCCATGCGCGTTCTGCTCTACGATGGCGTGGACGATCCCGAGCCGACGGACATCATTGAATTTGATCCCGATCTGAACCGCTGGGGTCACATTTGGAGCGTGTTTGTTCCAGGAACCGCAGCAGGACAGCTTTATCACTTCCAGGCGGACGGTCCCCATGAACCGCAGCGGGGATACCGTTTTGACCCCCAGGCTCGATTGATTGACCCCTATTGCAAGGCATTAGCCGGAGATTTTCTGCCAGCCGAGGGTGGCATCCTGCGGCCACCCAAGTGTGTGGTGACCAGCGACGAGTTCGATTGGCAGGGTGATCGCCACCTCCGCCGCAACTTGTCGGAGACGATCATCTACGAGACCCACGTCCGCGGATTCACGCAGTCGCCTTGCAGCAAGGTCGAAAATCCGGGCACTTACAAGGGGATCATCGAGAAGATTCC
Source organism: Planctomycetota bacterium (assembly GCA_037147235.1). Lineage (GTDB taxonomy): Bacteria > Planctomycetota > Planctomycetia > Pirellulales > Thermoguttaceae > JANXQG01. The sequence continues at coordinate 12,970 of JBAWVO010000040.1, read as the reverse complement.
CTATTTGAAGTCGCTAGGCATCACGGCAATCGAACTGATGCCGGTGCATGAGTTTCCCATCCTCGATTGCTTTGGAAACCAGCCGCCCCGGCCGAACTACTGGGGCTACGACCCGCTTTGCTTTTTCGCACCGCACCGTGGATATACCGTGAGCAAGGAACCCGGTGCCCAGGTCCGCGAGTTCAAAGAGATGGTTCGGGCATTGCACGCGGCGGGGATCGAGGTGATTCTGGACGTTGTCTTCAACCATACGGCCGAAGGCAACGAGTACGGCCCGACGCTCAGCCTCAAGGGGTTGGAGAACCGCGTTTACTACATGTTGGAGAACGGCGGCCAGCATTATCGCAACTACACCGGTTGCGGTAACACGCTCAACGGCAATCATCCGATTGTTCGCGAGATGATCTTCGATTGTCTGCGGCATTGGGTGCATAATTACCACATCGACGGGTTCCGCTTCGATTTGGCCTCGATTTTGAGCCGCAACCGAGACGGCAATCTGGTGCCCAATCCGCCGGTGGTGGAGACGATCAGTGAGGATCCGCAATTGGCCGACACGAAGATCATCGCCGAGGCCTGGGATGCGGCCGGTGCCTACCAGGTAGGCACCTTCGGCAGCCTCCGCTGGGCCGAGTGGAACGGTCGCTATCGCGACGACGTGCGGCGGTTCTGGCGGGGCGATCCGCACATGATCGGGCCGATGGCCACGCGTTTGGCCGGGTCGAGCGATCTGTATCAGGCCAATGGCCGACGGCCCTATCACAGCATCAACTTCATCACGTCGCACGACGGCTTTCCCCTCAACGACTTGGTGAGCTACAACTGGAAGCACAACGAGGCCAACGGCGAAGGCAACCGCGACGGCGACAACAACAACTACGGATGTAACTATGGGCACGAAGGGATCGCAACGCGGCGCGCGATTGAGACCCTGCGTATCCGCCAGATCAAGAACATGATGGCCACGAACCTGCTCAGCCAGGGCGTGCCGATGATCCTCTTCGGCGACGAATGCCGGAGGACACAGCAAGGCAACAACAACGCCTACTGTCAGGACAATGCGATTTCATGGTTCGATTGGAGGCTGGTCCAACGGAACGACGCGCTCATACGTTTCGTTCAGGCATTGATCGCCTTCCGCCGCCGCGAGCCAACGACGCGGCGGACCGACTTCCTCACAGGCCAGTCCGCCCAGCCGGGAGGTCTGCCCGACGTAAGCTGGTACAATCCTTCGGGCGGTGGGGTGGACTGGTCGCATGGCGGTAACAGCCTGATGTGCGTTTTGGGTGCCGTGCCACGCAGGGAATTGACGGAGTTGCCCAACCACCATTTGCTGATCATGCTGCACAGCAGCGGGGTGCCGCAGAAGTTTGTCTTTCCCAAGATCGCGCGATCGTACAAGTGGTTGCAGTTCATCAACACCGGCGCGCCTTCGCCAAAAGATATTTATCCCGACCTGGATGGACCAGCCCCGGCGGCCGACTGGACGATGGAAATGGAGAGCCGGTCCCTAGCCTGTTACATTTCCCGCGACGAACAATAATCGCTTGCGGTCACGGTTTCGTCACAAGGTTCATCTCGATCAGTTGCAACATCAGGTCCGAAACCAATTCGCTGGTATACGGACTGCCGCGCCACTCAAACCCTTGATTGCGCTCCAGCCAGGGATCGGCGATCGCTTCAGTCATGGCACCCTTGTAGGGGCCATCCGTGACTTGCGTGTGGAAATTTAACTGCATCGCGCGGTTCTTGAGTTGTTCAAATAGCGGGTCGCCGGTCTTTTTGAACAACCGATCCAGACACTGGATCTTGCGGTTACCGTAGCAATAGACGGAATATTGGTTGAAATGCTGCTGCTCGCTATGTGCGCCTTGCGTGGGCCCCTTGACCCAACTTAGCTGTTTCGGGCACCAATAGAGTAAACCATAATAGGCATTGGTCACGGCGCGGTCGAGGCTTTCCTTGTCACTCGTTCGGTCGTGCTTGTCCAACCAGTACTCCACGACAGCGTAGATGCTGTCCTGCTCAAAATCACCCGGCGGCAGATCCGGATGCGCACCGGTATACCAGAACCGCCCTTCGACATTCCGACGCAGGAATCGCTCCTGCTCCGCGCTGGCCCGGAGGCAACGGCCATCACCGGTAATCTTTGCGATGATCGGCAGCCCTACCAGTGCCCGGCCGCACACCACGGACTCGGACTTCTTGCCGGAAGCGATTTCCACCACCTGCGGGAAGCCGCCGTCGGAATTCTGCTGTGCCAGCACCCAGTTCAGCGATGCCATGGCGGCCTTGTACCAGTCCTGCCGGTCCACGCCCTCCTTTTCCTTCACCCGCTGCCAAGTCTGCAGAATGTAACGGACCATCCATGCGTTGATGTCCACCTTGTAGCCGTTATGGTTCCAATCCCAACTGCAATAGCCCTCTGCCGTCGCGCCGCCTGGACGATTCTCTTTTCGGTGATACCAACTCGTATGAAATACGCCGCCGGACTGCTGGCCCTTGATCGCAAAGTCAATCTGCTCAAAGGCCCGGTCCCGCCACACCTTCTCGCCGGTGATCTCGTATAGGCGGTACTCGTAGTAGGCAATGTACGGGTTGTTGCCAATATAAACGAAGGGGGTGCCGCGGTGATGCTCGTAGCCGATGCCCGGCTTCCAGCTTTTCATCTTCCGGCGGCCCTCGAGGGTGATGGCGAAAGCCTCCTGCGGCGTGCGCACCTTGAGCGAATCGTCCACCCGGTAGTTGTTGACCTTAACCCAGGCATGCATGATCCCGGTAATCGCACCGGCGAATTCACCCGCATCGCTCAGAAACAACTGCAACGGCATTTCGTAATTTTTTCCGGCCGCCAGCTTGCCTCCACCGCAGCGGAACTGCGGCGCGGTTTCGCGATTGGCGAAGTGGAAACCGGTCTTCCCCGACCATGTGGTTGGATTGAGGTAGTCGGAGTTGCTGTCGATGGCGAACAGGAGAACCAACGACTGGTCCGGCCGGTACACCAGCGCGCCGGGCACGCCGCAGTAGCGCATCGGCGCAAGGGACGCCTTCTCGCTGTTGCCGGCCCACGGATAGCTCTGCACACGCCAGTCATTCGTGAAACCATCATGATATGCCAGGCACACTTCCCAACCGTTGAGATCCTTGTCCACCGCCCATTTCGGAGTGAAGGCGGCCGAGGGCAGGTCATCGCTCAGCACCACCTCCACCGTCCAGGAAAACTTCACGCCATCGATCTCCTGCCGGCCGAATAAGCGGGCGGTTCGCGGATCCACTTTTTTACCCTGCGACGCCGTCAGCCAACGGACTTCTCCGCTCTTCTGGTTGCGCAAGGCCACGATGCCTTTGGTTGCCGGCTGTTCCACGGGCTTGCCATGAAGCGAAATCGTTCCCATCGCCCAGCCGTTTGTCGTCCTCGGTAACTCCCACTTCAGGCCGGCGCAATTCTCAAGGACCATCGTTTCGGCACCCTGAATCGATATCTGCCGGCGCGGCACGACCCGGTCATCCGACGTCGGAAAATCGGCGTATGCCGTCAGGGGCAGTGCCAACAAAACCAGAAGAGCGAGTTTCGGTTTGCTCGGAATAATCATAATAGGTATTTTCTTTTCTTGCATTATCTATTTGGACGCCGTTTGGGTACGCTCCCAACAACAACCGTCTGCCATAATAACAACGGTGGATAGGATCGTCTAGCTGTCGTGACGAATTGTCGCGACGAATTTCTGCTGTTTGACAGAAATGAGAAGACGCAGCTCGGGGTATATCCGAGCAAGTCCAAATAGAATACATTAGGAGCAAGAAAAGTAGCAGGCACACTCCGTGTGCCGTCTGCCCCCGATCGACGGATGCGCAAAACACGACGGTTATTGGTGCGCCGGTCCTTAGCAAGATGTCGTCCTATTTGTGCGGACTGCTCGGCGGGGGCAGAGGCCGGAACGGCGGTGGAACGGGAACCAGCAGGAGTAACGAAATGGGAACAGCACTACGATCTTTCACATGAGTCGTAACAAGTCACCTGTGATCCTTGGAGTGGGCGAGATCCTATGGGACTTGTTGCCCAACGGGCGCATGTTGGGCGGTGCTCCCGTGAATTTCGCCTACCACGCCGCGGCACTGGGCGCGCACGCGCATGCCGTCAGTGCCGTGGGCGACGACCCGCTGGGCCGAGAGATCCTCGATCGGTTGGACACCTTGGGACTGTCGCGGCAGGGCGTTGCGGTCGATCACCAGCATCCCACCGGCACGGTCTCCGTGGAACTCGACGCATACGGCAAGCCAACCTACCAGATTCACGAGGGGGTTGCCTGGGACTTCATCCCCGCGGTGCCGGCAACGCTCCGTCCGGCGCAACACGCCGATGCCATCTGTTTTGGTTCGTTGGCCCAGCGCAGCGAGGTTTCGCGGGCAACGATTCGGAGCTTGCTCGGTGCTGCACCCGAGCACTGCCTGCGAGTCTTTGACATCAACCTACGGCAACATTACTACCATACAGAGATCCTTGCCGCTGGGCTGGAAGCCGCCGATGTGTTGAAGCTAAATAACGAAGAGTTACCCGTCGTGGCCGATCTTTTAGCACTGCCGGGAGACGAGGACGCCGTGCTGCGAGGACTGCTTGACCGCTACGATTTGCGGCTGATCGCGCTGACCAAGGGGGCCGGCGGTTCCGAACTCGCAAGCCGGCATGGGCGATCGGTTCATTCCGGTGTGCCGACCAAGGTGGTCGACACGGTTGGGGCCGGTGATGCCTTCACCGCCGCCGTCATCATGGGCTTGCTGGAAGACCTGGACCTGGACACGATCAACGAACGGGCCAACCGGCTGGCCAGCTACGTTTGCAGCCAACCGGGCGCGATGCCGCCTACCGGGCCTTGATCATAACCTTGCCAACTGCTAGCAGTGACAGCGGGTTTTAGGTTGTAGGGTGCGTGGAGCGAACTGGCCGGGAAATGGTGGGTTGCGCAAATGGCCAACTCCAATTATTCGCATTCCGTACTCGGAACCGGAAGATCCATTATCTTTAATTCTAATTTTAGGAAGCTCTTGACATAAGTCATTCTAATGTTACCATTGAATTAGGCAAGCAGGTAACTCACACCGTAAATTTCGCCACACTCCCCGTGTTGGTGGGGTGTTTGCGGTTTAAGAAGGCAAGAGTCGTTCCATGATGCAAAACGCGCCAACGGCACGCGGTTTATATGATCCCCAGTTTGAGCATGACGCCTGTGGTATAGGTGCCGTGGTTGATATTGCCGGCACAAAGAGCCACAAAATTGTCGATCATGCCAAGCAGATCCTCTTGAATCTACAGCATCGCGGTGCCTCGGGGGCCGACGAATCGACGGGGGATGGGGCGGGCATCCTCATGCAAATCCCGCACGAGTTCTTTGCCGCCGAGGCTGATCGCCTGGGGTTTGAATTACCCCCCGCCGGACACTACGGTGCCGGTATCCTTTTCTTGCCCTGCGATGCTGCTGTCCGCGGCACGTGTGAAGAAGTCCTGGCCCAGTCGCTGGAAAACGAAGGCCTGACCGTGCTTGGTTGGCGCGACGTGCCCTGTGACAACCGTACTTTGGGCAACATTGCCCGCAGCGCGGAACCGATTATCCGCCAGATCTTTGTTGGCAGTAACGGCCTGACCGGCGAGCAACTTGAGCGGCGTCTGTTTCGTGCCCGCAAGCGGGCCGAGCGGAGGGCGCGGGTTGACCTGGGCATTACGCCGGACGCCTTTTACATTCCCTCGCTTTCGTGCAAGACGATTGTTTACAAGGGAATGTTCCTGGCACCGCAGCTTTTCGACTACTATCCTGACCTGGCCGATCCCGGCATGATGACCGCCTTGGCGGTGGTTCACCAGCGGTATAGCACGAATACGTTCCCAAGTTGGCGATTGGCGCAGCCTTTTCGCATGATCGCCCACAACGGGGAAATCAATACGCTGCGTGGAAACCTCAACCGCCTCAAAGGCTACGAAAAGACGATGGCCTGTCCGGCCTTGGGCAAGGATCTTTCAAACCTCTTCCCCATCGTCGAGCCGGGCGGGAGCGATTCGGCCTGCTTCGACAACTGCATGGAACTCTTGGTCCGCGCTGGCCGTTCTGCGCCGCACTCGCTGATGATGATGATTCCCGAGGCCTTTGGGCCAGGTTACCACATCTCGCTCGACAAGCAAGCCTTTTACGAATACCACGGCGCAATCCTCGAACCTTGGGACGGACCGGCGGCAATGGTCTTTACCGACGGCCGACTGGTGGGCGGCACCCTCGATCGCAATGGCCTGCGCCCCAGCCGCTATGTGGTCACGACCGAGGGCCTTGTGGTGCTTGCCAGCGAAGTGGGGGTGATCGAGTTCCCACCGGAGCAGATCGAGCGCAAGGGCCGCTTGCAGCCGGGCCGCATGTTCTTGGTCGATACCGAGGAAGGCCGCATTGTCGAAGACAATGAAATCAAGGGGAAGATCGCCCGACAGAAGCCCTATCGCCGCTGGCTGGAGAACCGCATCGAACTCCGTGGACTATTCCAGCCGGCCCAACCGGCCGAGGTTGATCCCGACAAGTTGTCGCAGCGTCTGCGGGCCTTTGGCTACACGCGGGAAGAGCTGCAAATGATTGTCGGTCCGATGGCTGCCAATGGCCAGGAACCCGTCGGCTCGATGGGCACCGACACGCCGTTGGCCGTGCTCTCCGATCGGCCGAAGCTGTTGTTCAACTACTTCAAACAGTTGTTTGCTCAGGTGACCAATCCGCCGATTGATCCGTTGCGGGAAGGGTTGGTGATGTCGCTGTTGGCCTTCACCGGCAAGGCGAGGAACTTGCTTGACGAAACGCCCGAGCATTGCAAGCAGCTTCAGTTGCCGCACCCCGTTCTCACGAATGAGGACATCCATCGTCTGCGTGCGGTGAAACGGAACGACTTCAAGGTGGCCGTGCTTCCGGCCTTGTTCAGTTGCAGCGAAGAGGATCCCGGCAAGCATCTGGCCGAGGCGTTGGCCGAACTGGTCGATGGGGCCGAGCGGGCCATCCAGGACGGGGCCTCGCTGCTGATCCTCAGCGACCGGGACATTTCGCCCAAGCACGTTGCCATCCCCAGCTTGCTGGCCACTTCGGCGCTGCACCACGGCTTGTTGGAGCGGCGACTGCGGAGCGAAGTAGGCATCGTCGTCGAAAGCGGCGAGCCTCGCGAGGTGATGCACTTCTGCATGCTTTGCGGCTACGGAGCCAACGCCATCAATCCCTACATGGCTTTTGAAGGCATTTACAAGCTGCTGGCCGACGGCGACCTGCCGGAAGATGAGCCGATCGAACACCTCATCGACCACTACATCTCCGGGGTGAAGAAGGGTATTTTGAAGACGATGTCCAAGATGGGCATCTCGACCCTGCGAAGCTACCACTCCGCCCAGCAGTTCGAGGCCGTCGGCCTGAATCGCGAGTTCGTGAATAAGTACTTTCAAGGCACGGCCTCGCGCATCGGAGGGGCCGATCTGGAAGTCATCGCCCGCGAAGCCCTGGCCCGACACCGCTCTGGCTTTGGCCGCCGCGAGGCGGGGTCATTGGATCTCGATCATGGCGGCGAGTATCAATTCCGGCTGGATGGCGAGCGGCACCTTTGGAATCCGACGACCATCACCACCCTGCAACATGCCGTGTTGAAAAACGATCCGCGGTTGTTCGACGAGTTTGCCAAGGCGGTGAATGAGCAGGCCACGGAGCTATGCACGCTCCGCGGCATGTTCGAGTTCGTGCCGAGTGCGCCGGTGCCCTTGGAGGAAGTCGAGCCTGCCAGCGAGATCGTCAAGCGTTTCAATACGGGTGCCATGTCGCACGGCTCGATCAGTGCCGAGGCCCACCAGACGCTCGCCATCGCCATGAACCGACTGGGCGGCAACGCGAACACGGGCGAAGGCGGCGAGGATCCGGCTCGCTACAAGTCCCTCCCAAACGGCGATTCGCTCAATTGCGGCATCAAGCAGGTGGCCAGCGGTCGTTTCGGCGTCACGATCGAGTATCTGGCGAACGCCAAGATTTTGCAGATCAAGATGGCCCAGGGCGCCAAGCCGGGCGAAGGCGGCCAGTTGCCCGGCTACAAAGTGACCGACGAGATCGCGCGGCTGCGGCACTCCACGCCCGGCGTTTCGTTGATCTCGCCGCCGCCACACCACGACATTTACTCCATCGAAGACCTGGCCCAGTTGATCTACGACCTCAAGTGTGCCAACCCCGGTGGAATGGTTTCGGTGAAGTTGGTCTCCGAAGTCGGCGTTGGCACGGTGGCTGCGGGTGTGGCCAAGGGCTACGCCGACGAAGTGCTCATCAGCGGCCATGATGGCGGTACCGGTGCCAGCCCTCTATCGTCGATCAAGCATGTCGGCACTCCCTGGGAACTCGGCCTGGCCGAGACCCAGCAGACGCTGGTCTTGAACGGTCTCCGTGACCGCGTCCTCGTGCAGTGCGACGGCCAGATGCGGACCGGCCGCGATGTGGTGATCGGTGCTCTGTTGGGTGCCGAGCGATTTGGCTTCGGCACATCCGCCTTGGTTACGCTCGGCTGCATGCTCATGCGGAAGTGCCACCTCGGCACCTGCCCCGTGGGCATTGCCACGCAAGATCCCGATTTGCGGAAGCGATTCCACGGTCAGGCCGAGTATGTCATCCGTTTCCTCACCTTCGTGGCCGAGGATATCCGCCGTCTCATGGCCGAATTGGGCTTCCGAAAATTCGATGACATGGTCGGCCGCGTCGAGCGACTCAGTATGAATAAAGCCATTCATCACTGGAAGGCCAAGGGGCTGGACTTCTCGGCCGTCTTCATGAAGCCGGATCAGTCCAACGGCTGCCCACTGCGTCGCATGCGGCCCCAGAGCGACATGCACAAGGAACACCTGGACTGGACGATCATCGAGCAACTCGGTCCGGCCTTGGCAGAAGGCAATCGCACGCACCTGAAAATGCCGATTCGCAACGTCCACCGCACAGTGGGCGCGATTCTCAGCAACCGCATTGTCAAGCTCCATGGCGGCAAAGGACTGCCCGACGGCACCTTCGACCTAACCTTCACCGGCTCGGCCGGTCAGAGCTTCGGTGCCTTCCTGGCCAAAGGCGTGACGATGAAGCTCATCGGTGATGCCAACGACTACCTGGGCAAGGGTCTTTCGGGCGGACGGATCATCGTGCAGACCCCGCCGGGTTCGCCGTTCGATCCCAAGGAAAACGTCATTGTCGGTAACACATTGCTCTACGGAGCGACCAGCGGCGAGGTCTTTGTCAATGGTCTCACCGGCGAGCGGTTTGCCGTCCGCAATAGCGGCGCGACCGCGGTGGTCGAGGGTGTTGGCGACCACGGCTGCGAATACATGACCGGCGGCATCGTGGTGGTGCTCGGCCGCACGGGCCGCAACTTCGCGGCCGGAATGAGCGGCGGCATCGCCTATGTGCTCGATGACCACCAGTTGTTCGATACGCTCTGTAACCTCGACATGGTCGACCTCGAACCCGTTCACCTCGACGAGGACCTCAATTTACTGCAAGACCTCATCCGACGCCATTTCCGCTGGACCGGAAGCCTGCAAGCCAAGATGATCCTCGATCGCTGGCGGGAAATGTCGGGCCGATTCGTCAAGGTCATGCCGATCGACTACCGCAAGGCTTTGCTCCGCCTCCGCGAACGCGAGCAGGTTAAGAGCGAGGGCGCCGCCACGACCGAAGAGGTGTTCCGGTAAAAGACGAACTTGGAGGGTGGGCTTTAGCCCAACCTCCCGCCACCCAACACAACCCAACCTTACGCTATCCCCAAGAGCCATCCATGGGCAATCCCACAGGCTTCAAGCAGTTTACTCGTGCAGAAATTCCCCACCGTCCAGTTTCGGAACGGATCAAGGACTGGTATGAAATCGATCAGCCGCTCATCAACAACGTGCTCAACGAGCAGGCTGCGCGTTGCATGGATTGCGGAGTTCCATTTTGTCACGGTATCGGATGCCCGGTGAAGAACCGCATCCCGGAGTTTAATGATTTTGTCTATCGCGGCAAGTGGCAAGCAGCGGCCGCAAACCTGCACTCGACGAACAACTTCCCCGAAATCACCGGCCGGATCTGTCCTGCTCCGTGCGAAGCGGCTTGTACGCTGGCGTTCAACGATCGCGCGGTGACTATCAAGCAGATCGAGTTTCAAATCGCCGAACGGGCCTTCCGTGAGGGGTGGGTCGAGCCTATCCTACCAATCACGCGGACAGGCAAGCGGGTGGCAATCATTGGCTCCGGCCCTGCCGGCTTGGCGGCTGCCCAGCAGGCCAATCGGGCCGGTCACGAGACGGTGGTCTTTGAAAAAGACGACCGCATCGGCGGCCTGATGCGCTATGGAATTCCTGACTTCAAACTTGAAAAGACCGTCATCGACCGCCGACTAGAGCAGATGTCCCGGGAGGGTGTGCGGTTTCAGCCGGGAGTGGAGGTCGGCCGTGACCTGACGGTCGCTGAGTTGCGCAAGCAGTTCGATGCGGTTTGCCTCTGCATGGGTGCAGGTCAAGCACGGCCGCTGAACGTGACCGGAGCCAACCTGCATGGCGTGCATCTTGCCATGGACTTCCTCAGCCAGCAAAACCGACGCGTGGCTGGCGATGATCAGCCCGCTGGCGCGGGGAGCGTGCTTACCGCCAAGGGTAAGCATGTGATCGTGATCGGCGGTGGCGATACGGGCAGCGACTGCGTCGGTACCTCCATCCGCCAGGGCGCCATTTCGGTGACTCAGTTGGAAATCCTGCCCAAACCGCCCAATGACAGCAACATCGAGACTCTCTGGCCGCAGTGGCCGAGAATCATGCGCACTTCTTCATCTCAAGAAGAAGGTTGCGAGCGCCGCTGGAGCGCTCTGACCAAGGAACTCCGGGGTGACGACGGGCAGGTCCGCGAGTTATTCGGGATCGAGGTCAATTGGCTCCCCGGTGCCAAGGGATGGGAAATGAAGGAGATTCTCGGGACCGAGTTCGTGCTGAATGCGGATCTCGTGCTGATTGCCATGGGCTTCCTGCATGTCGTGCGAAGCGGCTTGCTGGAAGAGTTGGGCGTGAAGATTGACAACCGCGGCAATGTTGTCGTCGATAATTGGATGTCGACCGTGCCGGGCGTTTTTGCCGCAGGCGATACCGTTCGCGGGGCATCGCTCGTGGTTCATGCCATCAACCAGGGCCGCATCATGGCCGCCGCTGTCGATAAGTGGCTGTGGAAGTAGGGCGTGCTTTCCTGAAGATGCGTAGGGTGGGCCAGCGCAGCGAGTCCCACCATTTTATTTTCCGCAACGGAAATGAATGAACACTCAGCCGTTTTGAAAATCTATAATTGGAGAGCAGATGGCAAACGAGCATCCCACGATGATCGTGCTGGCTGGTCCGAATGGTTCGGGCAAAACAACAGCAGCACCCAGGTTGCTTCCAAGTGTACTCGGGGTAGTTGAATTTGTCAATGCCGACACGATCGCGCAAGGACTCGCTGCCTTCGGCCCAGAGCTGGTGGCCCTGGAAGCCGGTGCGATCATGCTTTCGCGATTGCGGCAGTTGGCCGATCAGCGGCGGACCTTCGCCTTTGAGACAACGCTGGCCGGGCGTTCGCTTGCGCATCGCGATTGGTTCGGGATGGCTACGATTTTCACCTTGTGTTTCTATGGTTGCCCAGTGCTGATTTGGCTATCGCTCGGGTTGCCGACCGTGTCCGCATGGGTGGACACAACGTGTCGGAGGAAACAATTCGTCGCCGCTATGAGGCGGGTTTGCGAAACTTTTTTCGGCTGTATATGCCGCTTGCCACGAAATGGCGAGTATACGATAATTCACATGGAGAGAGATCGCGGTTGATTGCCGAAGGCACGGAATCCACGGCTCAGCATATCGTGGACACGAGTCTCTGGGAACAACTTAAGAGGGACAATTCTCATGGCAAATGAAAGACATCGGAATATCAGACAACTGTTCAGAGAGGGCACCCCAATCGACTCAGCCATGAACGCGGCGGTTCGCGATGCTGTTTTGCAGCACAAGCAGAAAGGGCTTCCTTTAGTCGTTTGGCGAGATGGCAAGGTTGCCTGGATTCCGCCAGACGATCTCGACCTCGACCCCGCCGCAACATCCACGCCGACCCTGCCACAGCCGTGAGAGGCTGTCCAGTTCTAAATAGCTTTGCGTGATTCCCTACGCCAACGGCGTTATGTCCCATTCCTGAGGCGTGTTGTCGGCCACGACTTCGGTAGCGGTGCTTCAAAGAGCATTGTCTCCCCACGGGTCGGATGAGCGACAACTAGCCGCAGGGCGTGAAGTGCGATTCCGGAAGAGAACTTCAACTGGCTACCGTACTTGCGGTCGCCGACTACCGGGTGCCCATGATGGGCCATTTGCAGCCGAATTTGGTGCTTTCGACCCGTTTCCAACTCGACTTCCAAAAGCGACATCCGGCTATCGTTGGAAAGCAGGCAGTAGGTGAGGCGTGCCTCCTTTGCCTCTGAACAAGTGCTGTCAACCACATGCATGCAGCGGTGTCGTTCGTCATGGATTACCCAATTGATTAAGTTGCCATTAGCCGGATAGGGGGCTCCTTCGACGAGTGCCCAGTAGATCTTTTGGACCGCATGTGTGCGAAACTGTTCGGTCATCCGTGCAGCAGCTTTGGAGGTGCGGGCCAGAAGAATGACACCTGTCACGGGGGCATCCAGCCGACTCATGATGCCCAGGTAGACGTCCCCAGGCTTCTGATACTTTTGTTTAATGTAGTCCTTGGCCGCGCTCAGTAGCGTTGGCGTACCGTCAGGCGTACCCATCGTCGGCAAGCCGGCCGGCTTGTTGAGCACCAGTAGATGGTTGTCTTCGTAGAGGACGTCGAGGGCAGGGGAGAGCATATAAATGATGTTGGGGCGAGCTAGCGAGAATACTTACGAATTGAGAATTGAGAATTGAGAATTGAGAATTGAGAATTGAGAATTGAGAATT
>JBAWVO010000039.1:0-32245 GCA_037147235.1 Planctomycetota bacterium | reverse complement strand
GCTCGTTTCACTCTCCCCACCCTACTTCTGCACCTAAAACCGGAAGAGCCATTTTAGTCCGCTGCCGCAGGGCCGTAAATCCCTGATAATTTGGAGTGCAGCGATTTTTAAGGCAAGACCCTCATTTCGATTCCGCTCCCAGTTTCGTCGTATCGACGTACCTATACTCGCCACCGCTCTGCTGGGCAAGTTTTCCCATCCAACCCCGGCCGCCGCGTTGCGGCCCTTCGCCGAACTGGATCGCATGGAATATGATCCCCGGCCCGATGCGATCGATGCGGGCCAACTGCTGGGCACCAAGTTGCGGTTTATCGCCATCGGTCATGATGAAAATTACGTCGGGCCGCAAGCGGATGGCCAGCGATAAGGCGGCTTCGTGATCGGTGCCGCCATCGGCCGCGATCGTGCTGAGAAACCTCTTGACCTCCGCCCGATTGGCATCGGTGCCGAAAGCCAACTGGCCGCCAGGCCCGGCCGGATTGAACGCTTTGGGCCGCTCGTTGTAGACTACGAGCTGGAACTGGTGAACATCGTCGATGTTTTCGATGCTGGCCAGGATTTCAGCCTTGGCGGCGGCCATTAATTTACCGTCGGTGCTGCCGGACCGGTCCAGAACGTAGACGAACTTCGATCCCTCGGCCTTTACCCCAAACAGGGAAACCTGGGCCTTCTCGCCGGGTGATCCCAGCAACAATTTGCCACCGGATCGCCCATTTTCCGGCTCGGCCGCCTGAGCCGTCAAGCCGACCAGTAACACGGTCATTACTAGGGACAGCAGAATTTGAAAGGACCGGTAGAACAACATGATTGCACCTCCAAGCGTCGATGGTTTAAGGACTTGCGCAATAAGAACGACTAAGAACGGGTTCGACAACCGACTCTCGCGACCCATACCTCATTATTCTAGCCGGATTATTTATAAACTGTAGGGTGCGTGGAGCGAACCGCCCGGCAAATGGTGGGTTGCGCACGAAGTCGAGACGCTGACAGCACTTACCGCTGTTCCAGATCCGTTCGCGCAACGCACCGCTCGATGCTCCACCCACCCTACGGCGAGTCAGCAATGACAAAAGTTGGCAAGGCTATGATCAAGGCCGCGGCGTCGCCATGCGATCGCCCGGTTCGAGTACCTCAGTCCCGCAGTTGAAACAATCGCGCCAAGGCATCCAGCAATCCATGCGGGACGCCTTCTCGTGATTCGTCGCGCAATGATTCCAGCGGTGGGTGCAGCAATTTATTCACCAGACGGTCGAACGACTGGCGGATTTCGTCTTGTGCGCGCTGTTCCAAATTTGGCAGCCGATTCATGAGCCGCCGCAATTCTTCTTCCTTCGGCTTATGCCATCCGTCGCGCAATTGCTGTATCACCGGGCCGGTCGCCCGATGATACAGCTCGGCCATGAATCGGCTCGCCTCTTGCTCGACGATCCGCTGGGCTGCGGGCAGCTCCTTGTCGCGGAGCGCGCGGTTGTTTTGGCAGGCCGCTTGGAGATCGTCAACCGAATAGAGGTAGACGTCCGAGCAGTCGCCGATGACCGGATCAAAATCGCGAGGCACGGCCAGATCGAGAACGAACAGGGGTCTTTGCCCCCTCGCGGCCTGAATGGGGCGAAAGTCTTCGAGGGTGACGATGGGCTTTCCCGCGCCGGTCGTACTGATGACGAGGTCGGCCCTGGCCATCGCACTATGGAGTTCTTCCCAGGGTCTCGCCTGGCCCTGCCACTCGCGTGCGCGCTGGCAGGCACGCTCGAAGCTCCGATTGATGACCGTGATCCGCCGTGCCCCTTCGTCACGGAGATAACGGAGGGTTTCTTCCGCCATTTCACCCGCTCCGATGACGAGTGTTTCCTTGTCGTCGAATCGCTCGAATATTTGTCGGGCGAAATCGGCCACGGCCACACTGGGAATACTCACACGACGCTGGTGGATGGCCGTTTCGGTGGTTACACGGCGAGCGACGCGAATGGCGGCTTGAAAGGCCATGTGCAAGAGCGGACCGGTGGCCTCGCACTCGGTGGCTGCTTGGTAGGCCTGCTTGACCTGGGCCAATATCTGAGGTTCACCGAGTACCATGCTATCCAAACTGGCAGCCACGTTGAACAAGTGCCGCACGGTTGCTTGATCCGTGTTGACAAACAGGTGCGGCACGATCTCGCTTGGATCGAGCTGATGAAAACGGGCCAGAAAGCAGGCAATTTCTTCCATGCCGGGGATCGGCGCCGACTGGCTTGCCGCATAGATTTCCACGCGATTGCACGTAGAAAGAAGCACGCATTCCACATCGCAAAACGAAATCCGCCACTGCTGCAATGCCTCTTCTGCTTGCTGCCGGCCGAAAGCCAGACGCTCGCGGATGGCAATCGAAGTGCCATGATGGCTGCAACCCACGACCTGGACGTTCATGAGAGGCCCCCTGTCGGATTGGGGGTGGGAAGAGGATTGCAAATTGAAAATTGAAAATTGAAAATTGAAAATTGAGGATGTGACGCTCTTAGGGAGTTTTGCTTGGAACCCGCGCAAAAGCTAGTTGCACGGTTTTCACCTCTCTGCTCGTCTCCAAAATTTGCAATTTGTAATTTGCAATTTTCAATTTTCAATTTTCCAACTACTCCCGCACCGCCATGTTTTGTGGTCACGAACATTCCCAAGGCCAGCGCGATGACTAGAAAGATGAAACTGGCCAGCGTCAGGTAGGCCACCTTGCGGCTCTGGCGAATGGGCCGATAAAACGCACTGATAAGGGCGTGCATGAGAAGCCAGCCGAACATCGCCAACGTGCCGAGAACGATCGGATCGTTCCAGGGAATGCTCGGGCTACTACGCCGAGCGTTCAGCAGATTCAGCACGATGCCCGACGCAACGGCGACACCCACGAGCAACATCGACGCCAAGATCGCCCTGCCGTTGGCCATTTGCAGCCACTCGAGGCTGGGCAGCCGAAATTTCCGATAGGGCGGCCGTTTGCGTTTCAGACGATCGGCCTGCCCCAGGTACATCATCCCCGCGGCAAAGCCGAAGAGTACCGTAACCGTAGCCAGCAGGATCGAAGTGCCGTGGATGGCACCCCAAATCCTGGAAGCCGGCTCGCGTGGAAAAGGCTTCGGATCAGCGAAGTGGGCTGCAACAATCAGACCTAACACGAGCGGCAAAAGGAAAACGCCGAAATGCGTGGTGGGATGGTAGCAGGCCAAATAAAAATAGACCATCACCATCACCCAGGCCGCCAACAGCAACCAATCTTGATTGCTCGACAGCGGTGAACGCGAGGAACCGGCCACCTCGGTCGCCGAATGGTAAAGGAACGCCGTGTGGGCAATCCAGCCCGCTACCACGAACCCAAGCATGGCGATGCCGCGGATGCCGCTCCGGAACCACAACCGCGACACTTCCAGTGCCAGGGCCACGCCGTAAGATGCCAGAAAACAGAAGATTTGAACGCGAGAAAGCATAGGGTAGGAAATGACGAAATCCGAATGACGAATGACGAAAAAGCCGTCACTTGCCACTCTTTCGTCATTTGGATTTCAGGTTATGGATAGTGGATTTCGTCATTCGTCATTCGTCATTCGGATTTTCTTTTTCGATTATCAATCCCATCTCTGACGCCAAAAAAAACGATCCCGTTACACAAACAAGATCCTTTGCCGTTGCTGATCTTCGGGCAGCTTTCCAAGCCGCTACTGGTTCACCAAAGGTAGGCCAGCACCGGCCGGTTAACTCTTTGGCCACCTGCTGCAACTCCTCCGGTGGCACGGCCCGAGAATTGTTCAAATAGCGAGTGAAATACACCTCGTCAAAATGGTCGAGCAGGCATTGGAGCATGCCGCGAACGTCTTTGTCGTGAGTTGTGGCAAAGATTAGCAATCGCCGTGCCGCACAAAAACTCTCCTGGAGCGTTCCAACTAGAGCTTGGATGGATGCGACATTGTGGGCCGTGTCAAGCACGACCGTAGGTCGTCGCGATAGGACTTGTACCCGTGCCGGCCACGATAAACCGGCCAGGGCCTGCTGAACGGCCGTTGGGGGAATGTTCCAATGTGCCTGCCGCAAGACGTCGAGCGTGGCCAGTGCCGTGGCTGCGTTGGCCGCCTGGTGCCGTCCGGGCAAGGCAAGGTCGAAACAATGGGATGTGAGCGGCGTGGAGTGGGGGGTGGGCAGTGAGCAGTGCGTCACCTGACGATAAACTACCTGCCCGCTGGCGGCAGCTTGTTCCAAATGTTGCGGCGGGTGATAGTCAAAGGCAAAATCCGTGTCTCGCTCAACCAAGCGACAACCACGTTGTCGGCAAACCTGTCGAATCACGTCACGTGCCTCCGGTTCGACGACGCCGCTGACCACCGGCACCCCCGGCTTGATAATGCCCGCCTTCTCCCCTGCAATCGCCGCCAAGGTGTTTCCCAATTGCTGTGTATGGTCGAAGCTGATGCTGGTGATGACCGAGACCGCCGGCTGGCAGATGTTGGTCGCGTCGAGCCGTCCACCCAAACCGACTTCCAGCACAGCCGCCTGAACATTCTGCCGCGTGAAGTGTAGTAAAGCCATGGCCGTCGTAATCTCGAAGAACGTAGGGCCTGATTGATCCTTGGCCGTGCGACGATCGAGGGTCTCAACGGTCGGCCGGAGCAGATCGACCAAGGTTGTAAATTCTTCGGCCGTACACGGCTGCCCATTGATGGTCATGCGTTCTTCGATCCGTTCGAGGTGCGGCGACGTAAACAGGCCGGTTCGATACCCGGCGGCCGATAACGCCCCAGCAATCATGGCTGACGTCGACCCCTTGCCTTTCGTACCCGCAACGTGGACGATCGGCAGGCTTTGTTCCGGCGAACCGATCGCTTCCAACAGTTGGCGCATCCGCTCAAGCCCCATCCGCGCGGAGTTATAGGGCATTGTCCGCCATCGCTCGTAGTTCTCTCGACCGAGAAGGAACTGGATGGAATCTGCTCGTCGGGGGGGTAAGTTGATACCAAGGGTCGGGGAAAGCACAGGAAAACCCACTCGGGGGACTACATTTGATTTTTCACCGTCGCACACTCAATTAGTATACCGGAATTCAGGGGGCGTGTCCGTAGCGATTTTTGGCAACAAAGTTCTGATTTTCCCATACGACTTAAGTCCGTGCGGTGCCGGTGCCTGAATAATGTCGGACCGCGCAATCATCAGGCTTTGTTGGGCAGGGAGTTTGCCGTCAATAAAAAAGCCGCCTGCGGTTCGGCAACCGCAGGCGGCTTGAATTCTTCGGTACGTGAAACCTAATCCAAGAACCCGACCAACTCCTGGCTGCGGCTGGGTTGCTGCAGCTTACGGACGGCTTTGGCCTCGATTTGACGAATGCGTTCGCGGGTTACCTTGAAAATGTGCCCCACTTCTTCCAGGGTGTAGCTATAGCCGTCGCCCAGGCCGTAGCGGAGCTTGATGATCTCGCGCTCACGGTAGCTGAGCGTCTTGAGAACCTTGTTGATGCGATTCCGCAGCATCCCTTGCGCTGCCCCGATGGCGGGGTTCTTCGTGGTCGAGTCCGGCAACAAGTCGCCGAAATGACTGTCCTCGCTATTGCCCACGGGACGGTCGAGGCTGAT
Source organism: Planctomycetota bacterium (assembly GCA_037147235.1). Classification (GTDB taxonomy): domain Bacteria; phylum Planctomycetota; class Planctomycetia; order Pirellulales; family Thermoguttaceae; genus JANXQG01. The sequence continues at coordinate 26,666 of JBAWVO010000039.1, read as the reverse complement.
CGGATAACGGCTCATGGCCAGGACGCGTCGGGCTTCGTCAACGCACGTCTCGGCGGCGTTGGCGATTTCCTCGATCGTTGGCTCGCGGCTACCGTCCTGCTGTAGCTTGCGTGACACACTTCGCACCTTCGACATTGTTTCCACCATGTGGACCGGAATGCGTATGGTGCGACTCTGATCGGCCACGGCTCGGGTGATAGCCTGGCGAATCCACCACGTGGCGTAGGTGCAGAACTTAAATCCACGTCGATACTCGAACTTATCGACCGCACGCATCAGACCGGCGTTGCCTTCCTGGATGAGGTCGAGGAAGCTCAAGCCGCGGTTGCGGTACTTCTTGGCAATCGACACCACCAAACGCAGGTTTCCTTCCGACAGCCCTCGCTTGGATTCCTGGTAAATGGAATGCACCTCCCTGAGGTAACGGGCCCGATTCCGCAGGCTGGTGGGCGATTCCTGCGTGGCGCGTAAAATGTTGCGGAATTCCGTGAGCCACGGCTCGCGCTGTTGAAGGCGACCTTTATTCTTCCGATGGTCATCAATGCGAGCCTTGAGCTCATCCACCCGGCGGCTGAACTCCTCGAGATTCTTGATCATCGGCTCGATCCGTTGTGTCCGCAAACCAAGCTCCTCGATCAAGAGAACCGCCCGGCAGCGACGACGCCCCAACCGCCGCCACGCAGCTTGACGCTGAGCGGGTGCCCGCGACTTGCTTGTGGCTAGGTTGTAGTCGTGGTGGTTCCGCTTCAAGAGCGTTTCCAAGGTGCGGAGATTCGAGGGCAAACGACCCAAAATCTGATTTTTTTCCAGTTGGTCGGTCACCGAGACCTGGACCGTGCGATCAAAAGGCAGTTCGCCCTCGTGGACCCGCCGCAGAACCTTGACGGCTGACTGCATGACGTAGTCGCAGGCAATCACATGACGGCGGAACTTGGCGCGAGTCTCTTCGATTTGCCGCGCCAGAGTTACTTCTTCACGTCGCGACAACAGCGGGATCTCCCCCATCTGAGTCAGGTACATGCGCACCGGGTCGTCCGACCAGGTCTCGTCGTCACCCACGCCTTCCAAGAGGCCGTCGACGTTGACGTCCAGGTCGAGTTCGTCCAAATCCGCCACATGATCGGGCACATCCCGAATCAGATCGTCGTCCGCATCTCCAAAGCCCGCGATGGCGTCATCGGCCATTTCGTCGATCACTTCATCCGCGTGCAAAGTTGCGTCGTCATCCAAATCGTCTAGCAATGCATCGTACAATTGCAATTCTCCTCCATCAAACGGTCTAGGACCAAGCTCCCTTAACATAACATTATGCCACAAGCCGTGGCTAAAAGCCACAAAATTCTACCACGGTTTTCCCTGGATGATTCCTCTACGGAACATTTGGCAAGGGATTCCATTTACGAAGAGAATAGGTGCGCCCAGATAAGTTTCCAATAGCACCATCCTTCTCTAACCGGCACGGCCAACTTCGGCGAGGGACTCCCGACCCGCCGAAACAAAGGTTTCCCAGGAACGGGAGACCTTCGCGTGACTCGGTCGGAGACCGGCCACAACGAGGAGGTCGGAGACCAGCCACAGCAATCCGCCTTCGCCCGTACGATTGGGGCCTCCGCTCACATTCCGAGAATACTTCCAGGGTGTTACATTCTAATTGGTTGTTTCTGTTAGTCCAGTACTTTATCCGTTCCATTAGAAAATTTTTTCACGCATGCGGCTTAAACGTCATAAAACATGCGAAAACTCCCCGTAAATTCTATTTTTCATCCGTTTTCCGAGTCAGTTTATTCCGCGATCGCAAGAGGAAATCTACCCATTTTAACATGGCTTGTCACGTTTGCACGAGTGTCCAACTCGCCGGAAGGTGAACTGTCTGGTAGAATGGAAGGAGTTCAGGGGTATTTCGGCTCTCCGCCAAGTTTGTGGTGCGGGCGTCTCGCCTGCCCGGTTCAATCACAGCATCCTGGGCAGGCGGGACGCCCGCACCACAATTATCCGCAAACCTGGCGGAGAGCCGGTATTTCAAGCGAGGCCATGCCATAACCGTGAGTGATCATAGAACAACTTATCTACTCCCCTGCTCTTGTGGGCAAGAAATCCCGATTGAACCACGACAGGCCGGCGAAACCGTACAGTGCGGGTGCGGTCAGACCTGTGTTGTGCCCACGATGCGGGAGGTTCAATGCCTGCGCCCTGCCCCAGCCTATGAGACGACGTCTGCGGCAACAAAACCTGCCTGGGGAAATCCGCAGCGATTTCTCGTGGCGGGCATGGTTGTCGTTTTGCTGACAGTCGTGGCAGCGGTCATTCTTTACCACCAATTTCCTGCCCACTTCGCCGGCCTTCGATCACCGGAGGCCGAGAGGCAAATCGTCAAGAGCCTGTCAACCCTGGAAACGAAGCTGTACTTTGAAAAGTGGATTCTGCCCGGGATCGATATTCCCGAGCCAGCCTGGGTTCAGAGCCAACGCAGCATGGTCTCTCTTGGGATGGCGGCCCTGTCCTGCGTAGGGGCTATCGGATTGATTCTGCTGGGGGTCGGGGCCACCGGAATCGTCCGACGGCGGTAAGTAGAACGGAATTCATTCCGTTTGCCCGGAAAAGACAATTCAACGGAATGAATTCCGTTTTACGAAGGAAGCTTACTCTCGCAGCACGTAGACAAACTGTACCGGCTCGACTTCGGTCCATCGGGGCGAAAGCCGGCTGCCCGTGGCCATGTAGCGAAGTTCGAGGGTTTCCTTGTCCACGATCACCAGCAGCCGCTTCAGCCATCCCGCGACGACCAACACATAAACCCGGGACGTTTCGCTCATTCGCCAGTGCTGCCAGCGGTCCAGCGTGGGATGCTCGTGCAGGAGGCGTGCCATGCGTGGATCGGCCTTTTTGACCGCCTTCAACCGCCGACATGCCTGGCACTGGTTTCGTTCCACGACATGCGGGCTAACTCGCTGGCGACAAGAGCCACATGGAACCATCTCGGTCCGCAGCAACCGTCGGCCACTAATAGGGCAAACTTCAGCCAGTTCCGGACTCACGCGGCGCCCGGTCACCGCGCAACGAATCAACTCGGTACTCAGCAGACGTCGGCCGGTCTCGGCGCAGGCCTCGATCCGCTCGGCCGCAGCGATACGTCCGTCGTCGGTGGCGGCAAGACGAAAGGTTGCTGCCCCCGTGCGAGGACAAAGAAACGGCGGTGGAGAAAGGGTTCGCGTCCAACCGGAAAATGGCAAATCCATTGAGGCCGTAGCGATTGCAAACCGCAACTTGCCGTCGACGTACTTGCACCAGATCGCACGGCAACAGGCCAGTTCTACCTTGGTCCCGGCGGGCAATCGTTCTTCGGCAAGGCGGCTGCCGGCAGCCAAAAGCCGCTCTAAATCAGCCTCCAGGCGGTCGGGCGGATTGGCCAGTTCAACGAACCTCATCTCCCGATCCAGGGCGATCGGTTGGCCATCGACTTCCTTGCCTTCCGAATTCAAATAGACTTCAATCGTTTGGCTGCCGTGTTCGTAAACCAACTGCAAGACCAGCCGGTCTTCCAAGGCGCAACCTGCCAGACTGACTCGGCCACCGTCTACCGTATATGCTGGAAAGAGAATTTCCGCAATTTCAGGAACGCTGGTCGGCTGGTCGGCGGGGGTGACGTGAATTAGAGAAGGTGGCTGGGACACGGAAACGCTACTCCTGCTCGTGCTCGTAATGCTTTACATACGGCCAGTAAAGATTGAATTTGAACTCAGGGCTATTGTCCAGATCGTGGCACGACCAGCAGTTCTGCTTCCGCGAGTTCGGATCAGCCGCCTCTTCCTTCGTGATCACGACGGTCTTGCGGGCGGCAATCTGCTCAGCCTTGGTGCCCCAGTTCTCGGCCCGAACGTGTACCTGACCGGGACCGTGACAGTTCTCACAGCCGACGTTGAGCAACTTGGGACTCTCCTTCTCGCTGAGATAACCACTTTGATAGGGAAAGAACTTCGTGGGATGCCAGCCCACGGTATGGCAACTAATGCATTCCGGATCGAAGTTCCGCGGCGGGTTGGCGTTTTGCAGCGAGGCAAAGGCACGGGAGTGGGGAGACTTCTTCCAGACACGGTACGATTCTTCGTGGCACTTCGTGCAGGCATCGGTGCCGACAAAGTCGCCATTAAACTTCTTGAGCGGATGTTCCAGCGGACGGATACCCAGCCCACTCAGCCCCAGATCCTTGAGCTGGCCCTGGTAGGCGGCCATCAAGGCGAGCATCTCCGGCGAGGCTGGGAATCGTGAGTCGAGCGTCACACGCTGGTAGCGCAGAGGTTGCTGGGGATCGTCGAACATGCCCAGCACCACGGCGTACATCCCCTTCTCGCCCACTTCGATCAGTTTCGTGCCGCCCTTATGGATCTCCTTGGCCTGGGCCGGCGGCTCGGCTCCCCCCTCCGCGCAAATCACAAGATCGAAGTCGGGATACTTATTGGCTAGTTCGATCGCCTCCTCATGGGTCGTGTGCGCCAGCAGGATCAGATAGTTGGCCCGCGACTTCAGCATGGGCACCGCCTCGTTCAACAGCTTCTCGGGACTGGTCATCTTCAAATCGGAGTTGCCAGCCAGTTGCTCCAGGTAGGTTTTTCCCAGCACGGAAGTGATGCCGATTGTCTTGTAGCCGGCGGCGATCAATTGCGTCCGCGGCAGCAGCGATTCGTTGAATTCAAACAGACCAACATTGCCAGAAACAAACATCGTCTTCTTCTTGGCATCGGCCGGCATGGTCAGGGCCATGACCTCCGGAGTGGGCAGGTGCAGATCCGTCAGACCAAGCGCAGCGGCGCTGTAGCGCATCTCGCTCATGGCGTTGATGGCAATCTGGAACCTCAGTTCAGCCTGTTTGCCAAAACCCTTACCGATACCGCCGACATCAATGCCAACGACCGGCCAGTCCTTCTCGCGAAGCTGGCGGAATAGCGAGTAACGGCGGCTCATTCCACCCTTCATGCGATCTAGGCCCGCACATCCGCACGGCTCCAGATAGCCATTCTGCTGGCCCGTGATCACCAGTGCCAGCTTGGGCTTGGGCCAATCGACGAAGATCGGACCATTCTCCTTGATCGGATCGAACGGCACGCCGCTGTTCTTGTTCGTCCGCGGACCTCGTTTGGCCGGCCCCAGGTCGGGCACCTTAGGCACCGTTTTTTTCTCGGTCATGGGGGCAACGGGCATCGCTGGCATGGGTGACGGTGCGGTAGTTGCCTCGTTGGGTTTGGTCTGGATGATCAGTTCTGACTTCGGCGCGAGCTGTGGCGGAAGAGTGACCGACGACGAAGGCTTCTCGGGTATCGCGCTGGCTGGCTCGGGCACCACCGTGGGTTGCGGCGGGGCTTCCGGTCGACCCGTCATCGTGGCTCCGCGGGGATCGCGAAGAGGATTATCAACCGATGGAGCATCGCTTGTCGTTGAGCCAAGCTTGGCCGGTTCCGCATGCTTCTGCTCCGCGGAACGCGGATCGTAGGCCGGCGTCTTGTTCGACTCCCCTTGGTTTGCAACAACCGGCGCAGGTGCCAACTCGGCATAGCGATTGTCTTCGGCTCCTGCCTGAACGACGACGGCGAGTGTGGTTCCCGAGGACTTTGCCGGTGGCGTTGGTTTGGGTTTCCATGTGCGATTGAACCCAAGCTCATCGGCCGAACTGGGCACCGGAAGGGTCGCGGCGGATTTTTTTGCTGAACCGGATTCCGTGGTCTTCTGCAAACGTTGGTCGTTTGACACGGTGGTGCCGCTGCCCGAACCCGTTGGTTGATCGCTGACCTCTTGCTTGGATTGAGAATCCCAACAGCCTGCCGACAGGCATAAAAAAACGAGCAGGCAGGTCCGGCCGGCCACCGGCGTGCGCATCCGTGATCTGGTTTTCATAGGTGATTTGGGATCTTCCCTTACTACTTTTCGGGCAGTCATCAACTTCCGTCCACCACCGCGAAGCGAACACGAATCCGCAACGAGTAGACCCGGGGAGGGATTGCTTCCAAGAGAATCTCGCCGAGTTTTCCGTTTTCCGCGCCCATATAGTTGGCAGGCGATTTCCTTTTTCTTTTGAGGATTTCGATTGTGGGAATTTCGATCAACAATTCGGTTTGTGAAAGAGTGCATGATGTGTCCGCCACGGTCGTTTTGCCCAGCTTCACGTCCAAGAAGTCAGGCTCGATACTCGCGACCTTGAACTTCATCTCCTTGGCATTCGATCCACGCACCAGTACAATAAGTTTCCGCTGCGTGACGCCGTGGCCTTCGACTACGCCGATATCCAGCACACCGGTGTCACTTCTCCAACCGGATCCGATCAGGGAGACTTCGCCCACCGATCCGAACAGCGGCAGATCGATCTCCGAAACCGCCGGCAGATTGGTGCTTAGACAGATTGTCTGTTGAAACGACCCCAGAGGCAACCCCGGTTTTACCGTAACACGGACTAGAACCCCATTCGTCACTCCCTTGTACTTACGAAGCTCGTCGGCCCCTAGGGGCACGTCATCGACCTGGAAAAACTTTTCCAGGCCGGGATTCGACATTTGGTGCCCTTGAATCTTAATTTGCTGCCTGGGTAAATTGCATAAAATACAGGCTTCGCGTACTATGGGTTCGGTTCCGGAAATTTGACCATAGGCCAATTCGTCGGGATCGGCGTACACTGAGCGGGTATACTCGCCTTGGATCGTCAAAGTGACCTCCGGCCGAAGCGGATCGCTGGTAACGATCGTTAGGCTCTGCTGAAATGGGCCAATTCGTCCCTTCGACCGCCATGAGACCAGCACCTTGGTCGATTGGCCTGGGGCCAGATCATTATCCTTAATTTCGCTTACGGTGCAACTACACGAAGTGGATCCTGGGTTGAGAGTGAGGGAATGATCCCCTCGATTGGTGAAGATGAACTCGTGCTTGCCGTTCTCGCTGGAGTCCATTTTGCCGAAGTCGAACTCCTCCTGGTCAACGGCCACTTGGCTGCCGCCAGCCGAAGGTTGTTTTTCGGACACGCCTTCCGAGGGGTGCTGACGAATTTTCAGCACGGCCGTACCATAGCCCACACCTACACCACATACCGTCGCCACGAGGATTGTCGCCAAGATTCTCATGCCCATCCTCCATCGCTGTTTCCAGTCTCAGCGATCGTAAATTTCTCGCCGATGCCCGATCCTGAGTACCAGAACCTCTTCTTCCTGGACAACGAAGATGACGCGGTAGTCGCCTACGCGAAGTTTGCGAAGACCTGCGAACTGTCCTTTCAAGGGAAGGCAACACTCGGGAAGGGTTGTCAGTTCCTTCTCGATCTTGTCGAGAACCCGCCGCGCCTCCGCCTTGGACAGAGAAGCCAGATCTTTATGAACACTCTTCTTGTAGGAGATTCTATATGCCAAGGGACTTCCTAATATCCCGACCCGAGACGACGGCATCACCTGGATCGCGCAGACGGTCCAAAGCAATCTGCAAGTCGGCGAATTCGCGGAGGTAGGTCTCGATTGCACGCTGGACGTGAAACGACCGGGGACGTTCCGTTTCCGCTGCAATCTGATCTAACTCTTTAACCAATTCTTCAGAAAGGCGAATGGAGAACACCATGCTTATTGTTACCTTATTGTTACCTTATTGTTACCTCGTTTTCCGTATTGTAATACAATGTAGTGTGAAGTCAAGCATAGCCTACCTTGTATTCGGAATCTTTCTTTCATTTTCCACGCGCGTTGCATCCGGGGCCGACCACACGGTCTTTGCCTAGGGTGGCTTGCGGAACCGGCCGTTGTCTCGTATTCTGATACGATAACTTCACTTGTGCCGCGACACCCGGTTCCGCTCGGCGGGCCTTGCATTTCACTCTACTCTCGTGACCGAATCCAACAAAGACGATTTCGCCCAGCTCATGATCGACCGAATCCAACAGGCTGGCGAGAAGGGGCCTATCGCCTACCTGCCCGAGGAATTTCGCCTTCGCGGCGAGGGCGAGCGTTCGGCGGCGTTGATGCTGGGCAACGCCTACAAGGAATATTGTGCGGCAGATGAAGAAAATCGCGACCGAGTCATCCGGCACTGGGTACGGAACTGGTTCAGCCTGCTCCACGACATGCCTGAAGATTTCGAGGACGTTAAGCCTGACTTGCTGCCGATTGTGCGCTCGCGCTCGCATTTTGATACGAAGGGCTGGATGCCATGCTGAAGATGGCAACCGAGGCCCTCGATCAGCTTCGGCCCATCTCATCGATTGCCGTGCGGTTTGACGGCGACGAGTGGGTGCCCTGGATGCCGGACGTCACGCATCCGTTGCACAAGCCGTTCCGCCGTCTTTACTTCGACGCCATGGGGCGAGACTACGCCGAACAGAAAGAACTGCTCGACCGCCTGCACGCCAAGACGAACAAGAACATTTTCGTTATCCACCTCGTTACTGCGTACGAGCGTTTCCGTCGGCAGAGCAACTCACCGCAATGGGAAGTGCATTTTAGTCAATCGCCACGATCACCAAGCCGTGGCGATCAGCGAAGTCGATCACTTCAGGCCCATCCAGCAGAATGGTCCGGCTGGCCTCAATGGCCAGCACACGGCCGCCGGACGAGGCGATGTTTTCGACGGTCCGCATCCCAATCGTCGGCACGTCGTAGCGCATATCCTGTTGCGGCTTGGCCACCTTGACCACGGTAAAGCCGCCGGCACGGCAGAGAACGCCCGCGCGGCGGATGCACTCGTCGGTGCCTTCAACGGCCTCGATCGCCAGTACGGCTTGGTCTTTGACGGCCACGCTCTGGCCAACGTCCAGGCGGCCCATCTCCTTCGCCAGCTTCCAGCCAAAGTGAATGTCCTTCCACTGCCAGGCCGACGGGCCACGGCGGGTCAATTGGCCCTTGCTCACCAAAAGTTCCGCGGCGTAGTCGGTCGGACGGCCAAATCGCATCCCCTCGCGCGCAAACTCCTGCACGATCGCACCCAGGAGCGTGTCGTCTTTGCAGTCCTTGCTGCGCGTGAGAAAGTGCGGAATGAACATGCGGTAGGTCCGCAAGTCGGGCATGTTCCGCAAGATCATCCACGGCTGGAAGAGCAGCACCTTGTGGATCTTGCCCGCCATGATCACGTCGGTTACGGCATGACGCTTGAAGTAACGGATGGCAGCACCAAAGCGGGCCAAGCCGCTCCACTGAAAGTTCCGGCATATTTCGGCCAACTTGGGATCGGCGTGACCGACCGCACCCAAACAGTAGACTTCCGACCCTTGCCGCCGCAGGGCTTCAGCAACCAAAAGCGGATAGCGTCCCCAGCCGGCCATCAGGCCAATGCGGGCTGGGGCCGGTGGAAGCGAGGCGGGTGGAGTGGAAGTGAAATGCTGCATACTCAAATGACGAATGACGAATGACGAATGACGAAGAACCGGACAACCGCAATTTTTCGTCATTCGTCATTCGTCATTCGTCATTCCTCTTTGTCGTTCATCATTTGTCCGGTTACACAGCCGGTCACGGGACGGCGTCATTCTGCTCCAATGCGGCGATCTGCACGACGAGCTTATCGACCGTGTGCTGGAGGGCCTTGAGCTGGTGCCGCATCTCCGGCAGCCTAGTGATCACCGCCAGACGCAGCTTCTGCTCGCGCTCCGGCGTGGCAGGGATGCCAATGTAGCGACTGCCGTCGGGCACGTCATTGATGATGCCGCCCTTGGCACCGACAACCGACCCACTACCAATATGTACGTGATCGCGGACACCGACCTGCCCGGCCAGGACGACGTAATCGCCCGTCGTCGAACTGCCGGCAATGCCAACCTGGGAACAAAGCATGTTGTGTCGGCCGAGATGGCAATTGTGGGCGATCATCACCTGGTCGTCAATTTTCGTGCCGTCACCGACAACCGTCGGGCCGTAGGTGCCGCGGTCGATCGTTGAACCGGCACCGACCTCGACATCCGTGCCAACCATGACGTTACCCAACTGGGCCGTGAGACGGTGGCAGCCTTCGACCAGGTCGAAACCAAATCCGGTGGCACCCAGTACTGCGGCGGCATGGATGATTGACCGGGCACCGACGATCGTATTCTCATAGAGTACCGCGCCAGGGTAGATCGTCACATTCTCGCCGATCTCCGATCCGGCCATAATGTGCGCGCCGGAATGGATCGTCGAGCCGCTGCCGATCGTCACGTCGTCGCCGATCGTGGCATACGGATGGATGTCAACATCGGCCTCCACTACCGCCGTGGGGCTGACCGCCGCCAACGGACTGACGCCGATCCGCTTCTGTATACGCGGCGGGTGAAAATGAATTACAATCTTGGAAAAGGCCAGATGGACGTCGTCGACGAGTAGGACCGGCCTACCCTCGGGAACGAACAACCGCGGGCAAACCACGGCCGATGCCTTGCTACCGGCCAAATTACGGGCGCGTTCCACGGAATCGACCATCGTAATCTGTCCAAGCAAGGCGTCTCGCAGGGGTGCAGCCCCGTGAACCACGAGATCTTCCGACCCCACCACTTGACCACCTACCAAAAGGGCCAGTTCTCCAAGAGTCGCTTGCATGAGTTGATTCCTTTCGTACGCGCTGCCTCCTATTGCCGAAACCCCATGCGGGAAGGGATTTCATGGCAAGCATTCGAGAGTTTACCGTAGAATGGGCATCCGTGGCAAGAGCACTCGGTTCGGTTAAATGGAATGAAAACACCGATTGTGCCTGTTTTGCTGGGTGGCGAATCCACGAAAACAGCATCGTCCGAGTGTCTTTACTCCCACACGGCAGAAAACCGAACCTATGATTTCCTGGACGTATTTCGCGACTGCCGGCAGTGCGGTCGGTAGTGGCCTGGCAGGAGAATGCCCCCAAATTGGGTAGAGTTATGTTTGAGATGCTTGGCGATCTGTCGTTTGCAATCTTGATAAGTTCCGGCGGAGCTGGTGCCGGATGGGTGCTGCATCGCGCCTTCCGCAGTATTCCAACGGAGCTGCCGGAAGAACAGCGTCTGGCCAAGGAAGTCCTCATGCGGTTGAAAGACCTAGCCAGTCACATGGCGGCCAACGTCGGCCAACACAGCAGCCGGGTCGAAGACATCAATCAGGAATTGACCGTGGGTGCGCCCCAAGAGGCCGAGGGTGTGATCTCGGCCGTCGCGCGGCTGATTGAGGCCAATCAGTCGATGCAGTCGCAACTTAGCTCCGTGGAGGACAAGCTCCACGAACAATCGCGGCTCGTGGAAATGAAGACTGTCGAAGCCCGCACGGATGTCCTCACGGGCCTGGCGAATCGTCGTGCCTTCGACGACAAAGTCGCCGCCTGTTTTGATGAATTTCAGCGCAGCCGCCGGCCCTTCTCGCTGATCCTTGGCGACATCGATCATTTTAAGAAGTTCAACGATACTCACGGACATCAAACCGGTGACGAAGTGCTGCGCGGCACGGCACGCGTATTGCGTGAGACGGCCCGGGAGAGCGATTTTGTTGCACGCTATGGCGGCGAGGAATTGGCGATCGTGCTGCCGGGAACCAAGGCCGACGAGGCTATTCGTGCCCTGGAGCGCGCCCGGCAAGCCGTCGAGTCGGCCCGCTTCCGCTCGCCCACCAGCGAACTGAAAGTCACCATGAGTTTCGGCATTGCTGAGTTGTTGCAGGGTGAGGATCTGCCAACGCTGATTCGCCGCACGGATGCCGCCTTGTATGCAGCCAAGCAAGCCGGGCGGAATCGCGGTTGCTGGCACGATGGGCTGGAAATCCATCCCATTGACCGGCCGTGCGACGTGAAACCGGTCGAAAAGGTTCAGCAACCTGTTCCAACTCCCGCGCCCGCGACAGAATCGCAATATGGACTTTGCTCCCAGAGTGATTTTGGCATGAGCCTGGGCTATCGGCTGGCCGAATGGCGGCGTCACGGTTCGGCCCCAGCCTTGTTGATGATGCGGATTGACGACTTCCCCGGGCTGACAAAACGCCATGGCCGGGAGATTGCGGAATTTGTTCTTCGCAGTGCCGTACAATTCCTCAGTGCTTCCATCCGTACGATGGATTTGGGAAGCGCATATAGCGAGGCCACCTTCGCCATGTTACTGCCCGGCGCAAACACGACGGAACTGATCCGCGTGGCCGAGCGGTTGCGGCAGGCGATCGCCCGATGCGCCTTGCCAATCAAAGGCCAATCCGTGCAGTTCACGGTCAGTTTGGCCGGCGCGGTGGCCATTCAGAGCGATGCCACGAAGGAGATGCTCGCTCGCGTCGAAAAGGCATTGGAGCAGGCCACGGCGACCGGCGGCAACTGCACCTTCTTTCACAACGGCCGCCATCCCGAGCCGGCCCAGGCCACGCTCGAGCGGATTCGCACGGCCGCCGTGTAGTGCGGCGCGTGTGGCAAGATTCTCTGGCAGACGGCCGCCACCGTGGCACGGGCATCTTGCCCGTGTCGAATTCCACGGGCTGGAAGCCCGTGCCACGCGATTGCCAGAAAATCTTGTCACACACTAGGCGGCAGCCGGATTGACAACGCCATGCTCGGCTGCGAAAATTGGCTCTTTCGGTTCTAGGTGTGGAATGCAAATAATTGTAGGGTGGAACGAGTGAAACGAGCCCCACCAACTCGGTTTCGCCCTGCTTTTGGTGGGGTTCGCTCTGCTCGTCCCACCCTACGTCCGCACCCAGAGCCGGAATAGCCAGAACAGGAAAGAATCTATGCAGTACAAAATTCCACTTGTCTTGACTCCTCAACTCGAAGGTGGCTACACCGTGACTTCTCCGCTGCTGCCTGAACTCGTCACCGAGGGCGATACAGTCGAAGAAACTCTGGCAAATGTTCGGGACGCTTTGGCCGCCGTCATCGAGACCTACGAAGACCTGGGACGCAGTCTTCCTCAGAACGCGATGGTCTCAGACGCGAATGGCCCTGTTTGGCTTGAAACATTGGTGACGACGCCATGACATATCGAGAGGTAACCAGGAAACTTTCGGTACTGGGTTGCCACGAATTGGAGAGACGAGGCGGCGGTTCTCACCGGAAATGGTTCAATCCAGACACGCAACGCGCTACCGTGTTTCCTGACTGGGGCGGCCGGGACTTGAAACTGGGGACAGTTCGTTCGGCTGTCCGACAGCTTGGCATCGACTGGCAAGGTTTTCACGACGCGTGAGCAACAAGGATGCGTGACGTTCCCATGCCCAAACTTCAAGTCGAAAACATCACCAAACACTATCTCACGCGGGCGGAGCCGATCGAGGTACTCCGCGGCGTGTCGCTCGCGCTCGATCCGGGCCAAAATCTGGCGATCCTCGGCCCCAGCGGCTCGGGCAAGAGTACGCTCTTGAGCATCTTGGGCACGCTGGAAACCCCAACCAGCGGTCGCGTGTTGCTCGATGGCGTTGATCCCAGCGAACTCGATGAGCGGCAACTGGCCGCCTTCCGTAGCCGGCGAATCGGTTTCGTTTTTCAAGACCATTATCTCCTGCCGCAATGCTCGTTGCTGGAAAACGTGTTGCTGCCCGCAGTGCCGTTGGGGCCCGTTCGCGAGGAGACGATCGAGCGGGCCGAGATGCTGCTGACGCGCGTTGGCCTGATGGATCGCCGCGAGCATCGTCCGGCGGAACTCTCCGGCGGTGAGCGGCAGCGGGCGGCCCTCGCCCGGGCACTCATTAATGCCCCCGATCTGTTACTGGCTGACGAGCCGACCGGCAACCTCGATCGTACCACGGCCTACCAGGTCGGGCAGTTGCTCCTCGAATTGCAGAAGACCGAACCGATGATCCTCATCATTGTTACGCACAGTGAGCGACTGGCCGACTGTTTGCAAACGCGGCTGGAACTAGATGTCGGCCAGCTTCAACAGGCAGGTGTGGCAACCGATTAGGATCGGCGAATGAATTGACAAAATCGGAATGACCAAATCGTTTTGAACATTCGCAATTCGGGTTTTTGAATTTGTTTCGGATTTCGACATTCGTATTTCGTATTTTTGTCTTCTGCCATGTCGCTGTTTCATCTTATCCTGCTTTCGATCCGGCATTTCTGGAAAATGAACGTGGCGGTCGCCTGCGGCGTGGCCGTCGGCACCGCCGTACTCACGGGGGCCTTGCTCGTCGGCGATTCAATGCAAGGCAGCCTCCGCGATCTGGTGCTGGCCGGGCTAGGCCGTATCGACGAGGTCCTGATAGCCGACCACTTCTTCCGCGAAGAACTGGCCGGCGATAAGGCATCCGGCAGTTCCGAAGTGCCAGTAATTCTCTATTCCGCCAGCGTGGAAACGGTTCATCCGGCACCGCCCGCCCGCGTGGACCAAGTCAACCTCATTGGCTGCGACGAACGGTTCTGGCAGCTCGGTAACGGCGATGGACCCGCGCCGCTCGCACGCGACGAAATCGTTCTCAACGAACCGCTGGCACGATTGCTCGCCGTGAAAGAAGGTGACTCGGTGATGCTTGGGTTACCCAAGACCGGTGGCATCCCGGCGGAGAGTGCCTTCGGCCGCAAACGGGTGTCGATCGATACCATGCGGCTGAAGGTTGCTCGCGTGATTCCAGCCGAAGGACTGGGCCGTTTCGGCCTGCGACCCAATCAGCGGGTGCCGCGGAACGCCTATTGTTCGCTTGCCGCTTTGCAGACGCAGCTTCAAGAGCCAGGCCGTGCCAACGCCATCCTCCGCCCGAGCGCGCCATACGATTTTCCATGGCATCCACAACTGGCCGACTACGGCATCCATGTTGAGCAGTCGTCGCAGGGCTATATCCATGTGACGACGGAGCACATGATCTTCCCGCCGACCATCGAACGGGCACTGCTCAAACAACTCTTAGGGCAAGATTCCAGCTTGTCGAACTCAACCCAGGCAGGATGCCTGTGCCACGATGACATCCAGCCGGCCTTGACCTATCTGGCCAACACCATCGCCTGCGGCAAACTGGAGATTCCCTATTCGACGATCACGGCGATCGATTTCCAGGACAAGCCGCCGTTTGGCCCCTTCCTTTCCGCGGACAGTTTGCCCCTGTCCAAGCTGGGCGATGGCCAAATCGTCTTGAACCGTTGGGCAGCCCAGCGGCTCAAGGCCCAAGTCGGCGACTCAATCCGCGTTACGTTCTTCGAGCCAGAAAGTACACTTGGGCTTCTTCGAGAGCGGACGGTCGAGCTTCAATTAGCGGCGATTGTGAAATTGGAAGGAGCGGCCGCCGACAGGAGCCTCACGCCGACCGTTCGCGGCCTAACCGACAAAAACACGATCGAAGAATGGGATCTCCCTTTCGAGATCAAGCGGGAACGGATCAAGTCGGACGACGACCGATATTGGACCAAACACGCCGCCACGCCGAAGGCATTCGTCTCACTGGCCACAGGGCGGCGGTTGTGGGCAAGCCGTTTTGGGCAAACGACCGCGCTCCGTATTCGGCCCACCGCGGAGATCACGGCCCAGACTCTTGCCCAGCGGCTCGATCTCGACCCGGTGGAGCAGGAATTCGTCTTCCGGCCGATCAAGGCCCAAGCCCTCAAGGCAGCGGCCGGCACGACGCCCTTCGGCGTACTCTTCCTGGGGTTCAGCTTTTTCGTGATTGCCGCGGCAGTGATGCTCGTCGTTCTTTTGTTCCGCTTGGGGATCGAACAACGCGCAAAACATATCGGTTTGTTGCTGGCTTTTGGCTTTCGCCCTCGGCAGATTACGCGGCTTCTGGCAGGCGAAGGCCTGTTGGTGGCGATCACGGGAAGCCTGATCGGCATGCTGGCCGGAGTGGGTTATGCGGCACTGATGCTCCTTGGACTGCGAACCTGGTGGTTGCCGGCCATCGGCACGCCCTTTCTCACGCTGCACGTTGCGTGGCAAAGCCCGGCGATCGGTTTTGCCAGCGGCCTCTTAATGGCGTTGGCGGCCATCTGGCTAGCCGCTGGCCGCATGGGCCGAATCGCCCCGCGGCAGTTGTTGGCAGGTCATGGCACTCCTACGAACCACCCTGGAAATTCGGTATTTAGAGTACCCAGTACTCAGTCTCCCGTTTCCAATCCCAAATTTCAGATTTCAGATTTCAGATTTCAGATCTCAAATCTCAAATTATCCATCCCTCTCCTTCTTCTCCTTGCCCTCGCTCCCGCCGTCTTCATTCTGCTCATGCCGCTAAGCGAAGGAGCACAAGTCGGTGCCTTCTTTGGGGCAGGCTCTCTGGCACTGGTGTCACTGCTGACACTGGTCTATTTGCAACTCCGCCGCGGTGCGACCGGGCCGGCGGTGGCTCGCGGTCGAGGCAACCTCTTTCGCATGACACTCCGCAATGCAGCACGCAACCCCGGCCGTAGCTCCTTGGCCATCGGACTGACGGCCTCGGCCTGCTTCTTGATCGTGGCCGTGAGCGTTTTTCGTATCGACCCGGCTAGCCAGACCGCCGATCATGCCAGCGGCAGCGGCGGCTTTGCCCTAATCGGCCAGAGCGAGTTACCAATCCATTTTGACCTCGACACTCCCCAAGGCCGAAAAGAGATAGGCTTTGACCCCGACCAAGAGGAACTGTTGGCCAAGTGCCGTTTTTACTCTTTCCGCATCAAATCGGGCGACGAGGCAAGCTGTTTGAATCTTTATCAACCGCAGCAGCCGCGATTGCTCGGCGTAAGTTCCACGTTCATCGCCCGCGGCGGTTTCGCCTGGGCCGACGCGCCGGACATGCCCAATCCCTGGCAACTCCTTGCACCTGACGCACCCCGCAGCAGAGAACAAGACCCATGGTCGATACCCGTCGTGCTCGATCAGACAACCGCCAACTATTCACTCAATCTCTGGAACGGACGCGGTGAAGCCTTCACCCTCCGCGACGCCCATGATCGCCCGCTCGATCTTCAAGTCGCCGGGCTGCTAAAAGACAGCATCTTCCAGGGTGATTTATTAATGTGCGATGGCGATCTTCAGCGTTACGATCCGGCCGCAGTCGGTCACCGTTATTTTCTTATCGAAGCCCCGCCGGGCGAAACGATCGCAGTCCAGCAGGCATTGCAGCAAAAGCTGGGCGACTACGGATTCGCTAGCGAAACGACCGTCGAGCGGCTCAGCACCCTAGCCGCCGTGCAAAACACGTTTCTCGCCACGTTCCAGAGTCTCGGCGGGCTGGGGCTTTTGTTGGGTACCCTCGGGCTGGCCGTCGTGCAATGGCGGAACGTCTTGGAGCGACGGGGCGAATTGGCCCTGCTCCGCGCCGCCGGTTTCCCCGCACGAACCTTGGCCATTCTCGTGGCGATGGAGAACTTGTTACTGCTCTTGCTCGGGCTAGGGGTCGGGCTGCTGGCCGCTCTGCTGGCCGTCTTGCCGCACCTCATCGGCCGCGGAGCAACCGTGCCTTTCGGGCTGTTGGCCGGCATCTTCGCCCTCGTTCTCGTCGCCGGCCTCGGCACCAGTCTCATGGCCATGCGAGGCGTGCTACAAACGCCAATTCTGTCGGCCTTGCGCGAGGAGAAGTAGGATGAATGTCGAGCGAATCATCGAAGTGCCTCTCACCCAACCTTTGGCGATTTGTTGGACCAGATCTCCCGACCTTTCGGCAGGTCTAGCCCGAGTGGCTTCAGGCCAAGTGCGGCTTCTGGCGGCCGAAGACCCAGAAATCGATATTGATGTATAACCCGAAATAGGTAATAATCCACGCCCTCAGTTGGTCGGTTTCTGTCGTACTCCCGAACAAGGCGTGGCGAGCGGGCCGACATCACGGATCGCACTTTCTCAAGGACGAGCGAGTATGCAGCCTAATCGCCAAGACTTCCAGGGCGTGGAGAGCCAAGCGGAGAAGAGGTCGATGTCTTGTGCATCCTCCCATTCGATGCGATGGGTGCTGCAGGTTCTTGGGCTGGGCATCGTTGTTGCGGTGATTTATGGTGCGCGTATCTCCACGGTGCCGATCCGCGGCGAGGAATCGCGGTGGGCTCGCGTCGCTCAGGAGATGATCGACTCAGGCGACTGGATCACACCGCGGCAACAGGGGAAGGTTTTCCCCAACCGACCGCCGTTGAATAGTTGGTGCATTGCCGCAACAAGCCTTGTCGTTGGCGACACGAGTCCATTTGCGGTGCGGTTGCCGACGCTCTTGGCGACGGTCTTGACCGCACTGTTGGTTGCCCTTTATACGCGTAATTTTCTCGGCAGCGGTGCATCGCTGACCGCAGGGCTGATCTATGCGACTTTTCCTCAGATCCTGCAGTTGGGACGTTTTGCGGAGAGCGACGCGCTGCTGACGCTCTTCATCACGGGATCGCTCTTTGTCTGGCATTACGGCTTCCTGCGCGGCTGGTCGCCATGGCTGCTCTGGTCGGCAGGCTACTCCCTGGCGGCCCTCGCCGCGCTTACCAAAGGACCGCAGGGGCCGGTCTATTTCGTGGGTGTCACATGCTTGTATTTGGGCTTGCGGAGCGATTGGCGGAGGCTGTTTTCGTGGGGCCATGTCGTGGGCCTGGCACTGATGCTGCTCTTGGTCGGCGCATGGCAGATTCCTTATGCCTTAAACGTCGGCGCGGAGGCGTCGCTGAAGACTTGGTGTGAAGAGGGTGCTTTAGCGCAACGCATCGCGGAAGCCGGGAGCGGCCGGTTTTTCAGCCATCTTCTGGCTTTCCCCCTGGAGATCTTCGCGGTGATGCTTCCCTGGGCTCTTTTTGTGCCGGAGTTGGCCACCCGCAACTTCTGGCGGGAGCGTGAAAACGGCCGCGATTGGGTTATCTTCCTCCTGGTCATTGTGTTGGTCGTTCTCGCGCCTTGCTGGATTATTCCCAGCGCAGGGGTTCGTTACGTGATGGCACTCTTTCCCGTAGCCGCTTGCCTGTCTGCCTTGGCGGTTGACTCTAGCTTGAAAAGTGCCAAGAATACGTCAAGTCTACGCCGTTGGAGTTGGTTTCATGGCGTGTTCGCAGTCGGAATGACAGGTTTGGGAGTCGCAGCCATCACGTTGGCCTGCACGGTCTCGCGGGCCACGACGACCAACGTGCCGGAGGGTCTTCAAGCGTGGTTTCAAAGCGCGCCACTACCGTCGTCGTCGATACTAGCTGCGTTTGGCTGTGTGTCGCTGGCGACGGCGATAGCCAGCTTTTTCTTGGCGAGAAAAGGTAGCCTACACCGCCCCCTGTGGGCCGTCTTGCCGGCAGCCCTACTTCTCTGTGCGGGATACGACGGTCCGATTCTGGACTACCTGATCATCTCCAACCCTAACGCGCCACTCGCGATAGCTAGAATCAAAGCGGAAATTCCCGCGGGCGAGTCGCTGGCAAGTTTCGGCCCTGTGATCCATCTTTTCACGTATGCCTATCGCGATCCCGTCGAACTTCGGGAGTGGCCGTCACCGGCCATGGCGGCAAAAGATATTCCCGACTATTTCTGTTTCATGCAAACGTCCGCGGAAAAGTCGCTCGCGATTCCCGTTCCTTGGGAAAAAGTGGGGGAGGTCGTTTGCGATCGCTACCGCAGGGAGAATCCGCGCGAAGTCGTCGTCGTAGGGCGGCGCATTTTTTTGCCGCAGTTGGCCAACGCACCTAATGAACGCAAGTGACCTCTCAAAACAGTAATTTCTGTCGGTCAGCGAAAATAAGGCGTAATCGCTCGTCTTCTCTTGCCGATACCGACTGAGACGGAAATACCTTTTGCGGAGAAACGGTCATGGTCGGTCGTTGCATCGTCTGGATTACAATCACAATCGTGGTGGTCGGGTATGCCATGCCTCTTTCGGCGGGCGTAATGGGAGAGTTTCTTTCCAATGTTGCCAGCGATACCCATCAACGGAATTGCTGGCCTGAGCCATACATTTGTCCTGATCGAACAGCGGTCCGCCAGACGATGGCCGTCCAGGTTTCTGCCGGCTGGGAACGTCAGAACCTGTTGTCCGAATTTCACTTCCTGCCTGGCGAAAACGGATTGACCGAGGCCGGCCGGATGCATGTGCAATGGATCATGAACGAGGTTCCTGAGTCGCACCGTCAGATTTACGTACATCGGGCCAATACCCCCCAGGGAACGGTTCTGCGAATGCAGACGGTGCAGCGTTTTGTTGCCCAATCACCCTATGCCGCAAATGTTCCCGTGCTGGAATCGAACCGAACCGACGATGGATGCCCGGCTGACCGCATCGATTGGCTGAACCGGAAGGCCGCCGCTTCAGCGATGGATCCCAAACTCTTGGGTACCCAAAACAATGTTGCACCTGGTTCCAAATCCGGCATCTAGGACAAGTGTTGCCTGCCGCTGCGGATCACCTTGGGCACCCAAAACTGGTAAGCTACACGAGGTATACTGTCCGCGGTTGAGATTGTCCCAATCCATACCAGCCCGAAGCGCAAGCGAGGCAACGACTTAGCAACCTCGCTCGCGCTTCGGGCTAGTGTTGGTCTCAACCGCGAGCAGTATAGCTGCGCCGTAAATTCTTCCTTATCGCCAAATTCAGCTACAGAAGGGTGCCTTTCCGCGTCGATGAAATTGACGAAGTGGTTTTCCAGCCACGGAGGAGCATCTTGGAAAACGTCAAACTAACGCGATGGGCACTACTACCCCTGATTTTCGCTTACGCCACAGTCGTGCTGATGGTGGCGGGGGCTGTTGCACAAACCGATTCATCCTCGGGTGAATCGTCCCTGGGTCATTCGATTACCAGTGGCTTCCAGAATCTTGGACGGTCAACAACTCCTCCACCCAATCTGTCCGATGATCCCATTGCCTTGAAAACGCCTGCCAAGGCAGGTGTCGAACTCTACATATCCGTCGCACGTCTGTATGTTGAGAGTGGCAAGTTCAAGGAGGCCGAAGATCAATACCAGCAGGTGTTGAAGAAGGCCCCGAACGACATCCGGGTGTTGCTGGGCTATGCCATGCTCAAGGATCAGATGAATCAGCCGCAGGAGGCCCTGAAATTCTATCAGCAGGCCGCACAGAAACATCCCAAGCAGCCGTCGGTTTATAACAACCTAGCCATACATTACGCCCGATGCAGCATGGTCCGCGAGGCCATCGAGGCCGGCCAGCGAGCCGTCGCCTTGAGCCCCCGTGAGCCACGCTATCGCAATAACCTAGCTGCGCTTCTGGTCGAGGCCGGAATGCCCCAGGAGGCATTCAAGCAACTTCGTGAGGTCTATGACGAGCCTGTCTCGCACTATAATTTGGGTTTCCTGCTCAACAAGCGTGGTATCAAGGCTGCCGCTTTACAGGAATTTACGATTGCCCTAAGACTCAGCCCCGGAATGACCTTAGCCCGGCAGTGGGTAGAGCGGCTTTCCCAGCAGACTGCTCAAGTTCAGTACCCGCAGCAATATCAGAATCCGGCTCCACCCCCGAATGCCAATCCGATGCAGGCCGTTGCCTCGCGTGATCCGCAGGCTATCGGTATTCGTGCGATTCCCCCACCAGCCGCCGACGCCAACAATCTCCGCCGTCTTCCCGCGGTGAACGATCCGCGTTATCCGGCGGATCCCAACCGTGACCCGCAAGGTCCAGATCTCGTTGCGCCCAATCCTCCCAACTGGCAGCGGTAATTGCCCGTGTGTGGCAAGATTCTCTGACAGTCGGACGCCACCGTGGCACGGGCATTTTGCCCGTGTTGAATTCTACGGGCTGGAAGCCCGTGCCACGGGCTTGCTAGAAAATCTTGCCACACACAATTCTCCCTTCCTAGTTGACCGGTGCGGGTGGGGCAGGTTAAAGTAGAGGATGGTTTTGCTAGGCGACGGCCGCCGTTGCCAACACATCATTTCCGCCCCCCCGAGAGATTAGGCGTTATGTTCGCCAAAAGAGTGATACCTTGTCTCGATGTTAACCGGGGCCGAGTCGTCAAGGGGACGAATTTCCTCAATCTCCGTGACGCCGGCGATCCCGTGGCTGTTGCTGCGCGTTACGAAGAAGAGGGGGCCGATGAGCTTGTCTTTCTCGACATCACCGCCAGCCACGAAGGCCGCGAGATCATGTTGGAAGTCGTCCGCCGTACAGCGGAAGTCGTCTTCATGCCGTTAACGGTCGGCGGTGGCATCCGCTCCATCGACGACGTCCGCGCCCTCTTGAACGCCGGGGCCGACAAGGTTTCGATCAACTCCACCGCCTGCCGCGACCCCGATTTCGTGCATCAGGCCGCTCGACGCTTCGGCAGCCAGTGCATCGTGGTGAACATCGACCCCAAACGCGTGATCCAAGAGGGCCGCGAGGTATGGGAGGTACACATCAACGGCGGGCGGATCGGCACCGGGTTGGAAGCCGTCGCTTGGGCCAAGGAGGTCGAACGCCTGGGGGCCGGCGAGATTATTCTCACGTCGATGGATGCCGACGGTACAAAAAACGGTTACGACCTGGAAATCACCCGGGCCGTCACCCAAGCCGTCAGGGTGCCTGTGGTAGCCAGCGGTGGGGCCGGTTGTCCCGAGCATCTGGCCGATGCGATTCTGTTGGGCGGGGCCGAGGCCGCCTTGGCCGCCAGCATTTTTCATTTCGGCGAGTACACAATCCGCCAGACCAAGCAAGTGATGCGCGACCGCGGCATCTCGGTACGACTGTAAGGATTTCTATAAACCATGACTACTCCTCAATTGAACGAAACTGAAAAACCGGTCGAACTGGGTCGATTTGGTCGCCACGGCGAGTTGGAGATCGACAAGTTGTTTCGCGCCTTGGTGAAGTTCGAGGGGAGCGACCTACATCTGAAAGTGGGCAGCTCGCCGATCATTCGCGTCACCGGCTCGCTGCGTCCACTGAACCGCGGCCCGATTGACGACGACGAGATGGCACGCTTGGTCCTGCCGATGTTCCGGCATGATGCCCACCGGATGAAGATCTTCGAGGAAGACGGCGGCTGTGACTTCGCCTATTCGCTACAGATTGACGACAAGCGATGGCGGTTCCGCGTCAACGTCCTGCAGCAGATGGGCAGTCTGGGCATGGTAGCTCGGCGGGTGAATAACTGGATTCCCGACTTCAAATCGCTCTACCTGCCCGACGGTCTGGAAAAGTTCTGTCAGTTCAGCCAGGGGATGATCCTGCTGGCCGGCGTGACCGGTTCCGGCAAGAGTACAACGATTGCATCAATGCTGGACTGGGTCAACCATAACTACCGCAAACACATTCTCACGCTCGAAGATCCCATCGAGTTCACCTTCACGGAAGACAAGTGCCTGATCAATCAGCGGGAAATTGGGAATGACGTGAAAGATTTTCAGACCGGCATGAAACATGCGGTCCGCGAAGACCCGGACGTAATCCTGGTGGGCGAAATGCGAGATCGGGAGACGTTTGAAACGGCCATTCAGGCGGCCGAGACCGGTCACCTTGTGTTCGGCACAATTCACGCCTCGACCGCGCCCAGCACGATCGGCCGCATCCTCGACCTGTTTCCCGAAGGCCAGCGGAGCGCGATCCGAAGTGCCATGGCCTTCAACATGAAAGCCATCCTGGCCCAGAAGCTGTTGCCCTCGATCAAGCCGGGCGTGAGCCGGGTGCCGACGGTCGAGATCATGGCCTTCAATCCCATCGTCCGCAAGCTGATCCTGGAATGCCAGGACGAAAAACTGGTCGACGCCATCCGCCTGGGCAAGGATGAAGGCATGCAGGACTTCACGATGAGCCTAAAGCACCTGATCGACATCGAACTGATCGACCGACCGACTGCCTTTGAGGTAGCACCCAACCCCGAGGCATTGAAGATGGCGTTGAAGGGGATCGACGTTCGCGATCCAGGGATACTGTAACTATGATGAAGAACTCCCGTGCAACCTTGATCCTCCTGCTAGCCGCCTTCATCCTGACGGCAGGTGCTGAAACCTTGCTTGCGGCCGACGTCTCCCAAGATGCAACCCACTTGTGGAATGCCAGTTGGCGCGGTGGCGGTTTCTACCTGAGTTGGATGAAGATCGCCACGGTCTGGCTGCTGTTCCTCGCCTGGATCGGCGTGGCCGACTGGGTCAATCGCGACCTGGAGGACACCGAGCTTAAATGGCAATTATGGAACCCCATCATCGTCGGCAGTTTCATGACCACGATGCTCTTGAGCTGGCTGATTCCTTGGTTCTGGCTCAATATCTTTCTCCTGCTGGGCGGGGCCGTCGCACCTGCGGCGACGTACATCGTTTATCGCAACCGCTGCATGCCGCTGCATCACAAAGTGCTTACCCGGGCTCATTTGCGGTTCTGGTTCTCGGAGAAAATGAAGAACATCGGCGTGAAGGTTGCCTCCGAGGCTGCCGATGCCAATACCAGCGGCGTGCCCGTCAAGGTCTATGCCCTTGGCGGTGGCGACCCGACCATCAACGGTGCCCGGCTGCTGGCCTCCCGGCAATCCGGCGGACTTCCCCTGGCCCGCAAGATCCTGTACGAGGGCCTGAAGTCTCGCGCCTCGGCAATCGTGCTCGACTTCTCTCCCACGACCGTTTCCATCCGCTACCTGGTAGACGGCGTCTGGACGCCACAGGAGCCGATCGAGCGTGAGGGGGCCGACCCAGCCCTGGATGCGTTGAAGCTCCTCTGCGGTCTGGAGCCTAAGGAGCGGCGTGCCAAGCAGACGGGTAAGTTTGGCGTGGAGTACGCCGTGCTGCGAAAAGAGAACTTCACGAAGATGGATAAGGCCGAAAAGGAGTATCGTGAGCAGGCCACAATGGACCTCACCCGACGGATGGCCTCCGATGAATTGCAGCCGCCGCAGCTTCAGATTGCGGTTGCCAAGGCCGTGGAAGAACAGGCTCGGCGGAAATTCGCCTCGCCCATCGGTGCCTGGACACCCATCGACAGGGAAAAGCTGCCGAAATTGCCTGGCATTGAGGCATTGCATCCCGTGACTTCGCTGGAACCGGTCAAGACGGTGTCCACCTTGGCCTGCCAAGGCACGCAGACGGGCGAACGGGTCGTTGTGGAGTTTGAGGTTAAAGGGATTCATCTCGCTACGCTGGAAGATTTGGGCATGCGGGCGAAGATGCAGGAACAACTCAAAGAGGTTCTCAATCGCCCCCAGGGTTTCGTGATTTTTTCGGCCATTCCCGCCGGCGGCCTACGAACGACGACCAAGGTCGTACTCTCCAGTTGCGACCGCTTCGTGCGGGAGTTCGCGGCGGTGGAGGACGAGGCCAATCACTACGACGAGATCGAGAACATTCCCGTAACCGCGTACAAGAGTGCTGCCGGCCAAAGCCCCGCCGACATCTTGCCGCGGGTCTTCCGCACGCAGCCCAATGTGATTGTCGTCCGCGACCTGGTCAATGCCAAGACGCTCAAGCTAATCTGCGAAGAGATTGCCTCGAACGAGCGGATGGCCGTGAGCACCGTGCGGGCGAAGGACAGTGCCGAGGCACTGTTGCGTATCTATGCAATCGAAAAAGCACCGATTGCCGAATTCCGCGAGCAGGTCACGGCCGTGCTTTCACAACGGCTGGTCCGCAAGCTGTGCGACAAGTGCAAAGAGCCCTATGCCCCGCCGGCGGAAGTGCTGAAGCAGTTGGGACTGCCGGCCGACAAGGTCAAGGCATTTCATCGTCCACCGACGCCCAAGAGCGGCGACGAGGACAAGAAGGAGATTTGCCGTGAATGCGGTGGCGTTGGCTACCTGGGTCAGACCGCCATTTTCGAGCTGATGGTCGTCGGAGACCTTCTGCGGCAGACGCTGGCCACCACGCCCAAGCTCGATGCCCTGCGACTCGCCGCGCGCAAATCCAGCACGAAGACGTTGCAGGAGGAAGGAATCTTGATGGTCGTTCGCGGAGCTACGTCGCTGCCGGAGTTGATGAGGGTTTTGAAGGGGTGAGAAAAGAAGGTACAAGGTTCAAGGTACAATGACAAAGCCCGGCGATTTGAACCTTGAACCTTGAACCTTGAACCTTGAACCTTTGGAAAGATACTCGATATGAAAACCTGGTTGCTTCCATCCCTGTTCCTCGCGGTTGCGCTGCTGGCCCTGGCCGGTTGCAGCTCTTATAGACCGGGGAACACCCCAGCGGGGGGCAGCGCGCCTGACGGCTCGGGTTGGGCAACATGGCTACTCTGCCTGCTCATCCTCGGCGTCTGTGTCGGATTCCTTTTTCGCGACGGCCTGTGGGGTAACGCGATTCGACTGGTCAATGTAGTCTTTGCCGGGCTGCTGACGATGAACTTCTATGAACCGCTGGCCAAGTGGTTGATGAACTACGGCGACGAATTCCGTTCCTATGCCGCGTTTTGGGATTTTCTCGCGATTTGGACTTGTTTTGTTTTTTTTGTGGTGGTTTTCCGTGCTGTCACCGATACGGTTTCCCGAGTCCGTGTGCGGTTTTTGAAGATCATCGATCTGTGGGGAGGCGTTGTGCTGTCGCTCTGCATCGGTTGGGTCATGGTCGGTTTCACGCTCGTCTCGCTGCACGCCGCGCCCCTGGGGCAATATCCTCTGTTGGGATCGTTCCAGCCCCAGAGTGACATGTTCTTCGGCATGTTCGCCCCAGACCGCGAGTGGCTGGGTTTCACCCGGTATCAATCGAAGGGACCCTATTGTCGATCCGTTGGGAAGGACCAGTTCGAGCAATGCGTCTTCCCATCCGACTTCATCGAAAAACAATTTGAACGGCGAATGCATATCGAGAAGTATATGAACGGCAACAAGGACCATGCAATCCGCGTCAATAAAGATTTCATGAGGGCACCCACACAACCCGGCAAGTAAGGACCGGCGCATCAATAAGTGTCGCAAGAAAAGTAGCAAGCACACTCCGCGTGCCGTCTGCCCCCGCTCGGCGAATTCGCAAAACACGACAGTTATTGGTGCTCC
>JBAWVO010000038.1:0-32370 GCA_037147235.1 Planctomycetota bacterium | reverse complement strand
GGGCAGGCGGGACGCCCGCACCACAATTATCCGCAAACCCGGCGGAGAGCCGAAAAATCGAATCGCCGTGCATTTACGTCGCAACCCGCGCAAGCGGGATAACGGAAGGAATCGGCGGATGTTACACGCGGTGTTGAGCCTTGGTGGTCGCCCGTTGTGCCGCAGGGAGCTTCTGTGCCGATAATTCCGTTTAGGGTGACTTTGAGTTCGCGTTTCAACCGGCAAGAGAAGTGGCAACACATCTGTACCTAGAACCGGAAGAGCCAAAAAATGGCGCAACCGTTTCCTAAGTTCAATCCAGCATCAGGTAGGCCACTAAGTTGGCGACGATCTTGCGGGCGGAGTCGGCCTTGTAGCCGAGCGAGCGGTAGTTCCCGATGCCGGCCATCGCTGCGGTCAGATCGAACGGGGAAAATAGAACGACGGGGCGATTCTTCATACGGGCGACAAGCAACCGCTGGCTGCGGGGCGTTTCGCCCTGCCGGCGAAGGAGTTGCCTCGCTGGAAGTTTGAACGTGACCAGCGACAGATCGGCCCCGCCTTCAAAGCGGCCTTCGGCTAGCGGATGGTCGGCAGAAAGCGGTTCGAGCGGGCCGAAGATCCCTTCAATCTCCACCCGCGCGGAGGCTGCGAAGGTCGAGGAGCCGGCATAGGCATCGACCAAGATTGTGCCGCCCGCAGCCACGAACTGCTTGAGGGCTGCCCGCTGGCCCTCGGTCAGAACAAGCTTGTTCCGCCCGGTGAGGTGCAGCAAGCGAATGCCATCGAGTGGATCAACCCCCAGGCGGACCGGCGCAACCTCCTCCAACTTGCAGCCGGTGACATGCTGCGCGTAGGGCGCAAACTTCTTCCAGCACTGGTTTGCCGCATCCCAATCAAACGGCTGCTGCTGGCCGCCATCGAACCGTCCCCGGGCGACCTTGAATATCTCTTTGCGGGCTTTGGCTGGCGGGCTGTTGGGCAGCATCGAGGCGAATTTTCCTTCCAACTCGCCGAGATCGGTCGCGTAGAATAGCAGGTTCGTGGCCAGATTGAAGGCGTTGCTCGTCGAGCGATTCGTCTGCCAGTCTGCCGCCAAGTACTCGTCCGAGAGGATAAAGAATGTTCTCGATCCGTCGGAAACTCCCCGCAGCCGCGGAAGATCTTTCCAATCCTGCTTCACCACCGTGTAGATGCCGTGGTCGGGCGGGAGCAGCTTCAATTCGTAGTCCGGGTAATACCGCTTGGGAAACATCATCCGCACCAATTCCTCCATCGATTGGGCAAACTCCGGACTGTGGTCGCTCGGCTCGGCGAGGATTGTGCCGCCGCCGAGAATGTAATCGCGCAGCTTGAGCATCTGCTCCTCGGTGAAATGGACCGGCTTCGAGCCGCTGAGGAAGAGGATCGGCGCTTCAAACTCGTCTTTGGCATCGACCGAAACCACTTGCCAGTTCATCGGCCGCTCGTAGGCCGACCAGAGAAACTTGCTCAGGTTGGCCACATCGCGGGGATTGAGATTCCAGTCCTGCCCTTCGCCGTAGCGGAGTTTTTCCATGGCCAGCGGTGCCCCGCCGTAAACCAGAAACATCGTGCAGAACGAAGTGCTGACCGGCGGCCCGCCCCAACGTCCAAGCGGAATGGAACCGTCGCGGCACTGGGACTTGAGCACGACCTCGGCCCCGCGCGCGAACCAGTCTTCGCCGCCGATATACTTCCGGCCTCCCGCCACGCCGGTACGTTCGATGCCGTAAAGGTAGTAGCCGTCGTTCTTGTTGCCTTGGGCCTTTCCGAGCCAGTTCATGCCCCGATCGAGTGAAGCAAGCACCTCGGCCGCCTCGCCCTGTGCGAAGGTGTCGGGCTTATCCGCACGATACGCGTGGCGGGCGTGGTACATGTCGAAAACCAGGAACATGCTGGCCAGCCCGGCGGTGGCCATGTTGGGCGTGGGCCCAGCATGGCCCACGTATCCCCAACCACCGTCGGCGGTTTGGCAACTACGGAAGTGTTTTGACATCGTGACCCAAAACTTGTCGCCCGGCTCAAATCCTGCCCGGGCGGCGGCCCATAAGCCCAGCACGCCGTACTGCGTGCATGAGTTGTCCCAATCGCGGGATTCCATGTTGTAACGCCAGCCCTCGCGGTCGCCCAGCGCGGCCAGGAGCCACTCGAAATCGGCCTTAAGCAGACTGCGGAGCCGCACGTCGTAGGGGGCCTTGCGGAGTGCGTATTCCCAGACGTTGGCGCGAATGCCGCGGACGTAGGTGTTGTTCGTCTCTTGTTTGGCCAGCCAATCAAGGGCTTTATTCAGTTGATCGTCGGCGGCCGGATCTGCGCCAGCAGCCAGCATGGCTAGCGAGGCCAGCCCGGTCGGTCCGCCGGGATACCCATAGCCCTCGCCGATCGATCCGGCGGGCGTTTGGCAATTGCGAAGGTACATTACGGCGTCGTCGATGGCGATGCGAATCTTGGCGGCGGTGATCGGCCCGCTGAATGGCTCGTGGACGGCTTGCTGTCCGCCTGATGCACGAGGCATTGCCGAATTGACGCGGTTCTGAAGGTTCTGTATCTGGGCAAACCCGGTGTGCGGCATGAGCGCGACGGCGAAGAGGGCGAGGGCTGATAGGGCGGACGGCACACGGAGTGTGCCTGCTACTTTGAGGATTGATAGAGTTCGGATCATTGTTTCGGCTCCTGCTGCAACGCTTTGCGGTTTTGTGGCACCTGGTTAAGGTTTCGCGGCACTTGGTTACGGAACTGCTGCATTTGGTTCATGGGCAACTGTTGCTGCTGCAACTGCTGTTGCGACTCTTCAATTTGCTCATGAGGTGCTTGCCGGCGGAGTTGTTCGTCTTTTTGCTGGCCATTCTTTTCGACGACAATCCGTTCGTCACCGATGTTCATTTGCACGGCCCAGCCAAGCTGCTGCGATTGGGCGAAGTCGCGGTGATTTCGTACCAGGTCTTGATACTCCTTGTCATCGACCTTGACCACGCGTGTCTTGCGTTTGCCGGCATCTTCGCTCTCGACCCATTGGCCGTCGCGAAGGTAAAAGACCCGGCGTCCCACCTGGCGGATATTCTCCGTGGTCACCACGTTGCCGCGGCGGTCGAAGTAGGAATTGGCCTGCGCCCCAGCGACGCCGCGCTGCTGGAGTTGTTGATCGTTGCGGGCCTGGTTCACGGCCCACTTGCCCGCTTTCTGCTCGGCGGCCATCCCCATCTGATTTTTAGCCATACCCAGAGCCTCGCCTGCCGATACTTCGCCCCTGGCGGTCGCGAGGAAGGTTGTGTATTCGGTCACGATGCCGAACCGCTTGCTCAGCCGCACGACCTCGCCGATCAGTTCGTCATTTGCGCCATGAAGGCGGATTTCCTGGAGTAGGAAGCCGATCTTTCGCGCGGCCCAGAGGGGTGCCACGAAATCGTTGCCGCTGTCGGTTGGTTTCTCGGGCAGGTTGGCCGTGCAAGCGTACTCGACCGGCTTGTCGCCGAGTTTTCCGGCAACGGAGAAAGTCTGCTTTCCGCCGTCGCGGTATCGGCCGAAAACCATCACCTCGCTGCCGCGGAAGAGGGTCGGCAACTTCTGGGGATAGACGGAATTCGTAGGCAGTTGGCCGAAGTGTACTTCAACATCAGTCAGCACGGGATGGGCCAAGCGATCATAGAGGCCAGCCACCTTGGCATCGATTTCTTCGCCCGGTACGATGTATTCGCTGCTCCCGCCGGTCGCTTCGGCCAGTTTGTCGAGTAGATGGGCGTTGACGTCGTGCCCTAACCCCATGATGAAGATTCTTGCCCCGGACGTGTTTGCCTGCTTGGCGACCGTGACGATTCTCTCGGGGATCAATTCGCCAACAGTAGGTGTCCCGTCGGTAAGAAAGATGACAATGGGGGGCCTGCTGGTTCTCTCACCGCCCAAGGCCTTGACCAAAGCTCCGCTGATATTCGTTTCGCCCTTGGCCACTAGGTTGTCGATGAATTCCCTCGCCGCCGCGACGTTGGCTTGCGAACCGGCGGCCGGCGCATCGCGAAAACTGGCCACTTCGGTGCCGAAGGTGACGATATTGAATCGGTCGCCTGCGTTAATCTGCCCCAGGCAGTAGTCGATTGCCGCCCGGGCCTGTTCGATCTTCTCGCCCCGCATGGAGCCGCTCGTGTCGAGCACGAAGGTCACGTCTTTTTCCGCGGCCGGTTCCGCATGTGTACTGCCAGTGGGATTGCCCACGAGCAGGAAGTAGCCATCCTCCGCCGCGTCGGGCTTACAGGCCAGCACCCGCAAACCCAGGTCGTCCTTGTCGGCCACCCATAGCAGGCGCAGGTCGTCCGTACCCGAGTAGTTGTCAGCCTTGACTCGGGCGACTGCCTTGTGAAGGCCGTTACGATCAATCGTGGCCGTGTGCGTGGGACAGAAGATTGCTCGCAGAGGCTCCTTGCTGGCAAGGGTCACGCTGGCGGAAAGCCGGGCAACGGGACCGCGCGCAAACCCAGCGACGGGCATAGGGCATTCCAGGCGACAAAGGCCGCCCTGTTGCCGAACCTTTTGACGGAACTCGACCGAAATTTCGACCTTGCCCTGCAGGCGGAACTCGGGCACGATCAGTGCCGGCCGGCCGCTGAGGGCCAGGATCGCCACGTTGTCCAGGCCGCGTGCCGCAGCTTCATAGATCTGCTGCGCTTCGGCAGGCTCCAGGAATCGGGCAGCCGATAGCGGCCTGTGGTCGCCGGAGGGGATACCCGCCAAGACGACGGCGTTCCGACCGTCTGCACCTTCGGGCAGGGGGATCAAGCAGACTGTATCGAGGGGTATTTCCGGCCCAACAAGGGTCTCCTCGATCTTTACTTGGGCCGTTCCATCATCCACGGCGGCAGTAACCGTGCTGTACTGGACGCTGTAGTCAGGGCCTTTGGCCTCTCGATTGGCGACAAATTTCCCCTCGGCCAGCTTGCCGGGCAGGAAAATTGCCCCCGCATGGGTAGCCGCTGGCAAGAGGCAGGATAGCGCAACAATCGCTCGTAGAAATGCTTTGTGACACATGGTTTTAACTCCCTTGGGGTAAGAACTGTCTATTCGACGCACGCGGTTCGATATTCGTTCCTAATAATCCGCAATCTGAAGGACGGGCCTAATCATCGAGAAACCCATTGCGAGATTAGTAGCAGACTTTTTCGTGCCCTGTTGACTTTTAGGGCACGAAGTCCGATAATAACACCCTTCACTCAGGATCGGCGTGAGGCCAAGAGATTGGCTGGTGAACTGCAAAGAGAGTTAGCATCGGATATGTTGTCACCGTCACGCAAGCTAAAAAGGGCTCTCCGCCGGGTTTGCGGATAATTGTGGTCCGGGCGTCCCGCCTGCCCAAGATGTTGTGGTTGAACCAGGCAGGCGAGACGCCCGCACCACAAACTTGGCGGAGGACCCTGAAAAGCTGCGGCATATCAAGGCGGCGATGAACTGGGGCGCTTCAATCGGGCCGTTGATCGTGTCCCCCGCTATCGTGATGCCCAAGAAGTCAAAAGTGCCACAAGCGAAGTCTAGGGCAATCGCCACCGGAGAATACGGACGGGTTATTCTCGCAATCCCCAAGGCAAGGCCCCAGAATGCGGCCGATGTAAGCGACGAACTATGGCAGAAATTCGGCTGCCAAGATCCAAGATGGCCGCGAACAATAAACCAACAACAACCCCCCCGTTGATAGTGTAGACCGGAAATGTCGTAAGTTGTTGAAAAATAGCACTTAGGGACCGTAGCTCAACGGTTAGAGCAGGGGACTCATAATCCCTTGGTTGTAGGTTCGAATCCTACCGGTCCTACTTCACTAAGCCTTTTTCCCATCGGGAGTTGAGTCGCCTGCACTAACCGCGGAATCGTCGCCGGAATCGTCAACAGTACCCAAAACCGTACCCAAATCAACCCCGGCCTTCCGCCAAATGCTCCGGGCAAGGTCAACGGCCTTGTTGTCAACGTAGTACGCTTGGGTAGTGTGATAGTCGGCATGGCGCATCATATCCTGCAATTCGGATGCACTGACCACCTTTGACCATCGCGTACCAAAGGACCGCCGCAGGTCATGGGCGGAAGCGTACTTGACCCTCCCCGTCTTGGGGTGGGTATGAACTACAACGCGGGCCAATTCACCAATCAGACTGACCATCTTCCCGGCTTGGTCATATCGGGCAACGCCGCCGGGCATCATGGGGTGGCATACCGTGCCGTGCCGTTGCTCGGGGGGAGTCTGCAAAAGGAACTTGGCGAAGTCGGGGGTCACGGTGGTCAGGGTGTCCCGATCTGCCTTTTGCCACTCCGCGGGAATTGAGAGCAACGGGACTTCCGCTGATAGGTCAACGCGGGGGCGGTCACTGCGGTCCCAACTGAGAACCAAGCTTTCCTCCAGCCGCAGGCCAGAGAACCACAAGCCGCGCAGGTAGTGCCGCCACGATTCGACAGCGGCCGGGTCAACTTCCACGGGGATGGAGTCGGTTTGCGTCTTGTGTTCTGCCAGCCCTTTTTTTCGCGCCGCCTTCCGTGCCATGTCTCGACGGCGACGGCGCCACTCTGCCAGGGCCGCGGGGATGGTGGCAAGCATCCGGTCAAATTCCTCCCCGGTGACTGGCCGCCCCTTCATCTTCCTGCCGCCCTTCTTGGCTCGCTTCGGTTTGCGAATCGTCGGCTGTTGGGTAATCAGCCCCATATCGACCGCCCAAGCCAACGCCGCTTTCAAGTGTGCCAAGTATCCTGCCGTTGTGGATTCCGCCCGGCCGCCCGCCCGCAACCCCTGTTGAAATTGCGAGAGGGCTTCCGCGGTCAAGTCGGTCAACTTCCCATTGGCAACCATCGGCAGATACTTTTCGACCAGATTGAACGTGGTGCCGATCTTGTGCCCGGTCCTGTCGGCCAATGAAGGGACAACTTCATCTTCATACCGCTGCCGGAATTGCTGCCACGTTGTACCGTGCCGGCCCCGGTCTCTACCTTCGTTCAAATCAGCTTCCCACGTATGAGCCAGCCGCCGGGCTTCCGCCTTGCTGGCCGTGCCGGCAGACTTGCGGACTTGCTTCCCGGTTGTCGGGTCGCGATACCGCAGACTGAGGTTCTTGCAGTCCGGGTATTGGACCACGTGAACGTGAATCTTGCTTGTCATAGGACAAACCCTTCCAAGAAAGACCGCGGGCCGTGATACCCGTTGATTAGCAGCTTGTGACTGCCGCATATGCCTTGCTCGCCGCCTTTGCGGGTCAACGCTTGAACATACGCACGGATACCACGGCCCGGGGCCTGTTTTTCGGAAACCATCTTAGAATCACAAGTAAGGGTAATCAGCCCTTGGCGGTCAAGATGTTTCAACCGCACAAGAGTAATTATCGGCTTTTCTTCCATCCCGTCAATACCACGGCGGGTACGGTTTTGGGTACTGTCGGGCAAAACACTCGGCAAAACGGATAGGACCGTAGCATCATGTATCCGATTTCCCCGTATCCGGCCTCCAATTCTGCCCCATCCTGCCACGTTCTGCCCTTGGGTCGATGCTTTGCCGTCCGTCGCCTCTACCCCTCAGAATCGCGTCTTACGCGATTCGTGTGTATCCGGCCGCCGGGCCGGCAGTCGCAAAACCGAAAGCAACTTACCGGCCTGGGGCCAACGTCGGACAGGCTCGCCTTGCGGTGATCTCAAAACGGGTCGGCTCTGAACAGTAGAAGCCGATCGTCAAACACCTGCCGACGCTTATTGATCTTTCTCGGGTTCCGTCTTGGGGAAGTCAAGTTGCCCCTCCTCCTCCTCCGCAGTCTCGGCAGGGACGCCGGACAACTCGCCCACGCGAGGGGGGGGCGTGATGACGCCCTTCGTCTTTAGCTGAGTGACGAATTCTTCAACGAGCGATTCAAAACCGGGCCAGGGGTTGTCCTCCGTCCAAGCTTTATCCATCGCCGCGATTCGTTGTTCTGTGTTCATGCCCTTCAGGGCTAGCTTATGGGGGCTGGTGTCGCATAGATATTTTTCACTATGCGACAATATCGCTTTCCGCGTCACTGGATCGCGCAGGAAAACATCTTGGGCCGCCCGTTGGGCTTCCCAATAGATTTCCTCGTCGGCATCGCTGCCGCTGCCGACGAGCCTTTCCACGTCTGACCGTAGTTGCGTTATTTCTCTTCTCACTTCAGTTGTCCTTTGTCTAGGAGTGCATCGACGGCCGCCCGTAGCTCGGCCAGTTCTGCTACCACGTCGAAAGCTTCGCACGGGCCTAACGAACGATCATAGACCAGCTTTGCCGCGGTCGTGTCGCCGGCCTTCGCCAGGTCGATCATCTTTCGTGCTATCGCCCTAACATCGGCCGCGGTGACCGCGCGGGAGAGTGCCGCCCGTAGCTGGTTTGCCTTTTTGGCAAGTGGATTGCCAGGGCCGCCAGCGTTGCCAGGAAGAAACCGGCCGCGCGGGTCTCGGTCGCCGATTGCTCCGTTTAGTGACGGTGAATCGTCCATGTCGTTTTCCTATCGTGGTCTGTGTAGTGCTTCCTGCACTGCGAAAAACATCGGGCCGGCAGTCGGAACGTCCAATAACTCGCGCAACCGGCGGGTTGCTTGTTCAATCGCCGTTTCGTTGCCGCCGCCGCCCACCGAACAACTCGAAAGCAACCGTTGCCGTTCCAACAGGGCCGCCAATCGCGTGTTGAATTGCCTGCAAAACGCATCGACCGGATATTGCAATAGCGGGTCCGGAAGGTCAAGGAAAAGGCGGAAGCCAAGCTTATCGAGCCCCGCCTTGATTTCGGAAATGGTGGTGGTAATCTCGGCTTCCACCGCCCGCAACGTGGCCGCTCGGTCAACCCCGATGAATGACTCAAGGGTTCGCACGTCGCGACGAATCTCGATTTCGCTTCGCAAGTATGCGATTTCGGCACGTCGCAAATTGCCGGCGGCTTGGGTGGCCTGGTCAGGGTCGCACGTCATCACGTCAACGGCCTGGGTCTTCGCTTCGTCCGCTTGCCGGCGGGCCTCAGCAAGCAAGGCTTCTGCTTCGGTGATTCGGCCATTGATTGCCTCGGCCGCTTGGCGGGGGGCGGGGGTGGCATAATCAGGAATTCGCATCAAATTCATCATTGTTAAAATCTCCAGATAAAAAGGGTTTTCGTTGGCGGGTTATTTCTTCCAGCGTTGCCGATATTCCGTGACGGCCGGATGCTCCGGGGCCGGCGGGGCAGGGGTCGCTAGGGCTTGCCTCATGTTCATAAATGCGGCCTCGACTGCATTAGGCTCGCTCTGGCCTGGTCGTTGGGGGGTAGCGTATTGCTGCCGCAAGCAGTCAAAAAGATTGGGGTCTAGGGGCGTTCCGTCACTTGCCGTTGGGAACGGGGGAAAGTTTTCGCCTGTCATGTTTAATCTCCAATTCTTGCCTTCAGGTGTAGAAGACCGCGTCCGGCCGTGAAGGCGACGGCCGCCGGGGTGGTGAAGTTTGTTGATTCGTCGGCTCGGGCTTGGTCCAAAACGCTCGCGCTTTCGTTTCCGGCGGATCTCGCCAAAACCATTTCAGGTAGGTCGATTCGTGTTCAGTCCAAAGTCTTTTTAGATTCATTCTTTCATTCCTTTTCGCCCCTGCCCCTGATACTTAATCGGGGGCCGCCGGGCGGTTTACTGCTTACTTTCCATCAATTCCGCCGGTCGTGTTGCCGGGGATGTTGCTTTTTGGCCGTCAATTTCCCACGGTTCGGGCCTCGGCCACGCCGTCAACGCGGCCGGGGCCGGTGGTGGTATCAGGTCGGAAGCCACCCGCATGCCGGGCAGGGCCAGCAACCGGGCCAGCCGCCCCGCCTTGCTATAGTCGAGGGCCGGCAAGGGAAACAACTCTGTCTGTCGTTTCACGCCAAACTCGATTTCTTCGATACTGTCGGGCAAGGTGCAATGGGTGGTCATCCACTCTTGGCCAACGTCTTCAGGGTTTGGTTTTCTTCTTCTCATTTCTTACTTTCCGGTGGTGTCATGCAGACGGTGCAACCGCCCCTATAGTAATAGGGGCAGTTGCATCGCCCGCAACTGGTGACATTTGTTGCACCCGTTGCACCTGTTGCACCCGTTGCATCGTGCTTACTTTCCGGTCGGTTTGTAGCCATCGTAGGTAGCCCCGTTCTTGGTTATTTTGGACATAACTACCCGGCCTTCTTGAATCAGGGCAAAGATTGCTTTGCCGAAACTGGCCGTGTTCATTCCGGCGGCTCGGGTCAACGCCCGTTCGGTCTCACCATCGGGGACCGTCTTCAGGACAGAAAGTAACCTAGCCCGAAACTCAGCCTCTCGCTTCTCTTGGTCGGCCGCCTTGCGATTCTCTTTGTCTTGCTGGGCCTCTTGCCGGGCATCGGCATGAGGACTAACAGAGACCTCCCAACGCCGCCCTTCGCCCGTGTCGGGGTCGATGGTGCCTTCGTCGATATTGACGCCCCATAAGGACGAATGACCGGCGGACCCTCCGCAACGCATCCATAGGGCATGGTTGCCATCGTCTCGATATGGGCAACGCCGCTGGAATAGCATCCATTGCCGTGCCCACTCGGCAACGCCGCTTTGGGATAGTTCTTCAAGCCCGGCCGGTTCATCTTCGTTTGGTGCCCCGCCCTTGCGGAAGTGGTGAAGCAAGACGATCGTGCAATTCGTCTTCTGCCCCAGTTTGGTCAGCCCTTGCAATAAACTGCCCATTAGGAAGATATTGCTTGCCCCGCTGGCCGTCTCGGGTGACATCAGGGCTAAGTACAACGGGTCGATAATCGCAACTTCAATACCGTATTTTTTGATTGTCGCTTCAAGGGCATCCAGGTGGGCCAGATTGCATAGCTTCGGTAGGTCGAAATTCCAATGGGTCAAGGTCTTGGCAAGGTCTACCCCACGGGCCGCCGCAACCCGCTTGGCCGTTTCTCGGATGGTTGCCGCCCCTGATTCACCCGACCAGAAACCGACAACCACTTTCTGGGACTCAAACCGACCAAGGAACGGGGTGCCGCTTCCAAGGCTTATGTTCAGGTCAACGCCGCCAATGGAAGTCTTCAGGGTCTTGGACCGGCCGCCAATAATCATGGGTTGACGCACGGCCAAGACGCCCTTAATTAGGAAGGTTTGCCGCAGGTCGAGACCCAACAATTCCGCCCCTGTCAGTAATTGCGTAAATGGCAACGGTTCTTTGGCATCGCCCTCTGTACCCCCTGGGGCCGCCTGTGCCTTCGCCTGTGCGTCTTTCTTAGGCTTAATGCCCAACTTTAGGGCCGCCGCCTTAACCGCTTCCTTGCACTTGCCATCGTGTTCTATGGCACAGAAGACATCAAAGGGCCGATGCCAATAACCATCGCATAGGGCATCGTTTGTACTATGATGAAAACTTCGCCCTTCTTTGATAGTTACGCTGCCATGAACCCCGCCCGGTCGCTTGTACCTATCGCCGTACTTCGTGTACTTGCGGGCTAACAACTCCGCTTCGATGGTGACCGCTTTGTTGTACTCTTCGATAACCGAAACCTCACCATTGGATTCTGCCTCATGCTTATCGCAAGTCTTGCCGTTACACTCCGCGATCTCCTCCTTGAGACGACGCAATTTTTCCACCGTTGAATCACTTAGGGACGCCGCCGCAGCCGCTTCCTTTTGCTTGCGTGTCAACGGTTCTTCGTCCAAGCTTCGGGCCGCTTCAAGCAACGCATCCGCCACGGCCTGGGGCACGGTGCCAATTTCTGCAAAGTCGCCGCTGATACACTCGTAGAGACGGCCGCTTGGGTGTAGGCTGCCGGGAAGGACTGCATAACCGCCTTCCGCTTTGGTCTCGATAGCACACTTCCGGCCGTCCTCTTGGGTCTCGTCAGGGACAAAAGCAAGCTTGGCATTTTTGCCAGGGTTCTCACACCGCAACGCAACCTGATAACCGCCGCCCTCTCGGCCTGTCTTCTGGACCGCAACGCCTTCGGGCAACGGGTTGACCAGTTCCCACCATGAATCAAAAAACCTAGCCTCATCAAAGTCGATAACGAGTAACCCGCCCGACACTTCGCCGCAGACAGCCGCCACGGCCTTGCAACCACGGGCAAACCACTGGTCAACAGTCTCAGCCGTTGCCGCTTCGGTCTGTAAATGGCCCCACTTGCCATCGGGCAGCATACCAAATGCCGGAAGCTTGCTTGTGTGGTTAATCGGGACCAGACTGATTCCGCCCGCAAGGTAGCCCTGTGCAAGGTCTCGGATGGTTTGGTTTTTTGTCGCCGTACTCATTCCTCCGGCCCTCCCGGTACGGTTGTGGGTACGGTTGTCGCGGTATCGCCGTTGTTTGCGTCCTGGTCCATAGCACCATTACTGCCCTGGTCCGATTCCGATCGCAGGAAGGCCAGTAATTCCCACCCGTAAACGATCGCACAACGCCGGCCGATGGAATGAACGGGGAGACCACGCCGCCGCAGACTCGACAACGTGTTTCGGGCAATGCCAAGCCGCTTCATCAACACGGAAATGGGGTAGACCGCATCGCCGCGGATTTCGCCACGGCCATGCAATGGGCTCGGCTTCCTGCCTCTGGGCATCATGGCGCGCCCCCTGCCGTCGCCGGCCGCCGTTCCCACTGTCGGAGGTTGCTGTTGAGGATTTTGGCCGCACGCTCTTGATTGTGGCCGACGTCGTCCGCGGCCAGTCGTCGCAGTGCCTCGACCGCATCTTTCGCCTCTGCCGCCGCGTTGATTTGATGATCGACGGCCATGAGAAGCGATTTGATTGCCTCGGGCATGTTTTGAAGTTTTGCCATAGGATTTTTCCTCCACAGGCAATTTTCCTCGACATTGGCCGTTGCGTGTTGAATTGAAAGTAGGAAACGAAAAAACCCCCGTTTTATCGGGGGTTTTGGGGGGGCCGTGAAAGTAGAGCGAAAGTAAGGCGGCTTACTTTCGCGCGCGAATCTGCTCTTTTTCCGCCTTCATTGCTTGGGCGAAGTGCTTGTGGACATTGGGATTTTCGGCCAACTTGCTTTCAAGGCGTTCCGCCATTTCACTGAAGTAATTGAGAAATGGAGCAATGCGAACGTGTGGCCGCTGTTTTGACTTCTGATCAAACCAGTCGGGATGATCAATGCGGAGTTGTTTTCGGAGTTTGTTCTGCCCCGGATCTCCCGTAAACTCCGACTTTAGGAAAGGGGGCATCGTGGAGCAAGCTTGCTTCCAAGCTTCACTCCACAGAACCCAATCACCCTTTGGCCCCGAGTCGGCCGCGAGTGCCTTTGCCTCCATCCGGTCGGCTACCGCCTCTTCGATTCGGATTCGAGCAACCAGCCGGCCATCATTGAATCGCGGAAGATGCTTCTGAATGTCGGCAAGGATCAAATCCCATACCCGTCCGTCCGTCGTTGCAGGTGGCTCTGCCAGTAGGGCAAGGATGGTCCACACCAGAGAAGCGCGATTAAAGCCCAATTCGTGCCAGCTTGCCGCATCGCGGGGAGGTCGGACCCCCAGCAATCCGCGCCACCTGTTGGCCTCTTGGTGACCGATGCCAAGATCGCTGATTTTGAGGAGTCTCATTTCTAGAGCGCGGAAGTCGGTAAGAAAAGCCTTTTTGGCATCATCCCCGTAGATCCTATATAGGCCACCCTCCCCAAGGATTTTGGCCGATTCATTCCACCCAAGGGCACCCTCCACAAGTCTGTGGGCAATTAGTACGGTCGTGCAAAGAGTCTCAGTTACGCTATCGGCCGTCGTCGCCTCGATCTTCGTCGTCGTCATAGAACCTATCCTTTCAAAAAGAACCGGGCACCATGCGAGCCCCACGGGGATAGGCCGTGAAACTCGCATGGTGGCGGCGATAGCAAGTCGCCTCCCGGCAATAATCGTCATTCTATCCGATTCGATCGGTACTCAAAACCGTACCTATCATCAATACCCTTTGTTATTTGCCCCATGAATCCCGGCACAAAAACGCCGAGAAACACGGGGCTGTTTACACTGAGAAACTATCGAGATACAACCGTTCAGCACTCATAATCCCTTGGTTGTAGGTTCGAATCCTACCGGTCCTACTTTTTGAATAGCCTTAAATAGCCTGCTCGCCGCTTTCGCCCGTGCGGATGCGGACCACGTCGCTCAGGTCCGAGACGAATATCTTACCGT
The DNA here is from genome assembly GCA_037147235.1 of Planctomycetota bacterium. Lineage (GTDB taxonomy): Bacteria > Planctomycetota > Planctomycetia > Pirellulales > Thermoguttaceae > JANXQG01. Next base: position 18,281 of record JBAWVO010000038.1, on the reverse strand, counting down.
CGCCCACCTGGCCAGTGCGAGCGACCACACAAATCGTTTCGATCACGCTCGCCGCGTCTTCCGTGGCGACGATGAGGCTGTTGGGCAGTGTCGCGGCAAACTCCTTGGTGAAGACCAGGAACTTGGGATACCAGATGCTTGCCCTTTGGGCGTCGGTCAGAGTCGTGTTCAACGCATCGGTGGCCGACGGACCGCAGAGATACCAAATCGCGCTCAGGATACCGACCACTGCCGAAACCGTGGCCAGCGTCCAGATGGCCCGGTGCGGGGTCAGCTTCTTGCCGTGCAACATTCCGAAGTGCGAAGGCACTTCGTCGTCTCGACCCATGGCGTAGGTCACGCGGGCACTGGTGCTGATGCAGGAGAGCGTCGTGCCGATCAGGGCCAGGAAGACCGTGAAGGCCTGAATCAACATGTACCAGCGAGCGGCGTCATAGCTTCATGCGCAAGAGGTGATTCACCGCGATTTGAAGCCGGAAAACATCATGCTCTGCGATGATGGCAGCATCCGCATCATGGATTTCGGCATTGCCAAGGCGGCCGGATTGCGGCGGTTGACGTTCGCCGGCTTCTCGACCTCGATGGGCACGCAAGAAGTAGTGGCTGTGCGAATCGCTTCCACAGTTTCCTTCGGACGACGAATCCCACGAAGAATTGGTACAGCTTGCCACGGACACGGCGCAGGATCCTCGTTGCGCGACATTGAACGGTATTGACGTTACTTCGGCCCCGGCTTCGACGTGCGGATCGGCGTGCCGCTAGGCCCTCGGCTGCCGAGGTCGCCGCGGAGTGCGTCGCCGCCTGTCCTACGGCGGCCATTGCTTGGAAAGAAGGAAGATTATCGACGAGAATCAAATGCTTGTAGAGTGGGACTCAGATCCTCCATTCCTAGTCAAGGTGCCAACCAAGGGTCTTGTTGATGACCGGAAATTTTGGGCCTGCCATCTGGACACGCCATCTTGACATTTGCCCCAACTTGTTGGAAGATAAGGTTGTCGAAGCAGACTCCGCACAAAGGGCAGTGCGTATTCGGCTCTCAGGTGCAGCAAAGGAAGCGCCATGTCCCGTCAGGCGATCTTTGAATCGAGCGTCGGCTACTTTTTGGAGCCGATTGGTTCGTTTCTAGCCGATGAGTCGGTCAGCGAAATCATGGTCAACGGCTATGATTGCATCTACGTGGAACGCCGTGGGAAGTTGATTCGCACCGATGCCCACTTCCCCAGCGAAGATGCCCTGCTGACCGCTATTCACAATGTAGCCCAATGGGTGGGCCGCGAAATCACCGAGGATCATCCGGTTCTGGACGCCCGACTGCCGGACGGCTCCCGCGTCCACGCGGTCATTCCTCCCAGCGCACGGACAGGAATCTATCTCACCATCCGTCGCTTTACCAAGCAGATCCTCACCATCGACAACCTGATCGACTTTGGCAGTCTCAGCCCGGCGGCGAAGGAATTCATCGAGATTTGTGTGCGGCTGCGAAAGAATATTGTCATCTCCGGCGGCACAGGCACCGGAAAAACAGTCCTTTTGGGGGCAGTTTCACGATTCATTCCGGAAGAAGAGCGGATTATCGTTATCGAAGACACGTCGGAACTGCGGTTGATTCAGGACCATTGCCTCTATCTGGAGGCTCAGCAAGCGGACCGCCGCGGCAAGGGTGGGCTGAATGTTCGGCAGTTGTTCGTCAATTCGCTTCGGATGCGGCCGGACCGGATTATCGTCGGCGAGGTTCGTGGCGGCGAGGCGCTGGATATGATCCAGTCCATGATCAGCGGTCACGCCGGGGCACTTTCGACCGTGCATGCCAACTCGCCGTTGGATGCCTTGATCCGTTTGGAAACGCTGTCGATGATGTCGGATGTCGAGATTCCGGTCTATGTGGCGCGGGCCCAGGTGGCTTCCGCAATCCATCTGGTGGTGCAGATTGCCCGCTTTAGCGAAGATGGATCGCGAAAAATTACCCGGATCACCGAGGCTCGTGGTCTGGACGACAATAACAAATACCGGCTTGCCGATATTTTCGTCTCCCGGTTCAAGGGGCGAACGGAGGATGGGCGGCTGTTGGCTGAGTTGGAACTGACCGGCGAGCGACCGACGTTTGCCCGCGAACCCCACGAACAGGGAATGAGTGAGCGGATTCATTTAACGCGGGATGTGTGGGCCACGGGGGAAGGATAAACGGTTGCAAAGAGTGACGAATCATGCGAGAATCAGGTCAATTCAAAACGAGACGACGCACGTTATGTCAGGCTGGAAAGCCTGGCCTACGGCGGCGCCGGGGCTTGGCCGCGCTGGACTACGTACTGGTCCTCGGCGTGATCTTGCCGATGGCGGCGTTCCTGTTTCGAGTTGGCCCCAAGATTATTCGCTTGGTGTATGAAATGGTGTGTGCTTTAGTGTCTTGGCCATTTATGTAGGAGAAGAGAGTCCATGAAAAACAGTTCTCTGTTGAAACTTTTGAGGAAGATTCATGAGGATGAAGACGGCTCGATTAGCCTGGAGACGATCCTGGTCGTCGGTGCCATCGCCTTGCCGATCCTGATTTTCTTGATCGTCAAGGCTTGGCCGACGATCAAGGCTTTCTTCAACACAGGCGTGGAGGAGTTGACAAACGGCGCTAACAACGCCCCGCAATAATCACCTGACGCTTCATGTTATTCACGGTCATGCTTTTGGGATTGACGCTGGTCGCCACGGCTACCGACGTGTTCCGGAACAAGGTTTACAACTGGAATACGTACAGCGGTATCTTGGCGGCCTTGGCCCTGAGCGCGGTGGGTAGCGCGTGGCTGTTGGCGGATGGCGCGGCGGAAGCGAGTCTGTTTTATTGGCTCGGCGCACCGACGTTGCTCGACAGCGTGGGCGGTCTGTTGACGTGTGGCGTGTTGATGATTGTCTGCTTCTCGTTCTTCCCTGGCATTGGCGGGGGAGACGTGAAGCTGATGGCCATGATCGGCTCGTTGCTGGGGGCAGAAAAAGGGTTGGAGGCTTTATTGTGGACCTTTGTGTTAGGCTCATGTTTCAGCCTGATTCTATTGGTTTGGCGAATCGGGCCGGTCACGACCCTATCCCGCGTTGTGCGGTTGGTCTCGACCGGATTGCGGCTGCCTTGGTTTATGCCGCTGAGCGATGAAGAACGTAAGGCGTTGAAGCCGCCGGTCTTTCTGGCGCCAAGTGCGCTGGTGGCGGTGGTGATCGTGAGGTTCAACTTGATAGAGGCTTTGGAAAATGGCTTAGGTCTTAGGTCTTAGGGAAATCAAGCACAATAGCATTTGATCGACTAAGCACTAAGGGCTAAGCACTAAAGGAATTGTCACCATGGCTCGTGCGATTATGACGGCATGTTTGCCTTGGCTGGTATTGCTGCTAGTACTCATTCTGGCGGCCTGGGTGTTGGTGCGCTTCAGCCGGGCGCAGCTTCGCCTGGGCCGCCTTTTGGAACTGCATCGCGATGAAGTTGGGAGCGTGCAAAGCCTCAGCTTCGTACTCACTCTGCCGCTGTTTATTATGATCATGATGATGATCGTGCAGGTGAGCCAATTGATGATCGGCACCGTGGTAGTCCACTACGCCGCCTTTGCGGCGGCGCGCAGTGCGGCAGTGTGGATTCCAGCCGCGATGCCCGCGCCCGAGGGCCCCTGCTGCATTAGTTCCTACTCGATCGATCCTGACGCGCCGGACCAAGTCGCGCCGGAACTCGACCCCACGGCTGCCAACTATGGCCCCGGCAGCGGTGGGCTGACCTACAAGATCGCGCCGGGCAGCCGGAAGTTTGACAAGATCGCTTCAGCGGCCATTCTGGCCTGCATGCCGATTTCGCCGTCGCGCGACCTCGGTTTACAGGCCCCGACGGCGGCGCAAATGGCTTCCGTTTTGAAGGATGCTTACGGCGCGCTGTCACCGAGTTCAGGCTCCAACAGCTCAATCGGTCCGCGGTTGGATCGCAAGCTAGCTTACGCGATGAACAACACCGAGGTCCAGATCCGTTTTTTCCACAAGAACCAAGAGCCACCGATCGAGACCTATTACGAGCCGGATGATCTCGGCGAGTTCTACTTCAACGAGGTCGGCTGGCAGGACACGATCACGGTGACGGTAAACTATCAGTTTCCCTTGCTGCCTGGCCCGGGGCGGATGCTGGCGAGATATGTCGTTGGGACCAGCGGAAGAGACAAGGTTGCGGAACGTATCGAAAAGCATGGTAGCGTTTACACCTATCCTTTGCAGGCCTCGGCTACCATCGGCAACGAAGGTGAGAAATCGGTGGTGACGTATGTCTATCCGTAAACAAAATCGCCGGTATTCCTTATCGCTTGCGGTTTCGCGAGGTCTCCTAAGGCGACTCCATGGCGACGAGCGAGGCTCGATCAGTATTGTCAGCGTCTTTACCGTGATGTTCCTGGCGATGTTGCTGGGGATGGTGATGAACGTCGGCCGCCATGTTGACGGCAAGATCCGCATGCAGAACGCTGCCGATTCGGCGGCCTATTCCGGTGGGGTGGTGTTGGCGCGGGGGATGAATACGCTGGCCTTCACCAACCATCTGCTCTGTGACGTTTTCGCGGTCACGGCTTTTTTGCGAGAGGCCCGCGATCAGAACTCCGCATCCTACGCGCCCCGCATCCTCGCCGCCTGGAACAAAGTTGCCCAGGTGTTCTCGTCCTCGGGTTTTCCAAAGTTCACGGCCCTTGGCTCGGCCATTCAGCAAAAGGTTCCGCTGGAGCAGCAGTTGGTCGATAGCTACTCAGCTTGGGCCAAGTCGGTGAGCGATCTGGTTCTGCCGATGATGGAGGAGATTCTGGCCGAGGAACTGATTCCCAAGTATCAGCGGGCCGTCGTGGTTGCCTTTCCTGAAATTGCCCAGGCTGCTGCTCGAGAGACGGCCGCGCGGAATGGTGACCCTGACCATCACCGCGGTCCGATGTTCGGCGTGCTGTGGCGAACCGATGCCCGGCCGGTGGGTGGCGATGCCGATTCGGGCTACTCGCCGGACGATCGCACCCTGCCGGTGATCGATCCGGAGCTTGATTCGGTCGCGAATCAGGAGCAGTATGTCCGAACGGCGGTCCAGCAGCGGCAAATGCTGTCTAAATTGTACCTCGATCAGTGGAACGCCGAACTGCTTGGTGCCCTCGATCAACTGGGCAAAATGTCGCAGTTCTCGGGCCTGTGGCGTAGTTTCACCTGTGGATATCTGGAAAAGTTGCTGACCGAGGAATATCCGCGTTCCAATCTGCTGTTTGTGATCCACGAGAACCCATTGCAGACGGCCAATTCAAACACGACGCTCCAGAAGCACTACACCTACATCGGCGTGGTCTATTGGAAGAAGCTGCCGGAGATGGCGCCAGGGCTGTTTAAGAATCCCCTGGATGCCGATGCCCAGGCGTTTGCCGAGGTCCACCTATTCATTCCACGAAATCGGCTGGGATGGGTTTCGGAAGGCGGTTCAGGAACGGGTCCGAGTCAGTCGCCGTTGGGCGGCGTACCCGGCGAGATTGCCTTCGTGCCTATAGGCAATAACGGCGGCGGCGGCGGAGGGGGGAACACGCGGTGGGTGGTCGGGCGCGTGGGAGGTCCGACCGTTTGGAACCTACTCAACCAAAGTTGGAACTGTCAGCTTGCGCCCGCCACGCAGCCCGCCTTGGTCACGATCCTGCAATCGGATCCCGGTCTTCCGGGCTTTAGTAATGGGTCGTACAAGTTGCCGACTCTTGGTGGGCTTAGCAGTGAAGAAATACAGCAGATCAGTCCACACTAGCGAAAAATACGAAATCCGAATGTCGAAATCCGAAACAAATACGAAAGAGGAAATTCAAAGGTTCAAAACTACCCATTGTGGCCGGTCTCCCCGTTGTGGCCGGTCTCTGACCGAGCCACACTGCCGACCGAAGGTCTCCCACTCGACATTTCGGCAGGGTCGGGAGACCCGCGCCGAACCGGGTGGCGGGGTCGGGAGACCCTCGCCGAACCGGGTGGCGGGGTCGGGAGACCCTCGCCGAACCGGTGTTTTGGTCATTGACTGCATTTGTGATTTGAATTTGTTTCGTATTTCGACATTCGGATTTCGGATTTACTTAACTCCTGATTCGCCATGAATATAAAATTGTTAGTACCGCGAGAAGCAATCCAGTCATACCGCTGCGGTCTCGCCATGTTGGAACTGACCTTGGCGCTGCCGATTTTGCTGTTCATCATGGCGTTGATTATCAACTATGGTACGATCGCTGCTTGGAAGGTTCGTGAAAATAGCGTGGCCCGGCTCGCGGTATGGGAGGCTCGCTGGCCGCGAAGCGGTTTGACCGATCCCCGTCCGCGTTACTGGCCGGCTACGGCATCGATGGGATCTTCCGACCAGGGCGTGGTGGCAGCCATGGACGACCGTCGCGTCGATCTGCCGGTGGCACGCGGCCCGTTGCCTGCGGCGACCGTCAATTCCGACCTTCTTGACCCAACTCGCGGATTGCGCGAAGGTTCCGCGGAACTGACCCGAAAATATCCTTTGTTGGGCAAGATGGGAACCTATACGATCAAGGCCCAAACGTGGCTGATCGACGATAAGTGGCAATATCAGCAGATGGGGATGGGGAGTAACTGGCAACGGCGAGTTCCCGTGTTGTACGCGCTGGCCAAGGCTCCCGCTTCGCTGGTGAGTGCGTATGTGCGGTCGGTGTTGGCGATCTCTCAGGCAGCCTTCCGCGAGCAACTCCGTCCGTTGGACGACGATCCCGACTTCCTCTACTACGGCGCACTCTTCGGCTGGGGCGGTGCTCCCAATTTTTATCCGCGGGTGCAATCGATGTGTACGACCGATCGCAACTTGACCGACAAGAGCGTTGAGCAACTTATCGATAGCATTCAAGGCAAACATACCAAGAACCAAAACATTCCCAGTCTGGCCGAGCGAATGACGCAATCGTTTTTGGGACTCTACCAGCGGGCGTTGGCCGCGTTCGAGGCGATCCTCAATGCGAAACCGCCGGCCCAGCCGGCGATGGTCTCCCTTGCCCAGTCTCAGATCCCGGACTTGAAGGCAAAAATTGATATTCTCAAGAAGTTCCTCGAAACCATTCAGGCAAGCAGTGGCCCGTGAGCCGCAAGTAAGGGAAGCCAGTCTGGATACGAGTCAGCCATCACCGCCGAAGCAATCCCAAAGCCTGGGCCGGCTGGCGCGGCGGATCTCCGCCTGGACCACCAATGGCCTGCTGACCTTCATGCTCGTGGTTATCGCCCTGGGTTTCGGCCGCGAGGTGCTGCACGTGTGGCATAATGAGCGAAGTCCGTTGTCGGTGCCCGTGCCCACCGATTCCTTGGGTGACGCAGCGGCACCGCATATTCTCGAGTTTGGCGATCAAGCGTGGTCGATCCGGCGGCAGGAATTTTCCGGCAGGCAGAGCGATCTTCCTGTGGCGTTGCAGGATGCCTGCCGAGCGGCAATGGTCGATTCCCGTCCCCGCAGCGAGCCGGCCGACGCGGCCGAACAGGAACTCTTGAAACGACTCGCAAGCGAGCGGCCCGTGGCCGAAGAGCATGGCCAGTGGCAGCTTTACCAGTGGGGCGGAGGCCACCCGGTGCTGATTGGCACGCGGGCGGTTGAGACGGCTGATGAAAGCCGGCGGACTAAAGTCCACCCTACAAAGTCAGGGACTACCCTTGATGAAACCACGTACCGCGTGGTAATCTGGGGTGTAGCGGTTCCTGCCGCTGCGAATGTCTGGACCTTGTACTTGTTTCAGTCCGGCGGTGCGGCAGGCAGGGCAGGGGGGGGGAGCGGCGAGATTCCGCTCCCGCCCGGTGGACATCGCCTGATATCGATTCGCGCGGCGGCCGGCGGGGCAATCGCCGCCTTTTCCGCGGACGACGGCGATGCGGCACGGAAGTTTTACGACCGGTGGTTCGCCGATCGCGGTTGGACGGTTGCCGCCCGCTGGCAGCAAATTGCCTTGGGTTGGCATGCACGATTTGAGATGCGATCGCCTGCACCTGCCATGGCGGTCGATATTCGTCTTGGGTTGGATCCGCAAAGCAGGTGGACGGGGCTGGTCATGGAGAGTCAACTGGAGAAAGGAAAACCATGAAAGGTATTCACGGGTTAATCGTTGCCATCGTGTTGGGAGTTTTCGGGGCGGTGGCCAACTTCTATTACCTCAACACCGAGGCCCAAAAGAAAGACATGGTGGCCTTCATCGGGATCAAAAAGGGCCTGATCGTTGGTCGTGGTGAACGCCTGACGGAAAATAATCTGGTGAAAATCGAGATTCCGGCGAACCATATCGGAAACCTCAAAGATTATGCCTATCTGTGGGAGGATCGCATTACCATCAAGGATATGCCCGTCTGGCGAACCCTCGATAGCAGTTCCGAAGGCGGTCTTCTTCTCCTGCAAAGCGATGTGAAGACTCCACCGAAGGAACTCGAGTTGAGCAAGGACGAAGTGATTCGATGGATTCCGGTTGACGCGCGGTCTTTCGTGCCCTCACTGGTTACGCCCGGCGACCAGGTATCGTTCATCCTGCCTAAGTTTCCGCCGGGGCCTACGCGTGCGGGGCAGCCAAAACCTGCCGACGAGCCGGGCAAGCCGGCCGTCGATCCCTCGGGCATCCCCTTGGTGCAACCTAAAGCCGACGATGCGGACATTGTGCAAATGCCCGCCAACCAGATCGAGATTATTGGCCCCTTCACGGTCCTTTCCGTCGGCAACCGGCTGGGCGACGCAAAGGTCATGCAGGCGGCTAAGATTCCGCAACTCCAAGAGAGCGTGCTGGGGATTCGCGTGAGCGCGAAGGTTCCAGGAGAGGCGGAAAAGGCCACGATTCTTTGGGATCGCCTTCAGGCGGTCAACTTCCGCCAGATTGGAATTCAGCGGCACGGCAAATAATGAAAATCTGGTTCAATAAGATCAACGAAAGCCGCCGTAACGTGGTCGAGGTGTCCGGCAGCCAGATCACGATCGGCCGTGATGCGTCCAACACGGTCTGCCTGCAAAGCCCGCTCGTCTCGCGGCAACATGCCGTCGTGCGGGTAAACAACGGCAAGCTGGTGCTGGAGAATGTCGGCCTGAATAGTTGTGTCGTCGGCGAGGAGGAGGTGTTGGGCGGGCAGACGGGCGTGTTCGAGCCGGGCACCAAGGTTCGCATCTGGCCCTACACGCTCACCTTCGAGGCCGAAAAAGCCGTCACGATCAGCCGCAGCGAACTGGAAGCCCATCTGCGCTCGATCATGGCCGACCTGGAGCTGAAAATCCACCAGAAGTTGCTTGAACGGCTCGATCTGTACCAGTTTGAAACCAGTCACGGCAGCGACCCGCAGAGTATTCTCCTCTTGGAAAATAACATTGAGGATGTTTGCCGCGAGCTGAACGTCTTCGGTTCCGAGAACGAGCCGCTGGTCGAAGAGATCACCGGCCTGACGCTCCGCGACCATCTGGTCAACCAGATCATCATGGAGACGGGGACCGACGACATCTTCGACATGGCTGTGCTGACCTCGAACGAGTTCGACCTGCCGGCCACGCTCGTGCCAGAGCGAGAAGCCGAACTGCATGGGCTGTTGAAGTTCCTCCGTGAGCGGCTCAACCTGGCCCAATACCGCGACGTGAGCCAGCAGGTTCATCGTGTGGAGAGCGGGTTCAACGACATTTTCCACCTCGTCCGCCCGCACCTGCACCATGAGTTGCGGAAGTACATGATCCTGCGGACGTTGAAGAAGGATTTGAAGGACATCATTTTCGGCTTTGGGCCGCTGCAAGACCTGCTCCGCGCCCCGACGGTCACGGAAATCATGGTCGTCAGCAGCAGCCAGATTTACGTCGAGCGCGACGGCATCATCGAACGCAGCGGTCGGCGATTCATTTCCGATAAGGTCACCGAGGCGATCATCGAGCGGATCGTGGCCCAGGTCGGACGACGGATCGACAAAAGCCAGCCGCTGGTCGATGCCCGGCTACCCGACGGCTCGCGCGTGAACGCCATCATCCCACCGCTAGCCATCAAGGGGCCTTGCCTCACCGTGCGAAAGTTCCCTGCCCAGCGGTTGACGATGGACGACCTGTTGGAGATGGGCAGCATCAGCCGCAGCGCGGCCAAGTTCCTGCGGGCTTGCGTGGTGGCTCGTCGCAACGTCCTTGTGAGCGGCGGCACGGGTACCGGTAAGACGACGATGCTCAACGTGCTCAGCAGCTTCATTCCCTTCAAGGAACGCATTGTCACCATCGAAGACACCGCCGAGCTGCGGCTGCATCAGGAGCACGTCGTCACGCTGGAGACGAAGCCGCCCAACATCGAAGGGGCCGGCGAGTACACGATCCGCGATCTGGTGAAAAACGCCCTCCGCATGAGGCCCGATCGCGTGATCGTGGGCGAGTGCCGCGGCGGAGAGGCCCTGGATATGATCCAGGCCATGAACACCGGCCACGATGGATCGATGACCACGGTCCATGCTAACAGTGCCCGCGAGGTGATCGAGCGGTTGGAGGTACTCGTGCTCATGGCGGCGGACCTGCCGATGACTTCCGTCCATCGCCAGCTTTCCTCGGCCATCGACTTGATCGTACACATCAGCCGCCTGCCGGACGGATCCCGCGCGGTGACGCAGATTGCCGAGGTCGTGCGCTACGATCCGGAAGACAAGCAGATCGTTATCCTTGATATTTTCAACTATCGCAACGGGGTCTCCCTGCGGCCGACCGGCTACATGCCGTCGTTTATTGATTCGCTGGTGGAGAAGGAGCTGTTGGACGTCGAATTCCTTTACGGCCGGGATGAACAAGAGCATGGAAACCACGGGTAGTCCGATTCTCTATCCGCTCGGCTGCCTGCTGATTGGCGCGGCGGTTGGCACGTTGGCTTGGTCGGCCCAGGGAGACTTTTCCCATTGGCTGAGCTACCTGGAACGCGACCTGGCCGACAAGCTCCGCCGCTTACGGGCACCGACGCACAACCTGCATCGCTATGTTGTGGTCTGGCTCAGTACAACCGCCGCAAATTTCATGGTTTTCTGGCTCGTGCTGGAAAGCCCCATTTTTGCGATCTTGCTCTCGGTGTTCCTGCTCTGTGGGCCATGGTATTTTCTGCGGCGGATGGCCCAGCGGCGACGGCAAAAGATCGAAGATCAACTGGCCGACGCCATGGTCATGCTGGCCAACGCCGTACGAGCGGGCCTGTCGCTGGCCCAGTCCATGGACGTGCTGGCCGCACAATGCCCTAGTCCAATCAATCATGAGTTCCGCCAGATCGTGGGTGAGTACAACATGGGCAAGCCGCTGGAGCAGACGCTCCAAGAGGCTCGGACGCGGTTGCGGAGCGAGAATTTCGCTTTGTTTGCCGCGGCCATGATGGCCAGTCATGAAAGCGGCGGCCGGCTCAACGAGATCGTCGAGCGGATTGCCCTGGCGGTGCTGGAAATGCAGCGGCTGGAACGGAAGGTTCAGGCCGAAACCGCCCAGGCCCGCAAGTCGGCCGTTTACATGGCGATTGCTCCCATGATGATTCTCGTGGTCTACTACTTTGTTGACCCGGAGAGCACGATGCGATTGTTCACGGAGCCGATGGGGCACCTCATCTTGGCTGCGGCCGTGGTACTCGATGTAGTGGCGTATTTATGGGCACGTGTACTTTTGAGTCCGGATATTTAATGATGAATTGCAACGGACAATTTGCCGCACTGCTCCCCCTCGCTGTTTTGCCGACTGGAATTGTCATGGAAGTGATTGCCAGCACACTCATCGGTGCGGCGATCGTGGTCCTGGTGTGGTGGGGCTTCCGCGTTCTGGAAAGCGACGATCTGGAGCAGGAGGCCGAATGGCGCTATGACGTCAGCCGCATGAACGAGCTTCGCCGCATCGACCCGCTCTATCGCCTGCTCCAGCCGGTATTTACCGTCTTGGCCCGTGTGAATCGCGCGGTCTTCCGCGAGGGGTTGACCGAGATCCATCGCCAGTTGCAGACTTCGGGGCTGCCGCGGTTCTGGCTGCCGGAAGAGTATCTTGCCCGACTGCAAGTCTTGGCTCTTTGCTCCACGCCGCTCTGGATCTATCTCTTGGTCTGGGTCTTTGGGCCGCAGGCGATGTTGCTGACGCCGGTGGCTGTTGTTCTCACGGCGTGGTTCCTGCGTTACCGTTTGGCCGCCCGCGCCGCGAGCCGCTTGCGGCAAATCAAGCGGCGAATGCCTTACCTGCTTGACCTGTTGACGCTCTTGATGGAGGCCGGGGCGACGTTCCTGAATGCCCTGAACCAGGCCGTTGATGAGTTCCGCGGCCATCCCGTGGCGGAGGAGTTCGGCCGCGTGCTGGCTGATATGAATCTCGGTAAAACGCGCATGGAGGCATTCCAGTCGATGCGAGACCGCCTGGCCGACGACGAAATCACCAGTATTATCGGCACGATCATCCAGGGCGAACATCTCGGTACGCCCCTGGCTCGTATCTTCCGCAGCCAGTCCGACGTGCTGCGGGTGAAGCGTTCGCAGCGTGCCGAGACAATGGCTGGCGAGGCGGGCGTGAACATGCTCTTGCCGGCCGTGTTGGTGATGGCCTCCACGGTGTTGATTATCCTTGGTCCGTTCCTGTTGAATTTCATGAAGTTTGGTCTGGCGTTATAATCTACCGTGAACAATAAAAATCACAAGAACCTTTCCCGATTGCTGCGATTCGGACCACCTGAAGTCGTGTAAAGTATAATAATGGCACTTCGTACCCAATGTCCCCGTTGCAATCAGCCGCTGTCGGTGCCCAATAAACTGGCCGGCAGTTACGCGAGCTGTCCGCGTTGCCAGGGTCGCTTTTGGGTAGCAAAGGATACTCCGCTTGATCCGGCGGTTAGTGATTCGGTCGGTTTGTCGTCGGCAAGCACGCTGGCGCAAACACCCGTCGCCACACCCCCGGTTGCCACCCCAACTGTCCGGTCGATACCATCGCCGACTTCCCCCATTTCCAGCCCGGCAGACACGTTGCCGGCATTCGTCGCCACGGTGAACACTACCTCACCGCCTCAGGTTCCGCCACGGCAATTCTTTCCCTCGGTAACGCCGCTGGCTCCGGCAGTTCCGGCAGTTCCGGCAGTTCCGCTTCCAGTCCCGCTGCCGCCGGTTGATGGGGTGCCCAGTTCACTGCCGGCCGCACCGCCGCAGGCTCGCAAGGTCGCGCGGCTCGTCTCGGCCGAGGCCGCTCAATCGCCCTTAAAACTAGCCGCCGACGGCCAACTTCCCCACCTCCAGCTTCAGGAAGGCGACAAGAAGGGCAAAGGTCAGGGCAAATCGCGATCGATTCCCCCGCTGGTCATGATCGGGGTGTGGATCTTGTCGGTGGTACTCACGATTGTCATCGTGATAATTACCTACGACGATGGCAGTTCAGGCGTTACCACGCAGGTAAAAGTGGATGCCCTGGAAAAGATTAGAGAACAGTTCTTCGGCCATCCCGAGCGCGGTGAACTGCTTCCCTACCAACGGTTTCTGCGCGAAGCCCGCCAGGCACGTGCGCATGGCGACTTCAAGGCCGAACGGCAATACTACAAGCAGGTTCTTGAGCTGTTGCACACGGAGACATGGGGTGGATCGGCGACGCCGGCATCGCGCAATCGCCTGGAGAAAGGTATCACCGGCAGCCGCGACCATGACCGAGAACTAGAACAGTTGATCCTTGCCGTGTTGTCAGATTAGACCCCATCCAGCTTGCTGGATGGTGAATCAGGTTGAACAGCTAAACATGCCCCTCGAACCGCTTTACCGCAGCGAGAACCTGCGCCCGGCTTTCCAACTTCGATACTCCTGGACGGGTTGGTTGAAGTCGGCATGGAAAAACATGCCGGATGCGTCCATTCTCGACGCGATTGATCCGCTTTGGGAACAAGACGGTTTGAGGAAATCCCACAAGATCGCATCGATCTCCGTGATGCCGGACCATCTGCACCTGGCACTTCGCGGAAATATTGATAGTTCGCCGATGGACATCGCGATTGGATTTCAGAACAACTTGGCCTTTGCAATGGGACAGGTTCCCATTTGGCAGGAAGGGTTTTACTCGGGAACCTTTAGCGAATATGATATGGGTGCAGTCCGCCGTAGCGCGGCCCTAGCCGGTCAACCTGATTCCCCATCCGGCAAGCCGGATGGGGTCTGGGAATGATGCGATTGAGACTTTAGCCGGTCAACCTGATTCACCATCCGGCAAGCCGGATGGGGTCTGGGAATGATGCGATTGGCAATTTTTTTTTACGGCTCCAAAAGGCCCCGAAATGGAATCGGACTTACGTTACGAAATTCTCGACACGATCGCCTCGGGCGAGTTCGCCACGGTCAGCCGTGCCCGCGACCGCGACTTGGGCCGCGAGGTGGCCGTCAAGCAGATTCACGACCAATTCCTTGCCGACCCGCGGCAGTTGGCGCGCTACTGGCAGGAAGCCCAACTGCTGGCCTCCCTACAACATGCCAACATCATCACCATATATGACATTGTCCGCCCTCGCGGCTGGATCATCCTGGAACTGATGCGAGGCAGCCTCAAACCGGCCGCGGAAGGCGATCCGATGGATCTGGACCAGCTCCGCCTGGTGCTGACCAACTGCCTGACCGGCCTGCATTTCCTCCATTCCAACGGCGTGATCCATGGCGATATCAAGCCGAGCAACATCCTCGTCGCCCCGCCGAATCGCGTCAAGCTTGGCGACTTTGGTCTCGCCCGGCGGGCCAGCAACGAAGAAGGGAGCCTCCTAAAGGGCACGACGAAGTACATGGCCCCTGAGTTGCTATCGGCCCAGTTCGGCGCGGTTGGTCCGGCGAGCGATCTTTACTCGCTGGGGTTCACTGCCTACGAATTGATCGTTGGTTCACATTTTGAGTCGCTGCTGCCGACACTGGCCACCTTCGGCCGCAACAAGCAGTTGGCCTGGATGATGTGGCACTCCACGGCCGACGTCAAGTTACCCGATATTCAACGTGTTTTGGAAGGCGTGCCCGAAGACCTGGCCCACGTCATCCAGCGGCTGATCGCCAAGGATCAGTCGCAGCGCTACCACTCGGCCCGCGAAGCCCTTCGCGACCTTCAATCGTCCTCCGGCGCGGTCAACAGCCTGCCCGACGAGGTCGACCTGGAGGCCGAAGCGGAGGCTGCCGCTACGGCACGGAGAAAGAAAAGAGTGCGGATCTTCTCGATCCTAGCCGGCGGGGTCGCCTTGGTGTTGGTCTCGCTGATTCTGTTCTTCGCGCTCAGTCACCCTAAGAAGGTACAGCAGGTGCGCGCCCCGGAAACGATCAAGGGACGGGTCTCCGACGTCTACGCGATGTCCAAGGAAATCGGCGTTGCGCCGTCCGAGGAATCCGACAAAAGCCCAGCCAAGCGAATCATCGTCAAAGATCAAGATATCATCTTCGTCAATGGAGAGCGGCATTTGTTGGAGGAGTTGGAACGGGGCGACGTGGTGGAAATCACCAAGAGCGTCGATCCCGTATCGCATAAAGTTGTTCAGGAGATCCATGCCGCGCGGCCCGGAAGGTTTGCCACGGGGAAACTGCGATCTCGCGACGATGCGGCGAGAACGATTGTCGTGGAAGTGGGCGACGAGGCGAATCACCAGGATCTGAAAATTTTTGTTCCAGCCGACCTGAAAAAGATTGTTTTGAACGGCCAGCCGACGTTTCATGAGAAACCCGTCACGTTTGCCACTCTCAATCCGGGTGATCGCTTGAAGGTCCAGTACGACTACCAAGAGTCGTCCGGCAACGTGGCCAATCGTCTGGAGTCGCTGCGGCAGGTCGAACTTCAAGGCGTCCTGGCCGAGGATTTTGACGGACGTTTGCTGAGCGTGATCCAAGCAAATCGGCAAGTGGCCAAGCTCCCCTTCGGATCGCAATACGTGATCACCGTCAACGGCCAACCGACGGCGAAACCGGCCGGCCTGAAGCGCGGCGATCGGGTGACGGTCAAACATGACAATTACATCGCCGAGGTCGTCGCCCAGCGAACGCTCGCCGGTGGCGGGGTCGTGCAGCAGATCCGCTACGAACCGCCGCAATCCCTCAGCGTGGCTGAGGATAGCGGGCAGAAGTTGACCTATCTCGTCGGACCGCAGTGCAAGATCACCTTGGGCGAGGAGGCGGTCTCGCTCGACGCGCTGCGCGGCGGCGACCGCGTGAAGATCGAGCACGGATCGGTTGACCCCAAGAGCCAATCGGCCATTTCCGCCACGGCGATTGCCGCGGAAAGATCGACCGACGCAACGCGCTGGGCACTCATCGTGGCCGTGCAGAATTACGACGATACGCGGCTTAGTCCGCTGAAGTATCCGCTGGCGGATGCCGCATTGGTGGCGGATGCCTTATCCAAACGCTACCGCATTCCCGCCGAACAGTTGCAGGTTTTCAGCGACCCCAGCGCCGTGACCCTGGAACAGGAAGTTCCCAAATTCCTCAAAAAGGTCGGTGCCGACGGCCGGCTGATCGTTTACTACGTTGGCCACGCCTGTAAAGATACCCGCGGACAGGTCTTCCTTGCGCCCAAGGATTTTCGCTCCGATAAGCCGGCGGTCAACGGCCGGCCGTTGCAATGGCTTGTCGATCTTGTCGAGGATTGCCCGGCCAAGGAAAAACTCTTGCTGTTGGATGGCAGTCACCTGGGTTCCGGAGTGGAACAGGCGGCCGAGCCTTCGTCGGCCGAGATGATCCGCGCCTTGAAGCGGCAGCCCAATCGCGCCTTGCTGCGGAAAACGACTGCGGTGGCAAGCTGCCGGAAGGGAGAGCGTGGACTGGATCTTCCGGCCAAGGAACACGGGTTGTTTGCCTGGTGCCTGACGGAAGGGTACGGCGGTGCCGCCGACGCCAATCGCGACACGCTGGTCGAGCCGACGGAACTCTTCGCCTATCTGAAAAAGGAGATGCTCGCCGCGGGTGCCCAGGGCACTCAGACACCCGAGCTATTCTTGCCGGACGACCGGCCGCCGCGGCTGAGCGAGGCCGCCAAGACGTCGATTCGCAAACTGGCAGGCTATGCGGATCAACTCAAGGTGAACCTGGACGATGCCCAGCGGGAGTACGACACAACCCTGCAAGTGGCCGGCGACGAGGCCGAACCGCGCCTGCTTTTCGGGTTGGTATTGCTGAAGAAGAAGGACCGCGAAAAGGCTACGCAGCACTTTGAAGCCGTGAAGAGTACACTGTCTGCCCCACTCCTACCCTGCGCGGCCCTGGCGTGGTTGCGGATGGAGAAGCGTGCCTATCCGGCGGCCGTTCGTGAATTGGTCAACATGATCAACAGGATTCCCAAGCCGGCGAGCCCGGAGTTGCCCCTACCGCCGTTGATGCCCGACCCATTCGAGTGGGCAGGGCAGTTGCGCGAGTACGCAGCGGTGGGCGGCGATCCGTCGCGGCAACTGACCGTTGCGGTTGCCGCCCTAGATGCCGCCGTCGCCGTTCGGGGAACACATGCCGCCGCGCTTTACGCCAAGGGCCGTCAGCATTCCGCCGAGATTTTGGCCGACTTCGACCGAAAGATTGGAGAAGCCACCGAAAATGCGGAAATCGGTACGCTCAAGGTGAATCGAAAGCAGTTGGCCAACTACGCTGATTTTCCCATTAGTCAATATAAGGATCAGGTGCTTGCGCATCTGGACGAATAGTGCAGCAGGGGCGAGCCTTTCCCCAAGTTCGGCGCGGGTCTCCTGACCCCGCCGAAGAGTTCGACCGAAGGTCTCCCGGTATTGGATACCTTCGGTCGGTGGTGGCTCGGTCAGGAGACCGGCCACAACAGGGGGGGAGACCGGCCACAACGGCTTGAAAAATGCCGCCCCGAAAACCTTCGTTTCCCCGCAGGTGGCGTACTGGTCGTCCGCGACGGGAGAGGCTATAATGGTCTGCATGGCGTTGTTTCCTTTACCTAAAGGATTTCAGGATGTCTGAGTATCAGTTTTTGAACGAACAGCGTGGACTGTACGACACGCAATCGAAGCACGTTGAGGCATGGAAGGCGGCGCACGTCGAGGCGATGCAATGCCGGGAAATTGAGGATGCCATCCATCTTGGATTAATGATCCTCGCCAACATTCGCAGACACAACGAGCGATGGGCAAAGGACGTTGAAAGTTCGCGGATTGCCTTCACTTGGGACGATGCCGAGAGTTTTGCAAAGTTATTTCATTGGTGGCGAGAAAGGAGCGATTTGCTGCTGGGGGCACTTAAGGTTTGCGAGGTAAATGGATTCGCCGTTGATGGATCTGCCGATTTTCGCAAGGCTTGCCCCTTGTGTCCTTCTGGCATTGTATCAAATCGGGTATTGTGCTATGACTTCACTG
>JBAWVO010000037.1:0-32973 GCA_037147235.1 Planctomycetota bacterium | reverse complement strand
CCCCTTTTTACCCCCCCCCCCCCGGAGAATTCCACCATGTTTCGCACATTTTCCCTGATCCTGGCCTCTTGCATCGTGCTGGCAACCCTTACTCCAGCTTTTACCAAAGACAAACCCAAGGCAGCCAAGCATCCCACGACTGCCACCACCGAGATTGCCGCTGCCGGGCCGGATTTTGAAATACAAGGCGAGTATGTCGGCACGGTCGGTGCTGGCGATAAGCAAGTCAAAATCGGCGTGCAGGTCATTGCACGGGGAGATGGCAAATTCCACGCGGTGGGCTATCCCGGTGGTCTGCCTGGCGACGGTTGGGATGAAAAGACCCGCACTGAGGCCGACGGCCAGATCAAAGACGGTGCCATCACGCTCATCATCGATAAGAACACCATTACAATTCATGACGGAGTACTGACGCTTAACAGCGTCAAAGGTGAAACGCTCGGTACGCTGAAAAAGGTCTGCCGCATCAGCCCCACGCTGGGGGAGAAACCGCCGGCCGGCGCGGTCGTGCTCTTCGACGGCACTTCGGCCGATGCCTTCATGGGCGGCCGCGTCAAAGACGGTCTGCTGTTGGAAGGCACGACGACCAAACAGAAGTTCCAAAGCTACAAGATCCACCTGGAGTTCATGATCCCCTTCATGCCCACCGCCCGCGGACAGGGCCGGGGGAACAGCGGCTACTACGCGCAAGGCCGCTACGAGACGCAAATCCTCGACTCGTTCGGCCTGGCGTCGAAGATCGACGATTGTGCGGCAATCTATGGGATCAAGGCACCGCGGATCAATATGTGCTACCCGCCGCTTTCGTGGCAGACCTACGACATCGATTTTACTGCTGCCGAATACAATAGCGGCAAGAAAGTGAAGAACGCCCGCATCACCGTCCTGCATAACGGCGTCGAGGTCCAGAAAAACACCGAGGCATCCCATGCCACCACGGCCTCGCCGGTCAACGAAGGTCCGGAGCCTGGCCCGGTCTATTTGCAGAACCACGGCAATCCGGTTCGTTTCCGCAATATCTGGCTGGTAGAGAAAAAGTAGCGGACCTGGACTGCAAGCCAGATCGAGGCCGATTACAATAGAATCTGGCACGATTTTCTTTTCTAATTCTCTTGAGGCAATTATGTTCCGTGACAAGAAGGTGGTCGTTGTCATGCCGGCCTACAACGCCGCTCGCACCTTGAAGCGAACCTACGACGAAGTGATGGACCAGGGCGTTGTCGATCTGGTGATCGTTGTTGACGACGCCAGCAGGGATGAAACGACCGCCGTCGCCCGGACTCTTCCCAACACCATCGTCCACTCCCATCCAGTGAACTCCGGTTACGGGGCGAATCAGAAGACCTGCTATCGCCTCGCCCTGGAGGCCGGTGCCGACATTGTGATCATGGTCCACCCCGACTACCAATACACGCCGCGGCTCATCCCCGCGATGGTGGCCATGATCGGCTCGGGCCTCTATCCGTGCGTGCTGGCCTCGCGCGTCCTTGGCAGACATGCCATGGAAGGCGGCATGCCCATCTGGAAGTATTTTTTCAACCGCTGCCTGACGCTGGTCGAGAACTTCGTCCTCGGCACGAAACTTTCCGAATACCACACGGGCTATCGGGCCTACTCGCGGCAACTCTTGGAACGGATACACTTCGACGCCTGTTCCAACGATTTCGTCTTCGACAATCAGGTGCTTGCACAGATCCTCTGGCTGGGCGAAATTATTTCCGAAGTAAGCTGCCCAACGCGCTACGAAAAGGAGTCGTCGTCGATCAACTTCCGACGGAGCGTCGTCTACGGTTTGGGCTGCTTGAAGACGGCGTTCATCTATCGCCTGGCCCGCTGGGGATTTTTGAAGTCGCCGCTGTTTCCGAAGTAGTTCTCAGTTCTTACTAAGAACTAAGAACTCCTACGGCAGCTTGTGGCCCATTTTATCGCGTTTGGTGGCGATATAGCGGGCGTTGTGTTCGTGGACCGGGCTGACGATCGGCACCTGATCGACAACCTCCAGATCGAAGCCGCCGTAGATGAAGGCATCGGTCTTCTTGGGGTTGTTCGTCAGTAGGCGGATCCGCGAGATGTTGAGATCTTTGAGGATTTGGATGCCGACGCCGTAATCACGGCTATCCGCCTGATGGCCCAAGGCCAAGTTGGCCTCGACGGTATCCATGCCCTGGTCTTGGAGATGGTAGGCTTTGATCTTCTCGACCAAGCCGATGCCGCGGCCTTCCTGGGGCAGGTAAACCACCACGCCGCCGCCCTCGTCGCCCATCATCTCCATGGCCAGTTGCAACTGGTCGCCGCAATCACAGCGCAAGGAAGCCAGCAGGTCGCCGGTGAAGCAGGAGGAATGCAATCGCACCAGGGGTGCCGCGATGCCGCTGGGATCTCCCAGCACAATGGCGATCGGCTCCTGGTCTTCATAGCGGACACCGTAGGCAATGATCCGGCCTGGACCATAGCGCGTGGGCAGATCGGCCTCGGCCAGGCGATAGACCAGCTTCTCGCTCTTGCGACGATACTGGATCAGTTGCTCGATGGTGATGATCTCGAGATGGTGCTGCCGTGCCAGATCATAAAGTTCGTCGCGCGTGGCGCGGTGGCCGGTGCCGGACAGTACCTCACAAAGAACTCCGGCGGGCTGGAGTCCGGCCATGCGAGCCAAGTCAACCACCGCCTCCGTATGCCCTGCCCGGCGAAGCACTCCGCCCTCCTTGGCGATCAGCGGAAAGAGGTGCCCCGGGCGGACGAAGTCGCTTGGCTTGCTCGCGGGATCCAGAATGGCCAGGATGGTGGTAGCCCGCTCCTGGGCCGTGATACCGGTTCGAGCAGTGAAGTGATCGACGGGCACCGTGAAATTTGTTTGCAAGGGGGCGGTATTATCCTCGACCATGGGGTGGAGGTTGAGTCGCTGGCTAAGTTCCGGCAGCAACGGCATGCAAAGTTGTCCTCGGCCGTTGAGCATGAAATTGATGATTTCCGGAGTGACTTTTTCTGCCGCACAGATAAAATCACCTTCGTTTTCGCGATCTTCGGCGTCCATCGCGATGACAATCTCTCCGCGACGCATGGCATCTACCGCAGCATCAATACTCGACAATCGTTTTGACACACTTTGCTCGTCTAAAAAATTCCGGTTCGGAAAGTCGCCCCAATCGGGGTGTCTCGTAATCTTGCTCCTGAGATATTATATGGTCAAGGCCTGTCCTGTCAACGTACGCACTCGCCGTCTCACCCTACCTTGTTGCCATCGCCACCAAGGCAACGACCCAGGCCACTTGTAGGAAAACGGCCACGATGAGAAGCCCCTTCCACCACGCCGCAGGCGGCCCGAGATCCGGAACCGCTTCAGGCAATCGCCAAGACGGCTTTACCGCGGCAGCGGACCAATCTTGGACAGAATTATGCAACGTATTCTTACCCATCATCCAAGAGCTTATTCCTTTTCAGGCACTACGATGCGAAACTGCTCGCGGAATGCGTGGTCGAAATCGTAGACGTTATCGAAATCTTCGCGGCGGTCATGCGGCGTCTTGCGCATCCGGCCAATGCGGATCAGGTTGAAGACGATCTCGCCGAAATCACCCGTGGTGTGCAGACCCCAGTTGCTTAGCACGAGCTTGGCCATGTAGCCGTATTGCTCCAGGGCGAACTGGCGGATGGCTTGGCACAGTTCCTGGCCAGTCACATGCGATTGCGGGCCGGACTCTTCCTCCTCCGACTCGCTGCCGGTCCGCTCGCTGGAACCTTCACTGCCCATGTCCAACTCGGTCTGGGCATAGTGCAAGGCTTCAAAAACAAAGATATAGGCCTCCAGCGGATAGCGGCGGTCTTCTTCCAAGAGTGTGGCGATGGCAGGATCGAGCATGCGGGGTCTACTCACGGCTCCGAATCGTCGGCTTCGTTAGGAACTGCCGAGTGAACCAACTGGCTGTCGTCCAGCCGCACCTGGGGCAGTTCTTGTTGTTCGTACAGTTCAAATTCATAGCGCAAACAGCACTTGAGGCGGCCGCAGCGTCCCGAGATTTTTGTTGGATCCAAGGTCGCCTTTTGCATCTTGGCCATCCGCATGGAAACCGGCGGCATTTGCGCGAGATGGCTGTTGCAGCAGGTTGCCTTGCCGCAATCGCCGTAGTCGGCCAGCAACTTGGCTTCGTCGCGAGCACCAATCTGCCGCATTTCGATCCGCGTCTGGAACTCGGTGGCCAGCAGGCGGACCAGTTCGCGAAAATCGACGCGGTTCTCGGATAGGTAGTAAACTACCAACCGCTCGCCACCAAAAATCCGCTCCAATTCGACAAGGCCCATCTCCAGCCCCAGGCGGTCGACGTACGTCTGGCAGATATCCAACTCGCGTCGGGCCTGCTCCGCGATCCGCAGCAATTCGTGTTCATCCTCGGCCGTCATGGCGCGGAGAATCTGACCTTCCGTCGAATCCTTCAACGCGGCCAGGACGACTTCGGTGGCATCCAAGAGCACCACACCTGCTTCCATGCCGCGTTCCGTCCGGGCGATGACCCGCGTGTCGCGGCTATAGACGGCCGAACCGTGGGCGGAAAACACCCCCACGATGCGCATCGCGCTGTAACGTACCACGTATTTGCCCATCGCCGAAGACTCTGCTTGAACGCTTCTGACCGATCCGGAAAGCCCATAGTATACTGTCGCCGCCGACCCATGCCAATGGCGACTTATTGCGATAAGTGATCGGCTTGAATGCTGTAGGGCGTGCCGTTGAGAGGTGCGGGGTCCACGCGGAAGATTCCGCCTATGCCAATTTGGTACGTCGTGTAGTTGATCGTCCGGTCGCCGGTCAGTTCGATGTGAATCAGGTCGACGGGGCGGTTGGTTTTTTGTGCGAAACTGCACTGATCGCTGGTGCGACAAATGGAAAATTCCTTCAACTGCAACTGCCGTCTGCCAGGCAGCATGTAGCCGCGGACGTAAACCTTGGTTTTCTTGTCGCTCAGTTCCAATGCCTTCGGCGAAACCATCTCTGTTTTAATCTTGGGATCAGGCTCAAGGCTCGCCCAGTCGAGTACCTGGTAGCCGGGAGGCACTTCGTTGCCGACGAAGATCAGCCACCCGCTGAGCAGGATTCCCAGCCCGGCCCCCAAGCCAATACCGACTTGCGCCAACCGCTGCCCCGTGTATTCTTCCGGTGCTCGCTCGATTTGCCCCAGGGCCTTCATGCCGAAATAGATCGCCGCCAGCGGCAACACCGCCAGCGGCCATCCGAAGATCATCATCGTCACCGTCGTCGCACCACAGACCACGCTCAACACAGCCCAGAGACTAATGGCGCGGTAGCGGGGGGGGGGAGATGCGGACGGATCAGAGGAAACAGCAGTCATTTGATTTATATCCTTACCTAGTCCAGCAATTCAAATACCGTCCGCGCGATCGCCTGCGGATCGTGAATGATAGCCCAAGCCAACCCGATAACCAATGCGTTGCCGACGCTCAGTAACATCAGTCCGCTGATATTCCAGGGTACTTCGATGCCCCGCAGGGCCGTGGCCAGCTCAACCTCCAACCGCGACCAGCCCTGGTAATTCTGCTTAGGGCCAGAAGAAACGAGCGATACATTTCGCATCCAGCCAACGCTCTCCAGGTGTAGTTGCACACCAAGCCCCGGCAGGAACAGGCAGTCGCCCGCCCATTGAGCATCCGGGTCCAGCCGCTCGACCGCTTCGGCAAGAATAGGGCGAAGCTGATCGACCGAGATGTTGTAAATGATCAGTCGCGGCCGCAGGATCAAAAGCATCACGATCAGGCAGATCACCATGAGCCCAACGAACATCAGCCACACATACTTGGTGCCCGCCGGCCCGAAATGGGCCGCCACGCCCTCGGGAAACAGCAAGGCGACCGGCCCGAAGAAGATCAGCCCGGAAACGGCCAATCCCAACGCAGCCACATCGCGGCCGCCCGAGACGACCAGCGGCCGCCGTGCGAGATTGATCACGCCCAGCATTGCCAGGTAAATGGCGACAGGCCCCAAGGCAAGACATTGGTGAAAAGGTTCCATTTTTCTTCGTTCCTTCTCCTATGCTGCCTTTTGCGCTGAACGCTTCTTCCTTGTGTCTTTCCATCGTCGATGGACCCACCAGTATTGCTCCGGCGCAGTGCGGATGGATTGTTCCAACTGGCTCGTATACCACTGAGTCATGTCGCGGACGGTGCCGACGTCGTCGCGGGGATCGGCCATGCCTTCGGCGACCATTTCAAATTGCATCGGCTCGCCCAGCCGTCGCGCATGGCAGACCGCCACCGGGGCATCGTGCTCCAGGGCCAGGAGCGCGATCGCCTTATGGGCCGAAGCCGGCCGGCCGAAGAAATCAACCCAACAGCCTTTCTCGCCGGCGTACTGATCGGCAAGAAAGGCTATGGTGCCGCCGCTGGCCAGCACGTGCTTGATCTGATCGTAACCGCCGTTCTTGGGGATCAGGTGCTGGCCCGTCGCGGCACGGAAGCTGGTCAGGTAATGATCGAGATAGCGGTTGTCGAGATTTCTCGCGACCGTGAACGTAGGAAAACCGAGGATCCCCAGCGCGTAGCCACCGAGTTCAAAATTGCCGAAATGGCCCGTGACGACGATCACCGGGCGGTCGTTGAGTAAATTCCTCATAAGAGGGGCTACGCCGCGGATTTTGATGTATTTCCGCCAGTTGGTCTCGTGGATCTTCCGCGGCACGTGGGCCACCTCCAGTACCAATAGAAAGAGGTGTTCCCACATTCTGCGGGCTATCGTTGCCCGCTCCCGCGGCGAGAGTTCCGGAAAGGCATGGGTCAGGTTCTCATCGACCACCTTGGCCCGCATACGCAGCACGTCGTTCATCAGCCAGGCGCAGGCCCGAGTCAGCTTGCGGCCGGTCTCCAGCGGCAGGGCCTGGACGATGCAGATCAGGATGCGGACGGCGACGTAGACGAGGTAGTCGATAATGTTTTTTCGCGACACGGCATGTTCCTTCCATGGAACGGGCGGATTAGGGCGTATTGTTGCGAAAAAAGGCGATTGGGGGAAGAGGGAAAAAAGCCTCTAGCAAACGCCGAAACCGTGCTAGAATAATAGGATATTATGGCTCTCCGCCGGGTTTGCGAATAATTGTGGTGCGGGCGTCCCGCCTGCCCAAGATGTTGTGGTTGAACCAGGCAGGCGAGACGCCCGCACCACAAACTTGGCGGAGAGCCGATTTTTGCTTCCGGGGGGAGAAATTGTGACCAATCCGAAGGGTGAAAAGCCGGAGTCCGATCATCCGCACGAGGACGAGATCCCGCTGGAACTGCATCAGGATCCGCAGGGTTTGCCTGCGGCCGGCGAGGAGAATCCGTTGGATGCCCTCGGTCTAAGTGCCTCGATTGAGGAGTTCCATTTTTCTGGCCCTGCCGAGGAGTTGGACTTCACCGAACCGACCGATTTTACCTTTCCCTCGAAACAGCCGGCGGAGGCCGAGCAGTTTTTTGGGTTTATGGAGGGCACAACCGCCGAATCGCCCCCGCCGGAAGAAGCCGTGGTTGAGGCCGAGCTGGCCGACGAAGAGATTGCCGACCTCGAAATTGCCGAGGAGGCACCCGCGGAAGAAGAAAAGCCCAAGCCTAAGTTCGAGTTGCCTCGCTGGGCCCGAATAGCCGAATGGGTCACGGTTGGCTTGCTTGCCGCAAGTGCCCTGCTGACCATCGCCGGCTCGATTGCTTGGGTGAAAGACCCCGGACGAATCACTCTCATCTTGAACATCGCGTGTCCTGTGATGCTAGGGCTGATACCCTATACCCTGTGGCGTTCTCGCACCCTCTGGCTGACTTATTCCGCCACCTATACCATCATACCGGCGTTGGGCGTCGCCGCGTTGATTGTAGGCACGTGGTTTGAGGGGCAGGAGCTTTCACGCTACCAATGGCAGTTCACCAAGGCCCGGGTGAGTGACGGCAAGAGGCCGCCCGTCGTCATCGCGCCCCCGGCGGAGCCTGCCGCAGCCGAGAAGACCGAACCGGCCACGGACCCTGCCGCAAAGTAGCTCGCAACTTAGGATCGGCGCATCAATAAGTGTCGCAAGAAAAGTAGCAGGCACACTCCGTGTGCCGTCTGCCCCCGCTCGGCGAGTGGGCAAAACACGACAGTTATTTCTGAGCCGGCCCTAAAAGCGATCACAAAGCCCGATGGGTTGCTGTATCGACGCCTTGTCCTTACCCACGTCTTTCAGCCAGCCGAGCGTCTTCATGGCCATTTATGGTCATTCCCGGCGCAGCCGGTATTCGGCCCGTGCTTTAGCACGGGTTTTGGGATGACCGTGATCGACCGCCCCCGCGTCCCGACCGCCGTAGGCGGTCGGGACGCGGGGGGAATGGGAGGTTTTGGTCGTATAACCCGTGCTAAAGCACTTGTCCTTACCCACATCTTTTGGACCCCATCCGGCTTGTCCGGATGGTGAATAAGGTTGAATGGCTAAAATGGAGAGCAAAGACCAACACGACCCCATCCACCTTGGTGGATGGTGAAGGAGGTTGCTTGGCTAGATCGCGAACATGGGCTAGCTAGATAACCTGATTCACCATCCAGCAAGCTGGATGGGGTCTAGGTTAGATTGCTTTCGTTGCTAGCTGACCAACCTTCTTCACCATCCAGCAAGCTGGGTGGGGTCGCTCAAGAACTTGTGGGTAACGACAAGTGCTAAAGCACGGGCCTAATACCGGCTGCGCCGGGAATGACCATAAATGGCCATGAATACGCTCGGCCGGCCGAAAGATGTGGGTAAGGACAATCCATTGAAATGTATTCGGGCCGAAGGCCCAGCCGATGACTCAACGAAGGGCAAAGCCCTGGAAAATGGGATCTCCCATGGAAATTCCCTTTCGGTCCAACGGGCCAACAATTCGCCTCGCCCTGGGCCTTTATGCGGTGACCGGTTGGGCCTTTGGCCCGAAATTCGTTGGCGTGGTCGGTGTCTAATCCAGGGCTGCGCCCTTCGCTGGGCAAACTTCTGGGCCTTCGGCCCGAACATTAAGCAGGCCAATTCGCTAACTCGTAGGATGGGCTTCAGCCCGTCCACGCCAAATCTCGACGGGCTAAACATGTCGGCTTCCCCGGCTTTTTCGGCCATCTCACGGCGTCGCGAGGCAAACCTTTCATACTCAAGCTGCGCACGAGTAATCCGGAACGCCCGGCCCGGGCGGATTCTTCAACCGCTGGTCATCGAGAACAAACCCCTTGACGAGAAACTCACTGAGCCGAGCGGTCGCCCATTGCCGAAACTGCGTCCCCCGCAGGCCGCGGACGCGGTAACCAACGGCTAGGATGGCTTCGAGGCTATAATGCTCGATCTCCCGACTGACCTCCCGGCTACCCTCCCTGCGAACTATTCGGAATTTCCGAATAGTTGCCTCTCGCGACAATTCTCCCTCGTCGTAAATCCCTTTGATGTGTTCATTTACGGATGGAACCCCGATCTGGAACAATTCTGCCATTAAGGTCTGTGTCAGCCAAATGCTTTCATTCTCAAACCGGCACTCGATGCGAGTACGGCCGTCCTCGGTCTGGTAAAGAACCAGCTCGGATCTAGGGATATGCTCATCAAGGCTCATAATTAAATCCTTTTTCCCTCACAGCAGCCCGTCCAACTCCTCCACCAACTTCCCAAACTGCTCCATCGCCCCGTCCACGGCGGCCGGTTGCTCCATATCCACGCCAGCATCGCGGAGAAGATCGAGCGGGTCTTTTGAGCAGCCGCCTTTGAGGAAGTTCAAATAGTCGTTCAGTTCCCCCGGCCCGCCGTTGGTCACGCGATCGGCTAGGCAGATCGCGGCCGACATACCCGTGGCGTATTTATAGACGTAAAACGCCCGATAGAAGTGCGGAATCCGCAGACACTCCAGGCTCAATTCGTCGTCGATTACGAAATCAGGCCCGAAATACTGCTTGAGCAATTCGCGATAGATCTTGCGGAATCGATCCAAGGTCAGCGGCTCGCCCGATTCCGACGAGGAATGAGCCAGCTTCTCGAACTCGGCGAACATCGTCTGGCGGAAGATCGTGGCCCGCATGGCGTCGAGCTGGCGATTGATGAGGAATGCCCGCTCTTCGTTGCTCCTCGCGTTGTTGAGCAGATAACGGCTCAAAAGCTGCTCGTTGAACGTGCTGGCCACCTCGGCCACGAAAATCACATAGTTGTAATAGGCGAACGGCTGTTGTCGGGCCGAATGCCAACTGTGCATCGAATGGCCTGCCTCGTGTGCAAGCGTGAAGACATGGTCCAACACGTCGGGCTGGTAGTTCATGAGGATATACGGATCGCTGTCGAAGGTTCCGGAACTAAAGGCCCCGCTCTGCTTGCCGCGGTTCTCGTAGCGATCGCACCAGCGGCCGCGGAGCCCCTTTTCCAATGCCCCGCAATACTCGCTACCGAGTACTTCAAGTGACTTCAGCACCGCGTTTACCGCATGCTCCCAGGTCTGCTTGCGCTGCAAGCCGGCCAGAATTGGCACGTAGGTGTCGTAGTGGTGAATCTCCTTCAGTCGCATCTTCCGCCGCCGCAAGTCATAGTA
This sequence comes from Planctomycetota bacterium, assembly GCA_037147235.1. Lineage (GTDB taxonomy): Bacteria > Planctomycetota > Planctomycetia > Pirellulales > Thermoguttaceae > JANXQG01. Next base: position 22,440 of record JBAWVO010000037.1, on the reverse strand, counting down.
GCCATACAAGGCGGGCAGATGACGATGCACCGACGCGATCAGGTTATCATAGACGGTCACCGGCACCTGATCGGGAAATAATGCCGCCTCCAGGGCACTGGGATAGCTCCGCGCCTTGGCGTAATAGATATCGGCCTGCATTGAACCGGCCAGCGACGCAGCCAGCGAGTGAGAGTGATCGGCATACTCGCGGTAATACTGCTGAAATGCCTTCCGCCGCACGCCCCGATCGGGTGAGTGCAACAAGGTGCTGAAGCTTGCGTGGCTCAGTTCGACCACCTCGCCACGGTCGTTCTTGATGCCGCCAAACTTCAAGTCCGCATCGTTGAGTTGGCGGAAGATTTGCTGCGCCGCCTGGGCCATTTCCGACTGCATGGCCAACAGCTTCTCTTCCTTCTTCCCCAGCGTGTGCGGCTTGTAGCGGAGTACCCGCTGCAGGATCAGCTTATAGGGAGCTAGCGCGGGGGAATCGAGAAAAGTCTTCATCTTCGCCGCCGGAATGGCCAAAATCTCCGGGCGGACGTAGCTTGCCGCCTGGGCCGCGCGGCTGGCCACGGCCATGAAGCGGCCATGCATCCGCTGGTACTCGCTCTCGCCCACATCCTCGGCCGTCTTCAAAAAGGCATAGTTGCCCAATCGCTCCGCAGCCCGATCGAGACCAAGATCGAACTTTAAGCACTCGGCCAGCGACTCGGGACTTTCCGCCAGCGTCCCCTGAAACCTCGCATATTCGCCAATTCCGCCCTCCCACACGTCGAACGCCGTTTCCCATGCGGAGTCGTTGGCAAAGAGGCTTGATAAATCCCATGTGTCGGATGGTTTGACTTTACTGCGCAGGGGAATCTGTTTGATGCGTGCCATGGAGGAAGCTGGGGGTTAGGACAGGTGATTTGAAAGCAAGATGCCCCAAATTCTACCCGCCTTCCCGCCGTGATCCAACCCCCTGTCGAATTTCCCGTAGGTCTACAACTACCGCCTCTTCGACAGGTATGATTGAGAAGTGGTGAGCTTGGCGGTTCTGGGCGACGACAACCCCCGTTGGCGCCCAGACAATTTTGGCTACTGCCGTTGGGGCTTCGAGGCCAGGGTCCGGTTTCCGATAGTGAAACTCTTGGACTATGTGGCACGACGGCAGCAATTGGAAGAAAGTCCCAATCTGTTTGCCCCCATCCGACCTCCTTGACCAAACCGCCAATCACATTAAGACCGTCATGGAGGATTATCCGAGGCAGTTCCATGAGGATGGTTCTTCTTATCGGTAAGAACCTGTAGAAACACAGAAGCCCGCTCAATTAAGGCGGGCTTCTGTAGGGAGAGGCGGTACGCCAACCACGGCCACCTGTTGCCCATTGTTTATTTTGGGCGAGCGGTGAAGCCCGGTGTGTCGGCCCTCCCTCCTCGCTGATCGATCAGCCACTTCCATTGTAACATCGAACTGCAAGAGGGCAAGCGGATTGTTTCGTTACCGCAGTCCAAGAGAAACGATGGTTTGCTCACCGCTTCGGGCAGCATTGACTGAGCAGGTGGTCGTTCCCTTGGTAGCCATGACCATCCCGCCCTCTTCCGCACCGTCGCCTTTCTGCGTAACGGTGGCCTTACTTCCATCCGGGCTGGTCACCGTCTTTGATTGCTGGAAGATCGATGTCAACCCCGCTAGCCCCTCTTGCTATTGCCACCAGGAACGGTATCCTTCTTGTTTGGTTAATCCCTCACCCAAACCAGAATCGAAAACCATGAACAAAAAAGATCGATTCCAGCTTATGAAGCTAGGATTAAACAGGTGCCGGATTGAATCGGCTTACATTTTGGGCTTGGAACGGCCGCAGGCAAGGTCGATCGTCGGGCGGCATACGCTTCCTGCAGTCTGCTGCTCCTGACACGGATCTTGGAAATGACCTTTGGTTCCAGATGATGCACGAGGCTGGTCTTTCGTTGTGGCCTCGCCCGAAGCGATAGCCAAAGACATAACCGACACGCACGAGCCCAACTTCAAGGTGCCGCATAGACTTTCATCTTGATTACAAAATCTGCATTTGAGTCATAACGGGCAATTCCACGGCGAGGTTGCTTTTGGGCAAGATGTGCAGGATGAGCCGTTTTTGATGAAGATGGGGCTATACTTGCCCGACGATAGAGGTGGAACTATCCAATCGGGGCAAAGCACCGCGTCACAATACGCAGAGCGATTATGAAGAAGTATCGGCCAATCCTATTTCTCTCGATGGTCTTGATCGCTGGTGGAACTGTACATGCTGGACCTCCTTTTCTGACCGACGATCCAGAGCCGGTCGAATACCAGCACGGCGAGTTCTATGTATTTTCCATGCTCGATGCAACTAAAGGTGCGTCTACCGTGCAGACACCCGTGTTGGAATTCAATTACGGCATTGCCCCTGAAACCCAATTCCATGTGGTTGCTCCGTTTACTTGCTACGCCTCGAATGGCAATCCGACCGAGTATGGTTTCGGAGACATGCAGATCGGTGTCAAATATCGTTTTCTCAAGGAGACTGACGACTGGCCACAACTTGGCATTTATCCCATGCTGATGGTGCCTACAGGGAACGCGAATCGTGGCTTGGGCAACGGTAGTGCTTGGGGGCAACTGCCCCTCTGGGCACAGAAAAGTTGGGGGAAGTGGACTACGTATGGCGGGATTGGCCTTGCAATCAATCCAAACGCTGGTCATAGCAATCATCTTTTTGGCGGCTGGCTCCTGCAACGCAAGCTGACGGAGAAGCTGACGCTTGGTGGAGAGATTTTCTGCCAGGGGGCAGACGTTGGCAGCACTCAATCGTCCGCTCTGTTCAACCTTGGCGGCATCTACGATTTTAACGAGCAGTTCCACTTTCTCTTCTCAGGCGGATATACGCTGGTGGGTGAGCAAAATACACCCGGATACCTGGGCCTCCAATACACTTGGTAGCCGCCAAAGCCAACGGCCAGCAGCTATTCGGCAGCCAAGCCAAAGAAATGGCCCCGCAACGTAACCACCCGATCGTGTGGCCGCTAAAAACGATTTGTGGCCGCTGCACCCTTTTTAGCCCAATTGTCCACTATACTATGTGTTGGCAACGAGGAGACTAGAATTGGTCGGGATGGCGAGAAGTCGGCGGTGAAATTCAAAGACCTTAAGGTAGGGCAGACGGTGCGGACGTATTACACTACGTCCGACAAGATTGCCGAGGCGGTCATTATTGCTAAGCCCGGCTCTAAATAACGCGGCGAGGCAACCCCTTCGGCACGCGAGGAGAGACAACGATGCGAAAGGCAGCAATCGTTCTGGCCGTGGCATTGTTGACGGGTGGCGTAGTCGCGGCCGACAGCCCCAAGGACTCCAAGCCTGGGAGACCAATCACCGCTTTGGGCGTCCTGACGGACAACAAAGTCGCCATGATCTGGGTGGACGGTGAAGACGCTCCCACCAAGTTCGCTCTCGCGGAAGGATTCGACAAAAATACGTTTGGCTTTCCGCCCAAGGGTAAAGGTGTCTTCGTTCCTGATCGCGTTCTGTTTGAGAGTGCCCCTGATGAGTCTGTGAGTCTCGGTAATTCGTTCGACAGAAACATTAGGCGGGCGGGAAGTTTGCACGTTATGGATTCGATGCATTTCCGTTCGACCGTTAGGGCGTCTTCCCCTGAAATTGCGAGTAGTCTTTCAGTGACGATTGCCGCGTGATTCCTTTTTGCCCACGGCGGGCTTCACTCCCTGCCGTGGGCTTTTTCGTTGGTTGGGGAAGATTAGTAACACACGCCGGCACCGAAGGAAAAGGCTTCCTCTCGGATCGGTGCGGGCTTGCTCGCCCCGTTCAGAATTTCGGTCAGCTTGGCCGTGGCCTTCTCGATCGACTGCTTTGCGTCCCTGCTCCATTGCGAGACCGTCCCGATCTCTGCTCGAAGCTCCTCGTGAGCCTTGTCTAATGGAACGATCAAGCTCGATGCCCTGATCATGCTATCAAGCCCCGATCGGCCGAAGCCGTCGCGTTTGGCGATGATCTCGCTGAAACCAAGCTCGATCAAGCCCTTTTCGATTTCGGATCTGGCGGTGACAAGTGCCGATTCGGCGGCCAGTTCGGCAATGTGCCGATCATTCTCACAATGACCAGCGAACGTGATGATGTCTTGGTTGATGTCAACTTCGGTGCGGAGCCGTTCGATCTGCTGACGGAGTCTAACACATGGCAGGCGGGCCAGTTCGTCGATGTCGCTTGTCAATGGGTCGATCACCTGGCCCGCGTCGATCGGCGGGGCATTGTGCTGGGCGATGCTCGCGTTGAGTTCGGCCGCCATAGCCAGCGTCGAGTCTGAGAACCAAGGTTTGGTTGTAATTGGGGACATACTAAACTCTTTCTGGGAAAATGGGAGAGGGAAAGAAAAAGCCGCCGGCGGCGTTTGCTGCGATGGACGGCACAGCAGGCCGCCGGCGGACACGAAGGATCACCGGATGAAGCGACGCATTCGGATGCACAAGCTGGCTTCGAGGGGCGGGATCCCGGCATAACGGTGCCGAAGTCTTTCTTGTACCCTGTCATAAAGGTTGTGGTCGCACGATTCAAACAGGCCTTCCGTGGTCGCTGGGTTGGCCACCAGGTCAACCGAAAGAACCTTGTCGATCAATTCGACTATCGCGCGGCCGTTCTCATTCCGTGAGCCGCCGCGAGTGTCGTGGGAGAATCCCAATTTCCATGGTGCGTTTTCGGCGTCGTCCATGATCTGGCTGGCCAGTTCGTGGGAGCGATTCAGGTGGAAGTCCGCGAACAGTCCCTAGGGCTTCAGGCGAACATTGCAGAGGTAGCCGATCCTATGGGGTAAGGTGTAGGTACAAAAAAAGGGGCGAATACACCTTGGCTGGTGCATCGCCCCCGGGTTCTCCGATAGGCGTTTGCAGTTTCCTGCCTGCGTCTATAGAGATACGATTTGACTTTTGGAGCTATTTGCCTATTTTCGTTCTTTTGGCGTGCCTTATCGTCCTAAATGGTTGACAGTAAACGACTTAATTTTTTTCGGAATTTTCCGGCGGACGTGCTGCGGCGGCCTGAATCGCATCGGCGGCGTTCGTTAGGGCAATCCGAATCGGGTCCAAGTTCATCCTCGCATAAACGCCCGTGGCTGCCGTGCCGCTGTGGCCCAGGGCCTTGGATATGACAAGTAGACTCGTTCCACCCGCTGCCATCCAGCTTCCGGTCGTGCGGCGCAGGTCGTGCATTCTCACGCCTTCCAGGTTGGCGGTCTTCAAGAGCCTCGTCCAGTGCTTCCGAACATCGATCATGTGGCCGGTTTCGCTGCGGCTCGGAAAGACGAATTCTGTTTTGGCGGTCTGTTTGCGACGATTCAAAATAGCCACTGCTTGATCGGTCAGCGCGATGGTGACCGTCTTGCCGGTCTTGAATACCTCAGCGGGGATAGTCCAGGTGGCTCGCTCGAAGCTGATATTTTCCCACCTCATGCTCTTGATATTGCCGGATCGGGCGGCCGTCCAAATCGAGAGTTCCAGAATGTCGGTGGCGGCCGCGCTTCTGATTCGCAATTCCTCGATTGCTGCGGATGCTCGTCCTTGAGTAAGTCAGCTTGCACATAATCCTCGCCGTAGGTCTTGTTGAAGAACGCCGCCGTGGCCTCCGCCGACTCTTCACCACCCATCTTGAACTCACCTGCCGGGATGAGCGTCAGTTTCAACTTCACCCCACCGCCGAGATCGACAGCGATCTGCTTGTTGCCGCCCGCCTCCTTGGCTTTTTGTGGTGCGGCCGTCTCGGCTGCATGTGCAGGCGAGACGCCTGCACCACAAGTTGTGAGTGCCGCAAGGGCCATCAAAGCGGCTGTCGATGCTTGTTGGAACATGGACCAAACCTCCATTTGCCAATACGGTTTGCCGAAGCCGCCGTGACGCACGATGCCAGCGGCCAGAATTGTCTCGCGGAACTACAGCCAGTCCATAGCCAGTTCGTGCTGGGTGTCAATTGCCAGGCAAATACCACCGACTGGACAGTGCGACGGCGGAGGCCTAGAATCTAAAATATGGAATACAGCCACATCATTACCATTGAACCCGACAAGCGAAGTGGTCGGCCCTGCATTCGGGGTTTGCGGATGACCGCCATCATCTTGAACCACGATCCCGTTCCGCTATAATCAAATAATCCCCCTGTTACAATGCCTGGGATATCCATTCCATCGAAATCAACCATGGCGACGGTCACATCAACTGCAATCACGAACGACTGGACGGTTGCCGACATGAGGAGATGTCGCGCAAGCTCTGCGATTACTTCACTGCGGGGGTTTGTCTCGTGTGGTACATTGATCCGAACACGCGAACAGCTTGGGCGTATACTGCCGAGGACCAGGGAGTTCAGTTCGGGGCAAGCGATATTCTTTCGGCTGGGGACGTGCTTCCTGGGTTTGAACTGCCGCTGGGACGCTTATTTGCGAAGCTGGATCATGTAACGGAAAAGTCCTGAAACTTACGCCGGCAACGCGCGGAGTTTTTCCGGTATGTGAAGGCAGTCAGGCTCAGATTCCAACGGGTCGCCGGTCACTCCGTAGGCTCGGGAACGACTGCCGCCGCAGATCGTGTTGTATTCGCAGACGCCGCACTTCCCCTTGAAACCGCTCGGAGTGCGGAGGCTGAGAAAGACGGGATTTTTCTGATAGACTTCAACCACGTTGTCCTGGGGAAACTGGCCGCAACGGATCGGCAGGAAACCGGCCGGCAGGATCTCGCCGGTGTGGCTGACGAACATAATCCCCTTGCCGTCGCTTACGCCTAACGGGGCGCGGTGGCCACGACGCTCGGAACTGTCACCGCCATGCGGCCCAGCCAGGGGATTGCCGCCCCGCTCCATGACAAACCGCCGGTAATGCGGGGCCTCGGTCGTCTTCACGGCATAGGGTTTCGTCTTCGACCAGTTGTATAGCTTTTCAAAGACCTGTTCGTACTCCTCGGGTTTGATCCGCTCTTCCTCGACGCCGCGGCCCACAGGCACGAGGAAAAACAATGCCCACATCGAGATGCCGAACGGAGTGAGGAATTCGGCCATCTCGTCCAATAAATCAACATTTCGCCGGCAAACCGAAGTATTGACCTGCACGGCCATACCTAATTCACGGGCGGCCAGGAGCATTTCCTTGGTCCGATTAAAACTTCCTTCCCAGCCGCGGAAGTAGTCGTGAACTTGGGCATTGGGGCCGTCGAGGCTGATACCCAGCCGCTTGATGCCCGCTTCACAAACCCGCGCAAAGGCTTCTTTCGTGGCCAGCGGAGTGGCGGAGGGTGTGAGGGCCATTTCCAGGCCGACGCTGCGGCCGTGGGCGATCAGTTCCATCAGATCGTGCCGCTTCAGCGGGTCGCCGCCAGTGAGTACGACCATCGGCCGCTTGGGGAACTGAGCAATCTGCGATAATAGCAGTTTGCTTTGTTCCGTGCTGAGTTGCTCGGGGTCGGGATTCTCTTGCGCCGAAGCCCGGCAGTGCTTGCAAACCAAGTCGCAGGCCGTGGTGGTTTCATAGTAGAACATCAGCGGACTGTGATCGAAGTCGGCCGTCGTATAGGCTGCGTAATCCATGGTTACTTATCCACCTTGAGCGAGCGGAGGAATCCCTTAATTTCGTCGGCACGGGCGGTGATGGTCTTCGTTGGTCCGTAGCATTTGATGAAGTGCCCCCCCTCCTCGCTAGGGAGTTGGAAGATTGCGCCTAACATGCGGTAATCGGGGCGGGTCACCGACGGCCCCATCATGCCGCGCGAGTCGTCGAACGTGCCCGTTAGGTCAACGAGCGTGACCTTGATCCCGCCGGCATCAAGGGTCTCCTGGCTCTCCTTGTCCAATTTCTTGCTGAACTGCCCCTTCCAGCGGGCGATATTGTCTTCAACGGACCCACGGGCCTGGCTTATGGTGAGACGACCGTCCTCCTTGTCGCCTTCGACTTTCGGGATGCCATACTCGGCTTCGAGTATGGTCGACTTGGGAGTCTTATGAACCCAAGATTTCGGCACGGTCCAATGACGCGTATCCAAGTCCAGCTTTCCATTGTTCTCCAAAACCTCATCTTTAACGTCGGCCGGCATCTTCATGCCGCCATGCGGGTTGGTCATCTTGTGCGGATTTTCGGCCGGATCTGCGACCGTCGCGTCATCGTTGTCGGCCGTGTCATCAACCTTTTGGGTTTTTTTCTGCCCGGAAGATTGAGATTTACCGCTTTCCCACGATTGGGTCGATGAATCGCCACACCCGATACAAAAGGCGATTCCCAGCGAAATCAAAGCCATGCAGCGAAAAGTTGCCATTTTCTTTTTTTCTCCTGTAGGATGGACCTCCAGGTCCGTCGGTTTTGCGGGACGGACTTGGAAGTCCATCCTACGTCTAATGATGATGAGAATTTTAACAGTATAACCTGTTTTTGTCCAGACGGAATTCTGCACGAGCCTTATTGCCGAAGCATGGAAGTAGGTCAGGCCTTCCAGCCTCCGTTCGGCGCGGGTCTCCCGACTACTGCTGTAAACATCTTTGCGAGGATGCCACCAAACCGCGAAGCGGTTCTACGCGGTGTGTGGCCCGGTCAGGAGACCGGCCACAACGAGCGAACTGCATCGCGTTTTCCGCGTATCGAACAAGAGTTGCACCCCTTCGGGGTGCTGGGGGCGGGTGCTTCGCATCCCAGGGTGCGCTGCGCGACCCTGGGCTATGCTGTATAACCGCTTCGCGGTTGAATACGGTACAAACAACAACACCGCTTCCGACAGCGACATCCGTGCCAAGACTTCTTTTAATGGACGATCCATGTCCTCCTTGCTTTAGATACCCTGGCATCTGACCCGCATAAGATGCCAAACGGCAAGGAGTTAGGCGACACCAAGATGTTTACAGCAGTGGTCTCCCGACCCCGCCGGTCAGCGGACTGGGATCTTCACCGCATACCGGGCGTGGTCGGGAGACCACGCCCCAGCAAGAGGGAGACCACGCCCCAACAAGTCCGCTTTTGGTGGGGCTCGTTTCACTCTCCCCACCCTACTGCTGCACCTAGAACCGGAAGAGCCATTTTCTTTCGTGCCCAGGGTGAGGGTGCCGTCAGGCCGCTTGTTTTTCTTCAGGTCGGTCGGTCAGCGGTTTTGGCAATTCCTTGGCAGACGACGGTCGATGACGGCGGAAGTAGAGCCAGCTTGTCCCGGCAATCAGGCCGAGCATGATAGCAACCGCCGCCCACTTGCCATAGTTCATCCAAGGCAGCGGCAGCCGTCCCAGTTCAATTTGCAAGACCGAGCCCATGGACAGCTCTTGCCCGGCCGACTCGAACACGACCACATTTTCGCTGGCCGAGGTCTGGCGGAGCATCTCGCAACGGACTTCTTTGGGCGACTCCCCCTCGACGCGAATCGTCACATTGGAGCAAGGCAAGTCCAAGGGCCGCTTCCAACGCAATACCTCCTCCGTATTGCGAAGTACATAGGTGTATTGCAGTTTCCGCTCGCCGGGCTGCCAGGGGATGCTGGTGACCACCTTATTGTTGACCACGGCAAACCGCCGTCCAAAAAACTCCTGGTCAAACGTAGTCCGCTCGAAATCGGGCGGGATGGAAAGTTCCAGCGTTACCGGATCGGCGCCGTCGTGGGCTACCTCGCCGACGTAACATCGGTGCGATGGATTTTCCAGCAGCAACGATTCCGTGACCTTCAGCAGGCCGGTTTCAGGGCGAATGGTAACGTCCATTTTCTTCAGCACCAGCGGACAAGGGCTGGCCACCGCATCGCAGACCGACAATCCCGTGCGGGCGATCGGTTGCAGGTCGGTCAAGCGGATCCGCGGACCTGGATAGAAGATGCCGTGGCGCGTGGCACCAGCCTGATAGACGACTCCGTCACCCGCGGGCAGCCGATCAAAACGAAAGCGGCCTTGCTTGTCGGAGATGACATCGCGAAAGGGGACAAGTTCACCTTTCACCTGCACTTGCAAGATGACTGCTACCTGGCAGGGGATCGGTTTTCCGGTGGATGTATTGACGACCATGCCCTCGATCATGCCGGCAACGGCAGACGATGGCACGGCGGCAAGTGGAACGCAGAGAAGGAGGAACGCAATCTTCATGGTTTGGCCTTTGTGGGATGCTTTAATTTGGCTCTTCCGGTTTTAGGTGCGAAACGCGAATAATTGTAGGTTGGGCTTTAGCCCGACAATCCAGCGTTTATCGGAGACGGGCTAAAGCCCACCCTACCGTCGCACCTAGAACCGGAAGAGCCATTTTTCGTTCACGTGGCTCGTTGGCGCGAAGATCGCTGTTTTTCAAACTGCGCCTGCAACGCTTCCGCCGCACGTCGCAGACGGCGTTGCTCGCCGCCCAGTCGCAGCATGTAAGCGAACAGGGCGAACCAGACAACCAGGTAAGCGGTCATGAATGTAAGCATGGGGGGTTCCTTTACGCTTCTGCTTGTGCCTGCAAATCTTCCAGCATATCGGCGATGTGGAGTTGTGATCGCCGCAGCAGCAAAAGCATTGTAAAAAACAGGGTAAAACAAACAACGCTTATCAACAGGACCACGCGCATCGTCGGTTCCATGTGCGGGCTTTTTGGGTGGATGCCGCGGAACCAGCGCGTGGCCATAATCACCAGCGGCACGTCCAACATGCCGACAATCGCCACGATTGCGCCCATGCGTGCCCGGCGGTGCGGGTCTTCCACGCCGCTACGGAGTACGAGTGCCGCGGAATACATGGCCCACAGGACAAAGGCGGTCGTTAAACGCGGATCCCATGTCCACCAGGTGTTCCAGGCGGCGTGGGCCCAGAGCGAACCGGTGGCCAGGGTCAGGCTGCAACAGAGCCAGCCGATTTCCAGGGCGGCCCGCGACCAATGGTCCCAGGCTAGGTCGCGACGAAACAAGTACATTCCGCTCGTGATGGCCATGAGAACGAAGGCGGCCAGTCCCATCCAGGCCACGGAGACATGGAGGTAGACGATCCGTTGGGCGATGCCCATCGTTTCTTCCATCGGGGCAAGCAGGAAAATGGCGGCGATCGCCGTCGTGACCATTCCGGCCGCTACGGCGTGCCACAGGTAATCGTTGAAGAAATGTTTTTCGGCAGTTTGTGACATGGTTTAATCCTCGATTTACTCCTCCACGGCGAACTCAAAAAGTGCGATGCTCGCGGTAACGAAAATAATCGCGAACGCCCCCAGCAACTCGACCCACCGCCACCAACTCGGGCCAAAGTCGTGCTCGACCGCCAGTCGCGTCGCTTCCGCGGCCCCCAGCACCAGTGGGATTACCATCGGCAGGACCAGCAGCGGCAACAGATAAGAGCTTTGTTTTCCGGTGCTGGCCACGGCACTGAGTAATGTACCCACGGCCGCAATGCCCAGGTTTCCCAATATGGCCACGATGATGATTGGCCCGGGATGGGCCAAAAGCGGCAGATCGGTGAGGATGGCAAAGAGCGGAATCAGCACACATTCCAGTGCCGCCAGGGCGACGACATTCACAGTCAGCTTGGCCAGATAAACGCAAGTCGGCGAGACGGGATAGCTCAGCAGTCCCTCCCAGCAGCCATCTTCACGCTCAGCGGCAAACGAACGATCCAGGGCCAGTGTGCCGGCGAAGAAGATTGTCAGCCACAATAGACCGCCGACGATTTGCCGCAGTTGCTGGGGTGGAAGGTCTGCCTGCATGGCGAACATCATGGCAACGACCACGCCTAGCAGCAGCATGGCAGGCCAGACGCGCAGCGAACGGCACTCGGAGAGCAGATCCTTGGAAACCATCCAGTAGAACTTTTTGTACTGCGATTGGCTAAAAATGATACGTATTCCTCCCGGTCATGCGACATGGGCCACGGCTGCCTGGCCTGCGACTTGCAGCAACCGGCCTTGGTGAAGGTGCAGTACGCGATCGGCCAACAGCCGGGTTTTAGCCTCGTCGTGCAAAACAAAGCACAAGGTCCGGCCCTGCTGACGCAGATCCTGGAGCAATCCGGACAGCCACTGCTCAGCGTCGGCATCGAGGCCCTCAAACGGTTCATCCAACAAGAGGATCGGCGGATCATGGATCAATGCCCGGGCGAGGCTCAACCGCTGCCGCATACCCTTCGATAGTACTGGCGGCGTGCGATCACCGTGCGCGAGCAGTCCAACCGTTTCCAGCAGCGAATCAGCACAATGCTGTGGGTGGACTACGTCACACATCCGCGCGGCGAAGACCAAATTTTCGCGGAGCGTGAGGTGCGGGTAGAGCCGGTTCTCGTGGGCGACCATGCCGATCAAGCGGCGGCTTTCATGTTGTCCGCTGGTTTTCTCACCGAACCAGAGGATATCGCCGCTGTTGGGGCGAATCAACGCGGCCATCGCGCGAAGCAAAGTTGTTTTGCCGGCCCCGTTCGATCCGGTGAGGACGATGCTTTCGCCAGCCGCGACTTCCAGGTCGATTTCGTCCAGCACGAGACGGCGGCCGAATCGCTTGGTCACGCGGCGTACTTCAATCGCGATGCGAGGATCAGTCATGGCGCGCGTGTTGGGTTAAGGTCGCAAGGTGGGGACAGGGTACTACAGGATGCGCCGACAACTTATCTTTGTCCGACTCGCGACGCTGACGCTGGGGCAACAGGGCAATCACAACGCCGACCAGCCCGATCCATCCGCCTATCCAGAGCCAGCAAATCAGCGGGTGATCGATCAAGGTCAGGTGAATCTTCTTGGCCTCGCTGCCACCATGCATGATGACGTAAAAATCACTGCCAAAGGTTGAGTGAATTGCGACTTTGGAACCCCATTGGTTCTGAGGACGATAGAGAATCTGAGCAGGCTCAAGCGTATAACTCGCCCCGCCCGGCCCGTTGACTTCAAGCTGGGCCGCGACGACAACCTTCTGGCGGAGATCCTGTTGGAGCAAATCGGCGTAGTGGATGGTGCGACCTTCAAACTCGACGGTCTGTCCACGGGTCATCGAGAGATCGGTCTCGCGGCTTCCCAATGACGAGCCGGTAATTCCGACCGCCATGCAGCCGAAGCCAAGGTGGATAAGGAGCCCCGCGTAACTGCGGCGATGCCGGGTAAAGGCCGAAAACAAGCTCCGCAAGCTCCCTACGCTCTTCGGTTGATAGGCAGGGGGTAAGGGGACGTTGGCAGCGATTGCCAGAAACGTCGAGGCAAGCAGCACGCCCATCAAGCCCGCTATGGTCAGGCTGATCGGATTGCTGACGCCACAGGCCAGTGCGGCAAGGGCAACGAGAAATCCGATAATGGCAGCAATTGCCAGCAGGCGAACTCGGCCGCGCGTGGGACCGGCTCCCCAGCGGATCAATGGCACCGAGGCCACCACGGCCAGCAAGACGAGGCCCGTGGGGATCAGCACATTATTGTAGAAGGCCATTCCCACCACGATCCGCGTCGTGGAGAATAGCCCGGAAATGGCCCCGGCCAGCGTGCCGAGCAAGGTCACGGTCGTCAGCAGCACCAGGGCAAGAATTCCCATGAGTACCAGTGCTTCTCGGCTCCCGAGGGCAGCGAGCGGTTTTTCGGCCATGAGTTGATTCTTCCGCAGCAAGATCAACACTGCCCCCCCCAAGACGGAAGCAGCAATCCAAACCAAAAACATCCAGCCGATGGGCGACTGGCTGAATGCGTGCAGACTGCTGAATATCCCGCTGCGAGTGAGGAACGTGGCAAAATTACACAGCCCGAACGTGGTGATCGCCAGGAATAAGGTGGTTTTCTTGAGTGCCCCCTGCCGCCAGGTCATCAATCCGTGAATCAGGGCCGTACCCGTAAGCCAGGGCATCAGGGAGCCGTTTTCCACGGGATCCCAGGCCCAATAGCCACCCCAACCGAGCTGTTCATAAGCCCATTGGCCACCCAAAAGGATGCCGCCGCCCAGCGTCGTCCAAGCGAAGAGGGACCAGGATCGCGCCTGTTGCAGCCAAGCATTGTTCAGCCGGCCGGAGATGAGTGCCGCTGCGGCAAGCGCGAAGGGGATTCCCCATGCAGCATAGCCCAGAAACACGATCGGCGGATGGATCAGCATGGCCGGATGCTGAAGCAAAGGACTAAGCCCCTCGCCCTTCGCCCCTGGCACCAGTGCCGGTGCCATCGGATCGGCGGCAAAGACCATGATGGCCAGCAGAAAACCGAGATAGATCATCTGGATGCCAAAGGCCAGTTCGCGCAGTTCGCGCGGTCCGCGGCGCGATGTGAAACGGAATATAACCGCCAGCACCGCGACAAACCAACCCCAGACCAACAGCGAGCCGGCCTGGCCGACCCACAATGCCGATAGGCTGTAATGCCATGGCAGCAGCGGGTCGGAGTACTGTGTTACATATTCAAAACGAAAATCTTTGGTCACCAGGCCATAGCCCAACACCGTGATGACAACCGTGAGAGCCACGAACGCCGTACACGCCGCGCCGACGGCACTGCGACCGAGGCCGCGGTGTTCGCTCCGCGCGCCGACGATCACTGCAAAGGCCGCATAGCCCGAGCAAATCATCGCCATCAGCAGACAGAGTTGCCCCATCGACGTCATCGCACAATCTCCCCGGCGCGCAGATCGGCAGTTGCCGTTGGTTCTTTTTTCTGGGTGCTGTACTTGCTGGCGCACTTGGTGATCAGCTTTTCGCCATGCAGCGTGCAGGAATCTTCCATGCGCCCTTCGACAACCACCTCCATGGTTTTCGTCGAAGAGAGATCGTCCGGCAAGGGGCCTTTGCAGACAACGGGGAGGCAGCTACCTGCCTCGCTGAGCGAGAAGCGGGCTTCCTGCCGGTCCGGCGCGATCACGAGCGAGCCAGGCACAATCGTCCCGCTGACGCGGATTCGCTGGCCGGCAACTTGAGTCGCGTTATCCACGCACTCTTTGACCGTCATGTAGTATTGCCAGCTTGACGATGCGCCCAGGTAGGCCATGTATGCGGTAACGCCCGCGATAACAATTCCTGCGATTGTCAGCTTCTTGCCGGTCGACATTGCGGCCATGGTTGATCGTCAGGGACCGTGCGGCCCTGCCCTTGGGTGTTTTGAAGACAAGGAGACGAAAAGACAATCGGCTCTCCGCCAAGTTTGTGGTGCGGGCGTCTCGCCTGCCCGGTTTAACCACAACATCTTGGGCAGGCGGGACGCCCGCACCACAATTATCCGCAAACCCGGCGGGGAGCCAGACAAGCTTTTCGCCGAGCACGGTAATGATTTGTGGCAGTTATGTCAATGCGGCTTGGTAATTACGCAGAATAGGGGGGGAGGGACATCGATTGCTCTCCCCGGAACTCGCCCTAGCCATTACGGCACAACCGGAAGAGCCATTATCCGCTTAATATGATAGATCGCTACCATATTGTACGGATCACTTCTTGTAAATATGATAGAATCCATGGTTTTTGTCCAAAATGTTCGCTTTTCCCGCAAAACATCCCGAATTTCTGCTTGGCACAGGGCTTGCATTACAGTAATAACCAGTATGTAGCTTACTCGCGCAATAAAAAGATCACTAAGACGAGAAACCTAATGATATTCTATCGTTCTTTCGCGGCCTCCCTCATTTTGCTCAGTGGCGTTACCCTTCTTTCGGGATGTGGCTCTAGTGGCAAGGATCTTTTGAACGTATCTTACGATCCGACGCGCGAACTGTACAAGGAATATGACGCTGCTTTCGTCAAGCATTGGAAGGAAACTACCGGCGAGAATGTAACCGTCCATTCATCGCACGGCGGATCGGGCAAGCAGGCTCGCAGCGTGATCGATGGTTTGGAGGCATCGGTGGTAACGCTGGCCTTGGCCTATGATGTCGATGCCATCGCTGCGAAAGACTTGCTGGCCAAGGATTGGCAGACCAGCCCCAAGAAGCTGCCCAACAACAACAGTCCGTATACTTCGACGATTCTCTTTCTGGTTCGCAAGGGCAATCCCAAGGGCATTCACAACTGGGACGACCTGATCAAGCCGGGCGTCGAGATTATTACGCCGCACCCCAAGACCTCGGGCGGTGCCCGTTGGAATTACCTGGCCGCATGGGGTTTTGCCTTGAATCGCGAATTGGGTGATCTCAGCAAGCTTCACGACCCCAAGCAGGCCGAGGCGGTGGAAGCGGCCCAAAAGAAGGCGAAGGAGTTTGTCCGCGAGCTTTATCAGCATGTAAAAATTCTCGATTCCGGCGCGCGCGACGCCACGATTACCTTCGTGCGGAAGAACCAGGGCGATGTGTTGATCGCTTGGGAGAATGAGGCATTGCAGGAGACACAAGGGGAAGGCGAAGCGAAGTTTGACGTGGTCACGCCGAGCATCAGCGTCTTGGCAGAGCCGCCCGTTGCCGTGGTCGATAAGAATGTCGATCGACTGGGGACTCGCGCGGTGGCCGAAGAATACCTGAAGTATCTCTATTCGCCCGAAGGCCAAAAAATTGCCGCGAAGAATTTTTATCGGCCCAGCGACCGCAAGGCGGTCGATGCCACGTTGCTCAAGCCATTTGTCGAATTGAAGTTATTCACCGTGGATGACGTATTCGGCGGCTGGCAGAACGCGCAGAAAACCCACTTCGCGGATAAGGGCGTGTTCGACGAGATTTATACGAAATAGTAGGGTGGAACCAAGAAGTTTGCGACGATTTTGGTGGGACTCGTGTTACTCGGCCCACCCTACCACCGGTCCTAAGCTTTGGCAGACGGCACACGGAGTGTGCCTGCTACTTTGGAACTGTCCCATGGTATTCCGACTGAAAAAACCGAGCGTGTTGCCAGGCTTTGGCCTGACGATGGGTTTCACGCTATTTTACCTATCGTTGCTGGTGCTCATTCCGTTGGGCGGACTGGTGCTGCAAACCACAACGATGGGCTGGCCGCGGTTTGTGGAGACGGTCACGCGGCCGGAGATCTTGGCTTCGTATCGTCTGAGCCTGGGGGCTTCGCTGGTCGGTGCGCTGGTGAATGTCGTCTTCGGCTTCCTTGTGGCCTGGGTGCTGGTGCGCTATACGTTTCCGGGCAAGAAGTTGCTCGATGCCATCGTTGATTTGCCGTTCGCCCTGCCCACCGCAGTGTCGGGAATCGCCCTGAGCGCGCTGTATACCCGCGACGGTTGGATCGGCCGCATGCTTCCCCAGGGCGTGGAGATTTCGTACTCGTATTGGGGCGTGGTGGTCGTGCTGACCTTCATCGGCCTGCCCTTCGTGGTGCGGACCTTACAGCCGGCACTAGAGGATCTCGACCCGCAGATTGAAGAAGCGGCCGCCAGCCTCGGCGCTGGCCGCTTACAGACTTTCTTTCGCGTGATCTTGCCGTCGGTGTTGCCAGCCCTGTTGACCGGTTTTTCGCTGGCGTTCGCCCGGGCTTTGGGCGAATACGGTTCGGTGGTGTTCATCGCGAGCAGCTCGGCCGGCGATGCACAGATCGTGCCGATGCACATCATCTCCAAGCTGGAGCAGTACGATTACGCCGGAGCCACGGCCCTCGGGGTGATGATGCTGCTGGCGTCGTTCGTGTTGTTGCTGACGGTCAACATGCTTCAATGGTGGAGTCGAAGATATGCGACATGAGAAGCTGAATGACGAATGCTGAATGACGAATGCTGAATGACGAATGCTGAATGACGAATGACGAATGACGAATGACGAATGACGAAAAAGAAGAAATCATTAGGAACTTGACTATGCCTGTTGTCGCCCATAGCCACCCTGACATCCGCATTACCGATCCTTTGTGGCTTCGTGGACTGCTCATCGGCGTGGCACTGTTTTTTCTCTCCTTGTTCCTGCTCGTGCCGCTGCTCCTGGTCTTCAGCGCGGCGTTGGAAAAAGGTGTGCAAGCCTACTTCGCGGCCCTGGTTTCGTCAGATGCCCTACATGCGATCTATTTAACGGGCATTGCCGCGGCGGTCTCGGTGCCGATGGGCACGCTCTTTGGCCTGGCCGCCGCCTGGTCCATTGCGAAATTCCAGTTTGTGGGCAAAAATCTGCTGATCACGCTGATCGATCTGCCATTTTCCGTTTCGCCGGTCATCGCCGGGTTGCTCTTCGTAGTCCTGTTCAGTCCGACCCACGGTTACTTTGGTCCGTGGTTGGCCGACCATGGCATTCGCATCATCTTCGCCATCCCGGGGATTATCATTGTCACGATGTTCGTGACCTTTCCGTTCGTCGCCCGCGAATTGATCCCGCTCATGGAATCGCAGGGGACCGAAGAAGAGCAGGCGGCCCGTGTGCTTGGTGCGAGCGGTTGGCAGATTTTTTGGCGAATCACGTTGCCCAACGCCAAGTGGGGATTGCTTTACGGCGTTATTCTTTGCAACGCCCGGGCGATGGGCGAGTTCGGTGCGGTTTCTGTGGTAACGGCGCGGATTAGCGGCGTGACCAATACGATGCCCTTGGAAGTGGCCACCTTGTACAACGATTCCGGATGTTACTCGGCGGCCTTCGCCGTTGCTTCGCTGCTGGCCATGCTGGGGTTGGTGACGCTGGTGGCGAAGACGTTTATTGAATGGCGCGTGGCGAGACAATTGGATCTGGCACAGAAAGCAGGACTATGAGCATCGAAGCCCAACGCATCAGCAAGACCTTCGGCGCCTTTCAGGCCCTCAACGACGTCAGCCTGACCGTGAAAGCGGGTGAGTTGGTTGCGCTGCTCGGCCCATCCGGCTCGGGCAAGACGACATTCCTGCGGATCATCGCCGGACTGGAGCAGCCCGACCCTGGCAGTGGGCCGATCAAGTTTCACGACGAAGACGTGGCTAAACGCGACGTAGGCAGCCGCCAAGTTGGCTTCGTCTTCCAGCACTACGCCTTGTTCCGCCACCTTTCGGTCTTTGAAAACGTGGCCTTTGGCCTGCGGGTGCGGCCCAGGGCGCGGCGGCCGTCGAAAGACACAATCCACGCCAAGGTCATGGAACTACTCAAGCTTGTGCAGTTGGACGTCCAGGCCAATCGCTATCCGCACCAGCTTTCC
Organism: Planctomycetota bacterium; assembly: GCA_037147235.1. Classification (GTDB taxonomy): domain Bacteria; phylum Planctomycetota; class Planctomycetia; order Pirellulales; family Thermoguttaceae; genus JANXQG01. The sequence goes on along the minus strand of JBAWVO010000037.1, from coordinate 3,533 downwards.
GGCGGCCAGCGGCAGCGCGTGGCTCTGGCCCGGGCACTGGCGATTGAACCGAAAGTGCTGCTGTTGGACGAGCCGTTTGGTGCCCTTGATGCCCGGGTACGGCAGGAACTGCGGCAATGGCTTCGCCGCTTGCACGACGAGATCCACCTGACTAGCGTCTTCGTGACCCATGATCAGGACGAGGCGATGGAACTGGCCGACCGCGTGCTGGTGATGAATGAAGGCCGTATCGAGCAGCTTGGCACACCCGACGAAGTGTTCCACAATCCCAAGACCGAGTTTGTGATGAATTTCCTCGGCCAAGTGAACCAGTTCCACGGTCGGGTTGAAGGCGGCAAGATTCATTTCGCCACGCTTTCCGTGGATGCGCCCCATTCGGCAGTCTCGCCGTCGCAGCAGGTGCGGGTCTTCGTTCGTCCGCACGATCTGGAGATCGAGACGCACCGGAACGGCCACCCGGCCTTTCCGGCCGTCATCACGCGAGTCCATTCCGCCGGCCCTAACGTGCGGATAGAACTACGGGCCAATACCGGCGAGTTGCTGCAAGCCGAGATGCCGCAAGATCGCTATCGAGCATTAGGGATCAGCATCGACAGCCAAGTCTTCGTCTCACCGCGAAGCGTGAAAGTTTTCGGTCAGGAGCAGGGCGTGTTCGGCCATGGAGAAGGAATTTGATTCCTACTTAGTGGGGCTCGTTTCACTCGTCCCACCCTACTTTTTGCAACAGAAACTACTTGCCGGCTTCGATGTCTTGCAACTGCGTCGGCTGGCCGTCGGCACGAGCACCCAGCGAGGCGTGAAGGGTGGGTTTGACGTCGTAATTCATCTTGCGCACCGAGCCGTCGCAGAACGCCATGTGGAAACCGGCCGGGTGGGCACTGCCAAAGAGCGAGGCCACGGCGTTCGTTACGGGTATATCGCGATCCTGCGAAGGAGCACCCGCGGTCCAGCGAATCGTGTTGTAGTCGTAGCCTGAATCCCAGCCCGCATCATTCTCCGTGGTGCCCTGATTATAGGCACTGATGGTCATGAACCGCTCGCCGATCAAATAGGTATAGGAAAGGCCATCCCTGATTTTGCCCGCCGACACGCCGCCAGCCTGACCGATCGCGCCCCGCTGTCGATCATCGTTATCGGCAAGATTGCTTCCGGCGTTGCCGGCGTAGTCGCTGCGACCGATGATCGACTGCGGAGGGTTAATATTTACATAGGAGCCGCTGGGAAACGAAAAAGCCTGGACGCGATGCCGCGTGGGGCAGAGAAACTCCGCGACGACGGTCTCTGCCCGCAATCGCCCCTGCTCCATGTCGCCGTTGCGGCCCATATCGTGCAGATCCTTCTTATCGATAAAAGGGAGGATGTTGTAGTGCCAACCGCCCGGTTGCAGGGCTCCCGGTCCCTTATCGGGGTCGCCGGCAAACCATTTCCCCTTGCCGCCCGAGGGAAATGTCTGCCACTGCGCTTCATGTGCCGTGCAGCCAAGGGCCAACTGGTGGAGATTGTTTGAACACAAGGTCCGGCGTCCCGCCTCGCGTGCGGCTTGGATCGCCGGCATGGTCAGAGCGACGAGTATTCCGATGATGGAAATCACGACGAGCAGTTCCACCAGCGTAAAACCGCCGAACCGGTTCGCCTGGTTTCGCTTGACATCCGAGGAAATTTTAGGCATGGTAATTTCTCGCATTCGTGGATGGCCTCCACCTCGCCCTACCGCATCATACCAATTTTTTCTGACTCAAGCAACCAAAGGTTTTCACAATTTTCCGGGAAATAAGGTATCCCCTTCGGGGTGGGGGTAGTGGGAATGGTCCGAGTAATCATCGCTTTTTCAGTCGGGCCGGGTGGCCTCGGGTGATTGCTCACCCGGGGCTCTCACAGACCCGTATGTGCAGGATTACTGCATACGGTTCCTCGAGTAACTCCTTTAACTGCCACAGGTTGACACCAACAAGACACACCGACTAGAATTGACGCATTGTCCTTGATCATTAAGGGATGCGTCGTGTCTACTGTCTTTCCTCCAATCGGGCAATTTATGCCGGTCGCGATGCCGCCGGAGCCTGTCTGTCGGCTCTCGGTGTCGCAATATCACGAGATGATCGCCGTTGGCATCCTAACTCACGACGATACCGTGGAACTCCTCGAAGGATGGCTTGTACCAAAGATGGTAAAGAACCCACCCCACTCGACGGCAAGACATTTCACCACGAAGGCGTTGGAGCAAATTCTCCCGTCGGGTTGGCACGTTCGCTCGCAGGAGCCGATCACTTTGAGCGATAGTGAGCCGGAGCCTGACGTGGCCATTGTACGAGGCGATCCCGAGCAATACGGTCGTTCCCATCCGGGGCCACGAGACGTGGCACTGGTTGTTGAGGTGGCCGATGCGAGTCTTGCTCGCGACCGTTCGATCAAGAAGCAGGTCTATGCTCGCGCCGGGATCCCGATCTATTGGATTGTCAATTTGCAGGAGCGGCGGATCGAGGTCTACACCGATCCATCCGGCCCCGCCGAGGTTCCCGACTATCGGCAACACAAAAACCATGCCGTCGGCTCGGAATTGTCGCTAATGATTGAAGGCCGCGAGGCGGGCCGCACCCCTGTCGCTGCATTGTTGCCCTCGGGCGGTTGACGCCCCTGGTCTCGGCATAACAAAATGGGCGATTGAGACAGACAAACAAGGGGGCAAAGGCGAGGCTAGCGGACAGACCTGAAATATCAAATGACGAAAATATCGGGTGGGACGAGTGAATTTTTTCACCTTCCAGTACTCCCTTCGGAAACTGCTCTTGAAACCGCCCTCTTTTTTTGGGACTATTAGCCTGAAAATTGACCTTCACCCCTGGCGAAAAGGGAGTTCGCGATGTTCGGCATGCTGCGAATGGCATTCACGCTATTGATTTGTATTCTGATTGTCGGATTCTATCTCGGCTGGTTTTCCTTTAGCCAGTCCCCCTCCGACCCCCAGTCGAACAAGGTGAATGTCAATGTCTCGGTGGATAAGAACAAGGTGGGTTCCGACCTACAGAAGTTCGAGCAGAATGTGGCCAAACGGATTCAGGGCATCAACAACCAACCGCAGGCCAATACGCCAGCCCCACCTTTGGGTCAGCAGTCGGTGGCCCCTGGGCTGAATTTTGGGCCGATTTCCGTGCAACCAACCGGCCAACCCGTGGGACCGCCCAGCGGTCAGCCCGCAGGACCAGCTTGGTCAGTTGGGCCGTTTTCCGTTCAGCCCGCCGGACCGCCCAGCGGTCAGCCCGCCGGACCGCCGCAGATTCGCTTACAGACCCAGGACTATCAGTTCAGCGTGCCCTTGGGTGCGCCGCTCCCGGGCGAGGGAAGATAGGTTAATGCCGCAGGTGGCCGGCACTGGACTGAAAATACTTGCGGCGACGCTCCTGGATGCTGGTTTGGGCCTCGGCCTGCTGATTCTTCAAGTCGACCACATTCGCCTGGCAATAACGACAGCCGACAACTTCGCCTTGTGTCCTTCTGGCATTGTATCAAATCGGGTATTGTGCTATGACTTCACT
>JBAWVO010000036.1:0-33007 GCA_037147235.1 Planctomycetota bacterium | reverse complement strand
AATCCCTAATCCCCAATCACCCCACCGCCTCCGTCACGGGAAACGCCCCCAACACCTCCAGCCTCAACGCCTTCCGTTCGAGTGTGGCCATGGCGCGACGGAAACGTGACTCGGTGGGATGGGTCTCCACTTCGGCGAAGAACATATACGCTCGATCACTCCCGGGCACGGGAAACGACTCGATCCAGGTCAGGTTCAGTTTATTTCGCTTGAACACGTTCATGGCATCGGCCAAAGTGCCGGGACGATGCTCCATTTGGAACAGGATCGCCGTGCGGTCGTTGCCGGTTCGATCGGGAATTTGCCCACCGATCACGGCAAAACGGGTGGCGTTGTGTGGATTGTCTTCGATGTTTTCAGCCAGGATGTCCAGCCCGTACTCCACGCCGGCCTGCTGACTGGCGATGGCCGCCGCGCCGAGCTTTTCCGCGGCCAATTGTGCGGCCATCGTGGTGCTTGTGACCTCGATCATGCGTGCCAAAGGCAGATGTTTTGCCAGCCAATTTCGGCACTGACTGATTGCCTGCGGCTTGCTGTAAACCTCGCGGATTTCAGACCGCGAACACTTGGCTAAAAGCGTGTGGTGGATGTGCATATCCACCTGGCCGCAGATTCGCACCGGCAGTCGGGCGAACATGTCCAGCGTATCGGCAATCCGCCCATCGGTTGAGTTTTCCACCGGCACCAAGCCAAATTCGGAATGTCGTTGGTTGACCTCTTCAAACACGGCCGAGATGGTACCCACCGGCACGAACTCGACCGACCGGCCGAATCGATGCATGGCCGCCAGATGGCTGTAGCTATAAAGTGGTCCTAGGCACGCGATTCTTAGTGGCCGCACCAAGGCACGGCAGCCGCTCATAAGCTCACGAAAGACGGCCAGAACGGTTGTTTTCGGTAGTGGACCAGCCGTATCTTCCACGATTTTGGACAGTGCCAAGTCATCAAAACCCGCAGCGCAGTCCGAGGCGACCCCGGGCGATGCGGCAGCTTTCAGCACTTTGGCCCGTTGTTGGATCAGGAGGGCAATTTGGCGATCAATTTCAGCAATTTGCGCGGCATTGGCCTGGGCGACGGCGCACTCGGTCCCGGCAGTCTGCTTTTTTTTGCTAGCGGTTGCTTTGGCCATGGACTTGCCGGGGTATTTTGAGCGTAGACTCTTCATTTTTAACGGTTCGAGGGCAAACTGTCAACGGGCCACACCAACAGAGGGGTGCCAGCCCTCTTGGTGCCTTTCGCAACCTTGGGGTTTACGAACAGCACATTCGGCTCCCGACAGATTTTGTCTTCCGTAGTGATAGCCTCCCACGTACAATGAACCTCCATGGCCCACAACTCTCTCAAACACATCTTCGGCGAGACCAAGCTAGAACTGAAACTGCTGTTTCTGTTCGGCGTCGGCCTGTTGGTGATCATCGCGACGGCGTTTTGGTGGTATGGCTCAAATACCGCGAAGCTGGTCTATGATCAGAACCGCAATACGGCCCAGTTGGTGCTTCAGGAACATGTGCTGGCGACGCATCTCGGGGCTTACAAAACCAAATTGACTCGCCCCGGTTTCATTGCCCCCTCCGAAGCGGAGGTCAATAGCGAACGGCAATGGATCGAATGGAACAAGGAGAAATTCAGCAAACACTCGGGAAAGGTCGAGTGGATCTGGTCGCACGATCATCCCGGAGTGGGCGGCCCGCGCGACCAAGATGAAGATGAAATCTGCAAGAAGTTCCTTGGCGATTCGCCCAAGTCTTCCAAGCCGGACGAGCCCAAGAGGGCCGAATGCAAGGAATTGATCGACAATCGCGAGTATCGCTACTTCGAGCCGATCCGCGCACAGGAATCCTGCTTGACGATGTGCCATGCCCCGCCTCCCGGTGGCTCGGGCATTGACGCCACGGGTTCGGCCGGCGTTTCGTTGGCCGGCGGCGCCTCGTCGCCTGGTACGCCCGCGCTTCAGCAGGACGACGTGATGGCGATCGCCAAGGTGACCATTTCCGTGCGTGAAACGCAGGAAAAGCTCAATACCAACTCGGCCATCCTTTGGACCTATGCGATCGGCACCGTCTTTCTCGGCATGCTGACCTCGTATGCCATCGTGCGCTACGTGATCGTCAAACCCCTGCGGCACTTGCGCGACGTAAGCGACGCGGTGACTCGCGGTAATACTGCCTTGCGGGCCGAGATCCATACCGGCGACGAGTTCGAGGAACTTTCTACGGCTTTCAACCGCATGTTGCGGACGCTGATCACCATTCAAGAGGAACTGCGGCAGGCCAACGTGAATCTCGACGGCAAGGTTGACGAAATGGCGCAGATGAACATGCGGCTGTACGAGATGAATAGGGTCAAGAGCGACTTTTTGGCCACGATGAGCCACGAACTCCGCACGCCGCTGAACAGCATTCTGGGCTTCAGCGAAGTCCTGGCCGGCATCCACGCGCTGGACGACAAGCAGAAACGCTACGTGCAGAACATTCAGAAGTCGGGCAGGACTTTGCTGGAAATGATCAACGACATCCTCGACCTGGCAAAGGTGGAAAGCGGTAAGATGGAGATCCGTCTCACCGATTTTCGCGTGCAGCAGATCATCGACGCACAGGCCGACATGGCACGGCCGCTGGCCGAGAAGAAGAACATCGACCTAGAAACCAGTATCGAACCCGACCTGCCGCCCATGCGCCAGGACCAGGCCCGAGTGCAGCAGATCCTCACCAACCTGCTTTCCAACGCCATTAAGTTCACGCCGGAGGGCGGGCGGGTCTCTGTCACCGCCGGGCGCGACGAAGAGGATTACCTCGTGATGCGAGTTACGGATACGGGCGTAGGAATTGCGGAGGAAGATCAGCAGGTGATTTTCGAGAAGTTCCGCCAGGGACGCGTGGGCGCGCCTAGTGGCGATGCCATGGCCCGCGAATACTCCGGTAGCGGGCTGGGGCTTTCCATCGTCAAGGAATTGTGTAAACTCTTGGACGGTGAGATTTCGGTCGCCAGCGAGTTGGGCAAAGGAAGCACGTTTACGGTTCGTGTTCCCTGGATGCTCAGCGAACCCGCGCGAGCCGATGCGCCGACCGGAGAAGGTATCGACCAATTTGCACAATCGCGGTTTGAGTGAGACTAATCAACCATGACGGACATTCCTGCCAACGATACGCCTGAAGTGCAACTCTTCACCGACGGGGCTTGCAGTGGAAACCCTGGGCCGGGTGGCTGGGCGTTCATTCTCCGCCATCCAGCCACGGGCAAGGAGCTTGAATCGTCCGGCGGGGAACGCGAGACGACCAACAACCGCATGGAAATGACGGCCGTGATCCGGGGCCTAGAGGCACTGAAGTGCCCCACACGCCTGGAAATCGTCAGCGACAGCATCTACGTCGGCAAGGGGTTTACCGAATGGATGCCCAAGTGGAAGCTCAACGGCTGGCGACGCCGCGAGGGCGGCCAATTCAAGCCGATCAAAAACGAAGAACTTTGGCGACAGATGGACGAACTGCTCGCCAAGCATCAAGTTCGCTTCACGCACGTTCGCGGGCATCAAGGTCACGTCGAAAACGAACGATGCGACACTCTGGCTGTAGCCGCGTATCAGAAGTACCGGTAGGAAAAAGCCGGAGGGTGCTTCTTCTTCCCGTTATCACTCACTCACTGGCTGCTCCTTTTTTCATCCGACCGATCCGACAGATCGGTCCGATCATCACTGCATTCCACCGGCCGAGTACCTTTGCAGTCCGGATAGCCCGTGCAACCCAAGAACTGCGAGCCGGCCCGCTTGCCCTGCCTCGCCGTTCGCAGCACCATCAGTTTGCCGCACAATGGGCAGCAAGGAAGTCGTGGGTTGTGCCGGTCTGGCGGTTCCGCCTGATCGCTTCGGTGTTGCCGATCCGCAATCCTGGCTGCTGCAAGTCGTTCACTATAGCCGCCTTCGTGAATGAAGTTGCGTTCCAACGCGCCGATCTGTTGGTCCAGCAGGTAGTTCGCCTGGTGGATCAAGCAGATCAGCGTGTTGGCAACACAAGCCGAGTCAGCGTGGTTCAGCCAAGGCGCGTAAAGGCCAAAGACATCGGACGGATCGGACGGATCCGTCCGATCCATTGGCTGAGTACCGCGCCCCAGTTCTCGCACTTTCCGCGCGGCAGGCGTGTCTTTCCCCCAGAGCGGCAAGCGACGCTGACGGAGAAAGTCCTCGTAATCCAAGAGCAACTCGTCCAGGCTCGCGCGGGCCACATTGACCAGCCGCAGTTCGGTCTGGCTTGAAGTTGCCGAAGCCCGGCTCCCCTCGGCGATATTCTGCCGGCCACTACGTGCCGCCTGTACCATCTGGTCAACTGTACGAGACCGCTTGTCAACAAACCGCTCGCAGAAGGCAACCGTAGCGTCGTAGATGATCGTGGCCACCTGGAAACTGCGCAACTGCCGATATCCGCCGCTCGGTCGCAGCCTGGCTCCCCGGCCCATTGACCGCTCGGTCCGCTCTTCGTTCGCTGGTTCCCGGTTGGTCGGTGCTGGTGAGGGGTTGCTACTCATACTCGCAATGCTCCATCTATTACGTCTTCACCGCGGGATGTCCAAGCTTCTGGCTCTCCATTCCGACCTTGGCCAGGATGATGTAGAGCACGAAGCCGACGATGTACGCCGCCACGGGCGGGCAGGGCATTTGGAAGTCAACGTGGAAAAGGCCGGCGAAGAGACTGTTCCATGCGCCGACGATAAATCCGACGGCCCACGAGATCCAGCCGGCAGGGTTGAATCCAGCCCGTGGCCCAGCCCACTTGCGTCCAGCCAGCAAGTAATCGGCCGTCATGGCACCGCAGATTGGCCCGAATGACGCCCCGATAATGCCGAACACGCCGGCCGCATCACCAGCCTTGCCGGAGAACACCAGCGCGATCGAGGCTGCTGCACCGATGCCGCACGAGATGAAGGGATTGACCTTCGGTAGCGTATTTTTGAAGCTGGCGGCCGCGATCAGCGAACTGAAACAGGCGGGCGGAAATGCGGCGATCGCGAGCAACAGCCAGAAGATTTTTGCCGTTCCTTCGCCCATGATCGTACTCATGAGTTTGGTTGGATTCAGTTCCACGGGTTTGCCCGTCATCAGGCCGGACCCATAGGCACCGGCTACGATCAGAAGGGCAAGGCACCCGGTAAGGATCGTTGCTCCGGCCACGCCGGTCAGACCGCCGATTTGAACATCTTTGGCGTTGCGATTGCTTGAAGCGATATCTACGCCTGCCGCACCCGCTGTCGCAAAAAAGCCAACGATACCGGTGATTGCCAAGAGCATGAGGTCCATGCTTCCAGGCACACTGGCACCAGCGGTCACCATCTTAGGTTCAAACGCGCCGAGTCCCGACACGGTCTTGGCCAGGAGGATCAGCAGGATTACCAGCGGAATCAACGGCAGGTAAGTAGCAGTCTTCGCAACATAGTTAATTCCTTTCAAGCCCACGAGTACCGCGGCGATCACAAAAATCGCGCCGATGGCCAGATGCTGGGGCGACATTGCTGGATAATCGAAAAACCCGGCGAGAAGCTTGGAGGAGAAAAACGCGTTGACCGCCAGCCAGCCAAACTGCAAGACGCCCATGAAGAAACCAGGCATGAGAAATCCGCCCTGTACGCCATAGGTAGACGTGCCTACGACGGCCAGCGGCAGACCCGTTTTCATTCCCAGCATTCCCGGCGCAATGAAGAAGAGGAAATGGCAGAGCAAGGCTGCGATAACTACACCAAGAATCGCTGGGCCAATCCCCTGGCCCAATAAACCCCCAGGTGTCGAGGCGGCAGTCGGCACGCTTTCCCAAAACACGAACCAGAGCATGATTCCCGCATAGGTTTGTGCCGTGGTCTTGAACCACGGCACGCGTTGATCTTTGGGAACCGGTTGAGCGTTAGCGACATAGGACGGAAGCGAGGCCATAGACTTTCTCTCCTCAAAAAAACCCGATTACTCGGCAAAGGCACGGACAGTTTTCACAAACCCCCAGGTTCAAGACAGAATTCCAACGGGGGGACGACTAAAAGTATACCTGTTCCCGCCGCGTTGCGAAATGGAACCGCCTCGATAAATTGGGAAATATCGCGAACGCAAGTCGGAATGGTTACTTCTTTTGGTCAAATCGCACGCAAATTGCCTATTTTACCAGAAGGCAATCGGTGCCGGAATCCTCACGGCCGATCGAACCCGAACCCCAGCGTCCGCTGCGGATCTTTGCCGGCGGGCGATAGTTCCATGAACAGAAGGCTAGGCTGGATGTCGTTGTTGTTCTGATATTTGTCGCTGGCGTACTCCGTAAACGTGCCGCAGATGTCGTGGTAGAAGATTAAAGGGACGGTAGACTCTGCAACTGCTCGATGCCCACTTTGGGGCAAATTTTACTGAAGGGGCAAACATCGCACTTGGGCTTCCGTGCCCTACAAATCTTCCTGCCGTGCTGGATCATGCGGTGACTGAATGCGACCCATTCCTTACTGGGAAGGACCGCCATGAGATCCTTCTCGATTTTCTCGGCGAATTTCTGCTGTGAAAGCCCCAGGCGATGGCTGAGACGTGTTACGTGAGTGTCCACCGCGACGCCCGAAGCAATGCCAAACGCGGTGCCGAGGATTACATTGGCCGTTTTCCGGCCGATGCCCGGCAATTCGACCAGTTGATCGATGTTCTGCGGCACCTGGCCGTCGTACTGCTGGACCAGCAGTCGGCAGGAGTTCTGTATGCTCTTGGCCTTGTTGCGATAGAATCCGGTGCTATGGACATCTTTTTCCAAGTCGATGATGGAGGATTGGGCATAGTCGGCGGCCGATCGATACTTGCAAAACAGCTCCTTGGTGACGATATTCACCCGCTCGTCCGTACATTGGGCGGAGAGGATTGTCGCTACGAGCAGTTCCAACGGCGAGTGGAAGTCCAGCGAACAGGTAGCGTCGGGGTAGTGACGGCGGAGCAAGCGGACGATTTCGGCCGCAGATTTTTTGACAGTATCGGTCTTGGCACCCATCTTGATCTTGCTGATTCGTGCTGGTCCGGCCATGAATTGGTTATCCGCGGAGACGGGGGGGAGGCGGTCGGGAAAAGGCCCTGGACATCGTGGCTGCCACTTCCGTCCGCATCTCGATTCTGCTATGCAGCCACTCAGTCCGTCAAGGGGGTTGGCCTTTGTGTTGGCCTTTGGTGGCAAGGTGACCTATAATTCCATAGCCCATCCAAGAACCGTCGGCGTGCGTCCCAATCGCGGCCTCGGTTTTCATTTTTTGGGGTGGAGCCTCACTTCACTTGCTGATTCGAGCCAGCGATTATGTCGAGCTTTGAGGGATCGCCGTTTACCGCCCAGAACTTTTTGGGGAAAGTGCGGCTGTTTCCGCTGCCTAATCTCGTGCTTTTTCCCCATGTGATGCAGCCGCTGCACATTTTCGAGCCTCGCTATCGCTGCCTGCTGGAAGACACCCTGGCCACGGATCGGCTCGTCGCCATGGCCTTGTTAACCCCCGGCTGGGAAAGCGACTATGAGGGGAGGCCGCCACTCTGTCCGGTAGCTTGTCTCAGCCGCGTGGCTACCTATCACTGCCTGGAGGATGGAACCTACAATGTACTCCTCTTGGGGCTACAGAGGGTGCGACTGGTGCGGGAGATCGAGTCCCAAAAGCTTTACCGTGAAGCGGAAGTTACCCTTTGCGAAGACTGTTATCCGGTTTGTCCCGGGCCGACTGGCCGCGTCTTGCAGCAGAGACTCCGCGACGCCTTTGTCCGCGCGCTGCCGTTGCTGCCCGAGGCCCAGGAGCAGATGGATCAACTTTTGGCGACCGACCTATCGCTGGGGGTACTTACCGACGTGATCAGTTTCATGCTGGAAATCGCAATCGGCCACAAGGAAACGCTCTTGGCCGAGGTGAATGTTCACCGCCGTGCGCAGATGCTCCTGGAGCATCTCGAATCAATTGCCAAGAAGCCCACGCCGCAAAACGGCGCAGCGGAGGCTTTTCTTCCTCGATTCAGCATGAATTAGGTTTACTCCCATGGTTCTGCCCCCATGGTTCTGCCCCCATGCTGTTTTGCCCTCATGCCTTGACTGCGGGAACGCATCGCGCTAAGATAAGTTCTTCTAAAGTCCTTTATTTCCTTCGGAACTTCCGACTCATGACGACCTTCGATAAACCGCAAGACGAGATGATCGGCACTCTGCCGGGCGAGAATGACGACGAAGAAACCGAAGTTGTTCAGGATCATTCCAAGCTCACTACCGTTACGGGCAAGATCGATCACGCCCGGATCGAACGTGCGGTCCGCGAGATCCTGCTGGCCGTCGGTGAAGATCCGGATCGCGAGGGGCTTCGTGAAACACCTGCCCGGGTCGCGAGGATGTATGCCGAGCTATTTGCCGGCTTGCACCTTGATCCCCGCCGGCATCTGAAGAAGTTTTTCACGGAGCGCTATGATGAAGTGGTTCTGGTGAGGGATATCAGCTTCCAGAGCATGTGCGAACACCACATGTTACCTTTTTTGGGCAAGGCTCACGTTGCCTACCTTCCCGGGCCGCGAATCATTGGCCTGAGCAAACTGGCCCGGGTGGTCGAGGAAGTCGCGCGGCGGCCCCAGGTTCAGGAACGCATGACCGAGCAGATTGCCAACCTGCTGGTCGAAGAGCTTAAGGTCAAAGGCGTGGCCGTGATCATTGAGGCGGAACATACCTGCATGACCATTCGCGGTGTGCGGAAGCCCGGGGCACTCTGCATCACCTCGGCCATGAAGGGACACTTCCGCACAGGATCATCAACGCGCGCCGAACTGATGACCTTGATCTACGGAGACCGCCGCTGAGGGCTTTCTTAAAACCAACCTACTGACTACTGACGCTCTGCCCCATGTCCTTTGGGAGGGCCAAAGGCCCGGTTTCATACCAGCCCAGGGCAACCCCTCGTTGTTACACACAAGTCCTTGAGCGACCCCATCCAGCTTGCTGGATGGTGAAGAAGGTTGGTCAGCTAGCAACGAAAGCGATCTAACCTAGACCCCATCCAGCTTGCTGGATGGTGAATCAGGTTATCCAGCTAGCCCAGGTCCGCGATGTAGCCAAACAACCTCCTTCACCATCCACCAAGGTGGATGGGGTCGTGTTGGTCTTTGTTCTCCATTTTAGCCATCCAACCTTGTTCACCATCCGGCAAGCCGGATGGGGTCCAAACGATGTGTGTAACAACGAGGGCGTTGCCCTGGGCTGGTATCATGCGGGCCTTTGGCCCTCTCCTTTAATTTTTCGGTCTTCAAAAATAGCGGTCAATTGCGGAAAAGACAGGAAGATGGGGCCGGTGTCCTGATTTCAATTTTCTCCACTTGACTATCTCGTCCAGTAAGCTAGTCTTCAATTGACGGTTCACTTTTCTCGGCCTTTTCGTTAGGCTCGACCCAATTTTCCTGGCCACTTTTTGTCTTTTTAAGAAAGGGTAAATGATGAAGATTCAACGTCTTGGTTTTTTTATGGTCCTTGGACTGGTGAGTTCGCTTGCCTTCACCGCCTTTGGCGCAACGTACTCGCCCGTGCAGTCGGCCTACCGTCCCATGGGATGGCCGATTTACGACAAAGTGCAGACGGCGAACTGCGACGCCCTGGCGAAGGATTTTGAGAGCCATCGGGCGACCTTCCTGCAAATGGTCACCCGAAGCCTTACGGAAGGGATGCGATACGTTTCGGCCAGCCAGAGCAAGTTGGACCCTCAGCGGCTTTATTTCTTCAGCGACTACGCGCCGCGAATCTACTTCTTCATGGACGGCGGCTGGTATACCAGTGCCTTGGGCGCGACGATCGGCAACGCGATCCTACCGAACGGCCAGGCACCGTCGGGTACCAACTACCTGGTGTTTCCCACCACGAATTCCTGCTATTCAAATAATTGCACTACCAAGCAGACCAATGGCAAGCGGACGACAGCGGTGCCTCTTCTGAGCGGCGATTTCGTGCAACTGCCAACCGTGAAGGCTGGCCAGCAGTTGGCCCTGGTATTCATGCCGAATCTCAACTCCAGCGGCAGCACTCCGCAGTACACGTACTACAACGATCCGAACGCCAACCCCGACGGCGTGCAGCACGCCGTGGCCTTCTTCCCTGATAACAGCCAATACATGATCGTCAGCTTTGAAGACACCTACCAGGGTGGCGACGGGGATTTCAACGACGTTGTCATCGTGATCGACGTAGGGCCAGCCAATGCCAAAGTTTTTCGCGATGCCAACAGCGGTAACCTACCGAAGTAATAAATCCTGATGCTGCCGCCACTCGGCTTGGTTCCTAGCACCAAGCCGAGACATCCTGAGCGTTGAGAACCCAAACCATGAAACGATATTGCCCACCGAGAATTTCAGCTAGTCGCCGCTCAGGCCGACCGAAACGCCGCGGCGCGGCGGCCGTGGAATTCGCTTTGTGCCTCCCTTTCCTGATTACCCTGATCATGGGTGCGATGGAAACATGCAACCTGATCTATGTCCGCACGCGAATGAACTCGGTGGCCTACGAGGGGGCGCGGACGGCAACTCGTCCGACGACGGCAAGTAACGCGGGAGCCGCGACGGCCGACGTCACCAACCGCTGCACTAGCTTGTTGTCGCAGCTTGGCGTGACCGGCGGGACGGTCAGCCTGCAGGTTCTCGATTACAGCACATCGCAATCCAAGGATCTCTCGGTCGCGGTTCCGCAGGATTTGGTCACCGTTTCCGTAGTCGCTCCCTTGAGCCAAAATTACATCACCGCGCTCGTCATGAGCGGATCGATGAGCGTGACCGCGAAGGCCACGCTCGTCATGGAATAGCGAGGAAAAGTCCCATGGCCGTCCCACATAACCAGGTTCCTCATGGGCATCGTTTTCGCCGCGGCGCGATCGCGCCCATGGTTGCCGTTTCGCTTCCCATGCTCATCGTCATGGCCGGGTTTAGCATCAACTTAGCCTACATGGAACTGACACGCGGCCAGCTTCGCGTCTCCTGCGACTCGGCGGCCAAGGCGGCCTTGGTGCGCTACGGGACATGGCCGTCCGGGGCTTCGCAAGCGCAGTCGGATTCCCGCACCTTCGCCCGTACCGTGTCGGCCAATAATCTCGTGGCCAACCAGTCGGTGACCTTCTCGGATGCCAACATCGTGTTTGGTAATTCGACCAAGAACGGTAGCGGCATTTATGTGTTTACCTCGGGTGGAACGCCCAGCAATGGCGTCCAGGTGACGGGGACGGTCAATCCGCCGTTGCTGTTAGCGGCGTTTCTTCCTTTGAGCAATTTCACCACGTCGCAGACTTCCGTGGCCACACGGATCAGTCACGACATTGTACTGGTGCTCGATCGCTCGGCCTCAATGGCCTTCGACCTCAGCAGCAGCGAGTTCGTTTATCCGTCCGACCGTAGCAGCCAAGCCTCGATGCTGCAATGCTATTTTACGCCACCCAGCACCACCGCGAGCCGCTGGAAGGCCCTTAGCGATGCCGTTACTTCCTTCGTATCCACGTTGCAGGCCCGTAATCTGGACGTTCACGTGGCTTTGGTAACCTATTCCGAGGACTATACCTTCGGCAGCTACACCTCGGTGAAGTCTTCGCTGGACGTGCCGCTTACGTCGCTCACTTCGATTTTGGATCCGATCACCCCCGTGATGACCGCATGGAACCAGAAAGTTCTGCTGGGCGACACCAACATCGAGGCCGGTCTGACCACGGGCCAGACCGAGTTGACCGGGGCTAGGTCGCGAATCGTAGCTGACCGAACGATCATTCTCCTCACTGACGGCGTGCCGACCTCCGGCAACACGAACATTCCGGCCGTTGTTCAGAACCTTCGCCAAAACTCGCAAATTATGACGCACGTCATCACGTTCGGCGGGCAGGCTGCCTCGGGGACCGTGCAGACTTCGATGCAAAGTGCCGCCACGGCGGGCAACGGCATGTTTTTCAACGCTCCAACAGCCGCTACCTTGCAGCAGGCATTTCAGACCATCGCCGATAGTCTGCCGGCAGTGCTTACCGATTGATAACTTGCCTCAAAAGCGTATTTTTGGCAGAACTACCATGTTGCAACAGGTATTTAAAACAAGTTCTGGAACAACTCCCGAAAAAACTCCTGAAAAAAGGAGGGCTTTCGGCATGGGTTCGTTGCGGCGATCTGCCAGGCAAAAGCGGCGGGGCGTGGCACTCGTCGAATTCGCCATGTGCGTGTCCCTTCTGTTCCTGTTCATGTTCGCGATGATTGAGTTTTCGCGTGTATTGCAGATCCAGCACGTGGTACGACAGGCAGCCTTTGAAGGGGCTCGCACCGCAGCAACCTTGGACGCCACCACGGCAACCGTGCAAGCCCAGATCACCAAGGTTCTCTCGGCCGGTTCCCTAGTCAATCCAGGCACGCCTATCATCACCGATGGCAACGGTGGCGCGCTGACCTATTCCAGCACGAGGGCGACGGTCACGATCTCGGTCGATCCGGCCGGCAACAGTTGGATGATGAACTACGTGATGCCTGGCCATCCGATCACCGCAACGATCACCTTGGACCGCGAGGTCCAGGCCGTATCCGTGCCGGGACCATGACGCCCTATTCGCCAAGTTGACACTGAAGCGTCAGGAATTTACCAATCGGTTCATCTCTCGCAAGTGGGGATACTGCTCCTTCTCCACTATTTCGGTGACTGCCATGCCAATCCGAATCCATCCCAACCCCTGTTCCTCGCAGTTTAGGACCGTGGCCCGCAGGAACTTTGCCTCGGATATGCCTGAAAACCAAATCAGAACTTCTAATGTCGAGATGGAGCGATTGGTAATGACCGCAAGACCCTTTGAACTTACATCCACGGCTAGGGCGACGAGCGCATCGGCAATCAAGGCGGCCGTTCCATCGATTGGAATGACCCACACACCGGCGCTCAGAGCAGACCGGTGCTCATCACGATGCTCCTCAAGTTTCCTGACCCTATCCATGGCCCCTTGGTCCGCCAGCCGGGCCAGGAACCTTTGTACTTCCAACTGTTTGTTGCGGGCCTTTGAGAAAAACATAAACGACCTCCATGGACAAATGTTTTTATTGGCTTGACTTCTGAACAAGAGTTGGAATTAATGTATTCCTAGCAAGGTTGAAGCCTCTTGTAAGTATAGGTCACAAATGTAAAGGCTGGTCCCTATCGAGAACCGCAAGCAAGGTTACGCTCGCTCCTTGGATTCACCACTTCCTTATGGTACACTGAGTCCTGTGGGACGAAATCAAATTTCCTGCAATTTAATTAAAAAACCCTCGCCCCCTGCCCATCTCCCGAAAGAGGGAGGGCGTTTTCCTTTTCCCGTCATCCATGCACGAACTCGATCACCAGCGCGAGAGAATTCAGGAAGACCTTCGCGGGTTGATTTCAGGCGACGTGCGGTGCGATGACCTTTTCTGCCAGCTCTTTGCCAGCGACGGAAGTATCTATGAAATCCGGCCGCTGGGTGTCGTGCGTCCGCGATCGACTGCCGATGTTGCCGCTTGCGTGCAGTATGCGGCCGAAAAACGCATTTCGTTGCACGCCCGAGGTGCCGGCAGCGGCATGGCCGGCGAATCGCTTGGGCCGGGGTTGGTGGTCGACTTCTCGAAGTATCTGCGGCGGGTCATACGCATCGAGCAGGAATCGGTTCGCGTGCAAGCGGGAATCGTCCACGAGCGGCTCAACGCCCATCTGCGACCGCGAGGTCGTATCTTCGGGCCTGATCCGGCCAATACGGCAGTTACCACGATGGGCAGCATGATCGCCATTGATGCCTCGGGATCGCGATGGTTGAAATATGGCTCCGTGCGGCGGCATGTCGAGAGCTTGCAGGTGGTGCTGGCCGATGGGCAGGTGATGGAATTCGGCCGCGAGCCGGTCGTTTCCGGGGCCAGCATCGACAGTAATCCTCACAAGCGGGAACTCATCAACCGCCTTTCCGCAATCCTGGCCGCCTCGACCGACGTTATTCGCAGCCAGCAGCCGAAAAGCCCGCTGAATCGCTGTGGGTACAACTTGGCCGATGTTGTCGGTGAGAACACCCTCGATCTGGCCGGCGTGATGGTTGGCTCCGAGGGCACCTTGGGCCTGATCACCGAGGCCACGCTGGCCACCCAGACCCTGCCGCAGCATCGCGGCGTGGTCTTGCTGCTGTATGAAAGCCTGGACAAGGCGGCACGATCGGTGCCTCTGATCTTGCCGTGGCGTCCGGCCGCTTGTGATTTGATGGATCGTCGCCATTTGAGCTTGGTGCGGGAGAGTGAAGTTCGCTTCGATCTGCTGATTCCCGCCGAAGCCGAAGCGGCCATGCTGGTCGAGTTTGAAGGCGATGAACCGCAGGAAATGCGAGACCAGATGCGAGGTTTGATCGATGACGTGCAGCAGCAGGCCCGACTGGCCTTTGGCAGCCGCCAGGCGTTCGACCAGGCAGAGACCGAATTGTTCTTGAACTTGCCGAATCGGGCCATGCCTCTTCTGTATCGACTCAAAGGCTCCAGCCGCCCGGTGCCCGTGGTCGAGGACGTTTCCGTCCCTCCGGAGGTTCTTCCCGACTTCTTGGTGCGAACACAGAACGTACTCAAACACCGGCAAGTGACGGCATCCCTGCTTTGTCACGCCGGCCATGGGCAGTTGCATATCCAACCGTTTCTCGATTTGGACGATCCCAACGACGTGCAGCGGATGCGGCTGATGGCGGAAGAACTTTACGAAGAAGTGTTTCGTGTCGGCGGCACGATTGGCGGCGAACACGCTTATGGACTTAGCCGCACTCAGTTTTTGCAGCGACAGGCAGGGCCACTCTATGAAGTTTTGCGGCAGGTCAAGCAGATATTCGATCCCGAAAATGTACTTAATCCAGGGAAGATCATCAGCGATGATCCCGACCTGATGACGCGCAATTTGCGTCCGCCACTTCGGCAGCCGCAGATTGAAGGTGACCTGCCGGTTCCGGAACCAGAAAAGCCGGTCCTTCGCGACTTGGTGGAATTGCAGGTCAACTGGGACCCGCAGCGCGTGGCGGACGCCACGGCTTCGTGCAACCGCTGTGGCGAGTGCCGTTCGCAATCGCCCCAGGTGCGGATGTGCCCCATCTTCCGTTTTCTGCCCACCGAAGAGGCCTCGCCGCGAGCCAAGGCAAACTTGATCCGTGGTATTCTCAATCGCAGCATCGATTTGAGCCGCTTGGCGACCGATGCCTTCAAGGAGGTAGCCGACCTGTGTGTTCACTGCCACAGTTGCCGTTTGGAATGTCCCGCCGGCGTCGATATTCCCAAGCTGATGATGGAAGCCAAAACCGCCTACCTGCGCACCAACGGCCTGCGCTTTGCCGACTGGATCATGACGCATTTGGATCTCCTGGCATCGATCGGTCACTTGGTCGCTCCGCTGACGAATTGGGCACTCGGCAACCGGCCGATGCGCTGGCTCATCGAAAAGACACTGGGAATTGCCCAAGGACGCAAGTTGCCTCGCGTCACCTCGCGCCCCTTTCTCCGCCGGGCTGCACGCCGCAGGCTGACACGACAGAATCGCCGCAGTACGCACCGAATCCTCTATTTTGTCGATACGTTCGCCAACTTCCACGACCCGCAATTGGGGGAAGCACTCGTAAGCGTACTAAAACACAACGGCATCGGCGTTTACGTTCCGGCGGATCAGTGGTCTTCGGGCATGGCCTCGGTCGCCAGCGGCGCGCTTGACCATGCACGAAAAATTGCCAAGCACAATATCGCCCTGTTGGCCGAGTCCGTGCGGCAAGGCTACTACATTCTCGCCACGGAACCCGCTGCTGCGCTCTGCCTGACGTACGAATATCTTCATCTGATCGACGACGAGGACTCACGCCTGGTGGCGGCCAACACCAGCGAAGCATGTAGCTACCTTTGGAAAATGCACCTTACGGGCAAGTTACAGCTCGACTTCAAGCCGGTTCATGCCAGTGTGGGTTACCACACTCCGTGCCACCTGCGGGCGTTGAATGTCGGCACTCCGGGAGAAAACCTGCTGGGACTGATCCCCGGTTTGCGTTTGCACCACATCGAGCAGGGATGTTCCGGCATGGCGGGCACGTTTGGCATGTTGCACCGCAACTACCGCAGCAGCCTGCGGGCTGGTTGGGGACTGATTTCCAAGCTGAGGAATCCTGCCATTCAAGCCGGCTCGACGGAATGCAGTTCCTGCCGAATTCAGATGGAGCAAGGTACTACGAAACGAACCATTCACCCCATTAAACTTCTTGCCTTGGCTTACGGCCTGATGCCCGACGTGGCATCGCTGCTGACCACACCGGGGGAGGAGTTGATTGTTAATTAATTGCTATGTTGACAACACCTTGGTATCACGCCGGTCTTCAATTCCAATGCACGCAATGCGGTAGTTGCTGCACGGGGGCACCGGGCTATGTCTGGATCAACAAAGAGGAAATCGCGGCATTGGCTGCGGTGCTGAAACTGGATGTCGAGGAGTTCAAAAAACGGTACGTGCGGCAAGTTGGAATCCGCAAGAGCTTGGCTGAGTTTCCCAACGGCGACTGCATTTTCTTCCACCGCGAGAGCCTAACCTGCCAGGTCTATGAGGCACGGCCGCGTCAGTGCTGGACTTGGCCCTTCTGGAACTCGAATCTTTCCAGTCCTGGAGCGTGGGAGCAGGCCGCAGAGCGTTGTCCCGGCTGCAATCGTGGTAAGCTGGTTGTTCTGGAGAAGATCGAGGAGCAGCGGAACATTATGCCGGTGTAGATCTCTTTCGATTATTCCGGTTCTAGCGATTAGCTCAAGTTATCCGATTAGGAGGCCGATAAGAACTTTCGTTCCCGATTACAGGAGATTCGAGCCGTGACCAAGAAGGAGATTGTTCGCACCATTTCCGAGGAAATTGGACTGACTCAGTTTCAGACTAAGGAAATTGTGCAGAAGACCTTTAACGTGATCGTTGAAACCCTAGTAGAGGGGGGCCGCATTGAACTGCGTAATTTTGGCGTGTTTGAAGTCAAACGACGGGCACCGCGAAAGGCCCGAAACCCACGAACGGGTGATAAAGTCTTTGTTCCCGAGAAGCATGTCGTCACCTTCAAGCCGGGCAAAGTGATGGAGCAGCGTGTCCAGGAGCCGGAACACCAGGCAGCAGCTCGGGCGAAGGCAGCAGCAGAAGACGGTAGGTTAGCAAAAAAACGCGGCCTCAAAAAGTTACGACCCCTAGCCTGATGGCGTTCTTGGTAGGTTTGAAAAAAGTGGCTCTCCGCCGGGTTTGCGGATAATTGTGGTGCGGGCGTCCCGCCTGCCCAAGATGTTGTGGTTGAACTAGGCAGGCGAGACGCCCGCACCACAAACTTGGCGGAGAGCCAAGAAAGTTTTCCCGACTTGATTTTCGTTCCCTTGTACGAAGGATTCGTCCGATGCGGAAATTGATTTTGACGCTGACCTTGGGTTGGCTGATGTCCCTGACCAGCGGGTGTGCTATCCCCCTTTTCTCGGGTGATCCGAATCGCCGTGCGCAGCAAGCGATTTACGTGTCCGAGAACCTTCGTCTCTTACAGGACGAATGGGAGCGGTTCTGGTTGCTCGATCAGCCGGACCACATGACTCCCTTCCGAACCCACGGCGGTTTGATCTAATCGCAGGCAAATTGACAGTTCTCGGCCAAAGCCCTAGACTGGTGCTTTTGGGTTGCGCGGCAGCCCCATGCCGCCATGTCTTGCCGAAAGCCAACTTGATCGTGAATCTTGTCGATGTGGATCTTACCGTAAATCTTGGGCGATTACGCTTAGCCAGCCCTATCTTGGTGGCCTCGGGGACCTTTGGCTATGCGCGGGAGATGGCCGGTCTTGTGGACCTTGGCCGCCTAGGCGGCATTCTACCGAAAACCATCACGCAGAATCCTCGCCCCGGTAATCCGCCGCCGCGGACCTACGAAACCAGCAGCGGCATGCTCAATTCGATCGGCCTGGATAACGATGGCATCGAATCGTTCATCACTCATTCGCTGCCCTATCTGGCTGGGTTGGGCACGAAGATCATCGTCAGCATCGCGGGCAAGAGCCAACAGGAATTCGTCGATATGGCGGCCAGGCTCGATGGATTGCCGGGCGTTGATGCCTTGGAACTGAATATCTCATGTCCCAATGTCAGCGGCGGAGTCGATTTTGGCACGGATCCGGCAATGTGCGAGGCCGTGGTGGCCGGCGTCCGCAAAGCATGCCGTGTGCCGATCATCACCAAACTCACGCCCAACGTGACCGATGTCGTCCGAATTGCCCGCGCGGCCGAGGCCGGAGGCTGCGATGCCATCGCCCTAATCAACACCTGCCTGGGCATGGCCATCAACTGGCGGCGGCGGCGATCACAACTGGGACGGATGATGGGGGGGCTGAGCGGCCCCGCCATCAAGCCGATCGCTTTACGGGCCGTCTTTCAGGCGGCTCAGTCGGTGCGAATACCGATTGTTGGCATCGGTGGCATCGCCACAATCGACGATGTCATGGATTTCCTTGTTGCGGGGGCCACGGCCGTCCAAATTGGCACCGCGAACTTTTACAACCCCACCGCTTCGATCCAAGTACTCGATGCCCTACCGGCGGCACTGCGAGAACTCGGTGCCGCATCCGTGAGCGAGATCGTGGGAACGCTCATCGTCGAGTGACCAACATCCTAACTCCCAACTCCCCCAACTCCCAACTCCTAGCCCCTAACTCCTAACTCCTAACTCCTACTCAGCCATGCCACGTATTCTTTCCGGGATCCAACCGACCGGGCGTTTCCATTGGGGCAACTACTTCGGTGCGATCCGCCAGTACCTTGACCTGCAAGACAAGCCCGAAACGGCCTTTTACTTCATTGCCGACCTGCACGCATTGACAACCGTTCGCAATCCCGCAAAGTTGCGAGGCTATACGCTCGATGCGGCACTCGATTTATTGGCCCTGGGGCTTGATCCGAATCGGGCCGCGCTGTTCCTGCAATCGGACGTGCCCGAGGTCACCCAGCTCTGCTGGCTCCTTCTCAGCGGCACTCCCATGGGCCTGCTGGAGCGATGCGTTTCGTACAAAGACAAGAAGGCTCGTGGGCTTCGCGCCGACGCCGGGCTATTCACCTATCCGGTGCTCATGGCGGCCGACATCTTGATCTACGACTCCAATATCGTGCCCGTCGGCGAGGACCAAGTCCAGCATATCGAGGTGGCGCGTGACCTGGCCGGCAGTTTCAATCACGAGTTCGGCGAGACCTTCGTGTTGCCCAAGGAGAAGATTCTCGACAGTTCCGCCCGAGTTCCCGGCATCGATGGCCAGAAAATGTCGAAGAGTTACGACAACACGCTGGCGGTTTTCGAGGATCCCAAGGTTCTGCGCAAACAGATTATGCGGATCGTCACCGACTCGCGGCTTCCAGAGCAGCCGAAACCGCCCGAAGGCGACCACTTGTTTGAACTCTACTCGCTCTTTGCGTCCGATGAGCAGAGTCAGACGCTCGCGGCGACCTATCGCCGCGGCGGCTTCGGATACGGCGACGTGAAAAAAGCCCTGGCCGATCTGGCCGTCGAGTTCTTTGCGGCAGCCCGGCAGCGACGCGAGGAACTGGTCGCCCATCCCGAGCGGGTCCGCGAGATTCTCGGCGACGGGTCTGCGACCGCTCGCAAGAAAGCGGCCGAAGTGCTGTTGCGGGCGCAGAAAGCCTGCGGGGTGAAGTAGAGCGTGGTCATCCACGACCATGAATTCGCTCCGAATTGGGCCCGGAATTGCTGAATTACTTGCTTGGCTTGCCGGCCGCAGTTGGCTGCGGTATCATAAGGGCATGTCTCGCATTGATTCCATCGAGATTCAGCCGACGGGGCCGCTACGGGCCAATATCCGACCGCCGGGTTCAAAAAGCATTACCAACCGTGCCTTGGTTTGCGCTGCGCTGGCCCAGGGCGAGTCGTTGCTCACCGGTGCCCTGGAATGCGACGACACTCAGGTAATGATCGAGGGCCTCCGGCAACTTGGTCTGCCGGTCGATCATGATCGCATCGCACGGACCCTCCGCGTGACCGGTTGCGATGGCCATCCCCCTGCCGCATCCGCGGACATGGTGCTGGGCAACAGCGGTACCACGATCCGTTTCCTCACGGCAATGGTCGCGCTCGGCCGCGGCGTCTATCGGCTCGATGGCACGCCGCGGATGCGCGAGCGCCCCATCGAAGACTTGCTCGATGCCTTGCGACAACTGGGTGCCGACGCGACGAGCGAGACCGGCAACGGTTGCCCGCCGGTCAGAGTTCGCGCTGCCGGCCTGCCTGGTGGTCGGGCGGAAGTGGCCGGCAACCTATCCAGCCAGTTCCTCAGTGCCTTGCTGTTGGCATCCCCGTGTGCGGCCAGCGATGTCGTGCTTGCCGTCCACGGTGAACTGGTCTCGAAGCCCTATGTCACGATGACGCTGGCCGTGATGCGGGCCTTCGGCGTTATGACGGCTTCCGACGATTTTCCTCTCCGCGTGCCGGCACCCCAGTCCTATCATGGTCGCATTTATGCGATCGAACCCGATGCCTCGGCGGCCAGTTATTTCTTCGCTGCCGCGGCCATTGCGGGAGGTAACGTCACCGTGGAGGGGCTGTCCCGCAATAGCCTTCAGGGCGACGTGGCCTTTTGCGATTGCCTGCGAAAGATGGGCTGCGCGGTCCTGGAGGGTGACACCCAAATCACCGTGCAAGGAAGACCATTGCGCGGTATCGACGTCGACATGAACGCCATCAGCGACACGGTGCAAACCCTCGGCGCGGTAGCCTTGTTTGCCGAGGGGCCTACGACGATTTGCAACGTAGGACACATCCGCCACAAAGAGACCGATCGCATCGCGGCACTGGCCACGGAACTTCGCAAATTCGGAGCCGAGATTGACGAGCGTGCCGACGGATTGCGGATCACGCCCAAGCCGCTGCACGGTGCCGCCATCGACACCTACGACGATCATCGCATGGCGATGAGCATGGCCTTGGTGGGGCTAGTTGTGCCTGGGGTGGTAATCCGTGATCCCCGCTGTACGTCGAAAACCTACCCAAATTTCTTTAGCGATTTGGCGAGCCTGGGCCAAGAGATGTAGAGTGCGAGAAATGCGTAGGATGGACTTCCAAGTCCGTCCGCGAAAGCAAAGACGGACTTGGAAGTCCATCCTACCGAAAACCTTATTTCGGTCCAAGCCACTGAAGCTTTACTTGGTCACCGAAGGTCGGCTGGAAAGTTTTCTCTGCGCAACCGAATCGAGCAACTCATTTGCCCGCCGCAAAAGGGAGCTGCCCTGATCGACCGGTTCGCCCCGCACGTTTGAAGACTCGGTAGCCACGAACGCCCCCTGACAATGCTGGCATGCGACTCGCTTACCTAGATAGTCAACTCGAATTCGAAGTCGTCGCCCACAAGTCGGACATTCCTGGATAAAATACGTGGTATGTGACATGTATGGCTTACCTCCTTTTTCCTGCAGACACCTTCACGAGCAGACACATTATCGCAGAAAATGGGGGCATTTGTCAACCAGCCCCAACCGATTTCCCTTAAAGGCTATCTGAAAATCCGAAGTGCAGATCAAGCCCCCTCTTGGAAAGGAGGGAACGACCAGTAGCCTCCTCAAGATTTACGTGCCAGCGATTCAATTTCACTATTTGACCTGACGAATCGACTTGATCACGATGGTCTCCACCGGCAGGCCCACGAATTTATCGGTGTCATGAACGGGTGCCGTTGCAATCCGGTCGATAACCTCCATGCCTTCGGTTACTTCCCCAAAAGCGCAGTAGCCGTAGCCATTCGGGGATCGCGATTTGAAATTAAGGGCATCATTGTCAGCGATATTGATGAAGAACTGACACGTTGCGCTATCTTCATCGTTGGCGCGACGGGCCATGGTGATCGAGCCGCGACGGTTCTTCAAACCGTTGTGGGCCTCGTTTCGAATGGGTGTCAGCGCGGCCTTCTCCTTGAGATCGGCCGTGTAACCGCCCCCCAACACGATCTGGAGCGAACCCTTGAGTACCTGATGGAAAATCGTCAGGTCATAATGACCACGGGTCACATAGTTGCGGAAGTTATATACGGTCAACGGAGCTTTCTCGGCATCCAACCGCACGGTGAACTTGCCCTGGCTTGTTTCAAACTCGTAAATCGGGTGTTGCGGATCCTGGTCGGACTTCACCAGCGGTGCTTCGGCCGCAGTACGAGTTTCGGCCTTCTCACCGCCAGGCCCGGTAACCGCCGTCGTGGGCTGGGTCGAATCGCCACCTTTCTGGCAACCGGCCAAAACGGGGATCAAAACAAACAACGCTAGAATCGATTTTCGTAAGGGTTGCACTACTTTGCCTCCATGCTGACCAAAACTTCCTAGACCTGCACATCATCCTCACAATGGACGTTTGCCACAAGGGCGATTAAACGATTTCGGCTCTCCGCCGGGTTTACGGATAATTGTGGTGCGGGCATCTCGCCTGCCCAAGATGTTGTAGTTGAACCAGGCAGGCGAGACGCCCGCACCACAAACTTGGCGGAGGGCCACGATTTCTTTACTCGTCAGGGTATGCTACAATGCTCGCGGTTGAGACTGACACTAGCCCGAAGCGCGAGCGAGGTTGCTAAGCGTTGCCTCGCTTGCGCTTTGGGCTGGTATGGATTGGGACAATCTCAACCGCGGACAGTATACAATGCCCAAGCGGAACAGATTTCAGGGATTCTCAGCGGAACCCCGACGTTCAGAAACCATGACCCGCCCGTTGGGTGGAGGTTTTTAATCACGATCATAACGATGAAGACTCGTTGGTATCGGCTTGCCGTCCTTGCTTTGTGGCTAACAGCCATGAGTTGGCTGGCAATCCGTAAAATTATGCCCCCCTTTTTCTCAGGGGAGCCTCCTATTTATGAATCAGCGGATGCCGACAAGCACCCCCCCCCCGTGGCATGGTGTCTCTTTTTGAATGAGCACCGTTTAGGCTGGGCCTTGAGCGAAATCTGCCAGCAGTCGACCGATACTACCGAAATCCACAGCCTTGTCCATTTCGACCATCTTCCCTTGAATGAGCTTCTTCCGGTTTATCTGCGAGCCATCGCCCGTGCCGGCACCGACGCTGCCGGAAGCATGGAAATGGAAGTGGAGAGTAATCTAATCACGAATTCAGCCCTCAATCAACTGATCTCCTTCTACTCAAAATTTCGTCCTAAGAGCGGACCAAGCCTAGTAAAAATCGAGGGTAACGTGGAGGGAGACAAGCTCAAGCTTAGCGTCCGCGTTGGCAATTACGACAATCCGAACATCGAATTGCCAATGCCCGATAGCAAGATTCGCGACAGTTTCGCACCCGAAATGGAACTGCGCGGTCTGCACCTGGGCCAGTCTTGGACAATCGTTTCCTACAGTCCATTGGCCCTGCCGAGCCATTCCATGGACATGATTCAAGGACGAACGCCGACCGAAGTTCTTTTCGCCAGGGTGGAAGAACAGGCTCGAATGGAGTGGAATGGACAGTTGGAACCCATGTGGGTGGTGGTCTACCGCACCGATGCCCGCGAAGGCCCCGGCAGCGACAAAAACATCCGCAATCGACTCTGGGTCCGTCGCGCGGGTACCGTCCTACGGCAGGAAGTTCTCCTGGGCGATCACAGCCTGTTGTTCACCCGGATGCCCGAGAAGGATGCAACCAAGTTGCGAGACGCACATCAGGAATTCCCGAGGCACCAACCCGCAGCGCAACCATGATCGAGTTTGAACTGGTAATTCGTCGATACGGCCGGACCGTGGCAGTGAACGAGCTGGCACTGACCATTCCCCGGGGCGAGCTTTTCGCCCTGCTAGGCCCGAACGGTGCCGGCAAGACCACGGCGATCCGAATGTTGGTCGGCCTGCTACAGCCCGATTCGGGCCAGGTACGGGTGTGTGGCATCGATTGTTCGCGCAAGCCGCGAGAAGCCAGTCGTCTTATGGGCTATGTGCCCGACGAGCAATACCTTTACGAGAAGCTTTCCGGCCGCGAAATTCTGGAATTCGCAGGAGAAATGCACGGTCTGGATAGGGCCACGACCCGCGATCACATCGCCCGCGAGGCAGAACGCTTTGAACTGGCCGGCTTCCTCGACAACCTCACGGAAACCTACTCGCACGGCATGCGGCAGCGACTGGTGTTCGCCATCGCCTTGTTACATGACCCGCAGGTGCTGGTGGTCGATGAGCCGATGGTGGGGCTTGATCCTCGCAGTGCTCGCGTAGTCAAGGATCTACTGCGGGCCGAAGCCGAGGCCGGCAAGACCGTACTCATGTCGACGCACACCCTGGCCTTGGCCGAGGAAATCGCCGACCGCATCGGCATCCTGAACCATGGACAATTGGACTTTCTCGGCACGCTGGCCGAGTTGCGGCAGGAACTTTCCTCACCGCACCAGGCGTTGGAGCATCTGTTCCTCGAGCTGACGAACGGGCATCCGTTGCCAGCCGCGGAGAAAATTCCCTCATGACAGTGGACACCAATCCCCCTGTTGGTTTGCCTTCACCGGAAGCCGAATCGCGAGGATTCCTGCGTCTGGAGTGGAGGATTTTGCGGACGCAACTCGCCCAGGGATTTGCCAAATCTCGGCTGCGCTACGCGCTGGTCATCGTCCTGAGCATCCTGTTGTGGTTCGGCCTGTTCCACCTGGTACTGGAGGGCTTTCACTTCATGAAGGGAACGCTTCCGCTGCGGATTCACGAGCAGATCGTGCATGCTATTTTCAACATGTTCTTCCTCGCCCTGTTTCTGATGCTGATCTTCTCATCGGGCGTAATCCTCTACGGCTCGCTGTTCCACGGCAGCGAGGTCGCCTATCTGCTTACCATGCCGATTCGCGAAGAGTGGATTTTCCAGCATAAATTCCAGCACGCCGTAATGCTCAGCAGTTGGGGCTTCGTACTCCTGGGCAGCCCGATGCTGGTGGCCTACGGTGTAGTAGCCCATGCCCCTTGGTACTACTACGCCATGATGCTGCCGATGTTGGTCGCCTTCGTCTTCATTCCGGCGGGGATCGGTGCAATCCTACTCTTGGCAATCCTGCACTTTTTTCCACGAAAGCGGGGCCATCTCCTCGCGTTGACCGTCGTTTTGATGATTGGGGTGACGGTCTGGTGCTTCGGGTCGCTTTTCTCACGGCCGGAAACCGATCTGCTCACTCCCCGTTGGTTTCAGGAAATGCTCTGCCGCCTGCAATTGGCCCAGGAGAAGCCGCTGCCCAACTGGTGGCTTAGCTCGGGCTTGCTGGAAGCGGCCGGCAACGCTTGGTCGGAGGGCGCGATGTTTTTGGTACTCTTGATCGCGAATGCGCTGTTCTTCCGCGAACTGGCCGGGATGTTCGCCGCGCGAATCTACCGCAGGGCCTACTGGGAGGTCGCCGGCTTCGGCTCGCCGCCGACCCGGGTGCATGCGGGATGGTTCGACCGCATGCTGAACCGCTGCCTTGGATTTCTCTCGCCCTCCGTGCGGCTGATTCTGGTGAAAGATGTGCGGTTGTTCCGCCGCGATCCGTTACAATGGTCCCAATTCCTGATCCTGATCTGCCTGCTGTTGATGTACTTTGCAAACGTACACCCCGTGCGCTACTCGATCCGCGTTTCCCCGTGGGTGAATATCGTCAGCTTCATGAACCTTTCGGTCGTGGGCCTGCTCATGTCGACCTTCACGACGCGGTTCGTCTTCCCCCTGGTCAGCCTCGAAAGCCGCCACTTTGGGCTCCTCGGCCTGCTACCGCTGAAACGAGATTCCATCCTGTGGGCCAAGTTTCTCTTCTCGGTCGGCTGCCTCCTGATCCCCTGCGGCCTGCTGATCCTGCTCAGCGACTGGCGGCTTGGAATTCCGCCGATGCTGATCGTGCAGCACCAAGGAACTTCGTTGCTTTTGTGTCTGGGCCTCTCGGGCATCGGCGTCGGACTGGGAGCTAGGCTGCCGGTGATTACCGAGCAATCGCCTTCACGGATCGCCGCCGGCTTTGGCGGGACGCTGAACCTGGTAATCAGCACATTTTTCATCGTGCTGGTCTTGGTGCTGACGACCTTGCCGTGTCACGTCTATTTTGCTCGGCAGATGGAACCCACATTCGCGTTCAGCGGCGAGAGCGCACCTTTCATCCGATCCTGGCTCATCGTTGGCTCGCTCGGCAGTCTCCTCGCCGGCGCGCTGGCCGTACTTCTGCCCATGTGGGTCGGCATTCGCACCTTTCGCCGGCAGGAGTTTCATTAACCAAGAAAAAAATAACCGTCGCGGTGGTCTAAACCGCGACGGGTTAATTTGTATCGGCGAGATAAATGTTAATAACGCGGGCTTTTGCGTCCCCGGCAAGACGTTCTTGGGATCGAAGTCCTTGACTCCGAACCCTCCGAGACCTTGTCGGGCAATCGCAAAAACCTGCGTAGCTGGACGAAGACTAAACAAGCTCTTTCTTCGCACCAATCAGCGTCCGAAGACGCTCGGCCAAGAGAGCCGCATCAAACGGCTTCTTGAACGTCTCATTGATGCTTGAACGATCGAAGCTCGTCGAGCTGCCGTCATCGGGCAGCAAGGCGATCAAAATCACGTCGGCAAACTCCGAATTGCGGCGCAGATTTTGACAAATCTGCAACGCTTCGGTGCGGCCGATCGAGAAATCGACGATGATACAGTCCGGATGGAAACTCTCGGCCTGGATGCCGGCGTCAAAACCGCTGGCAGCCACGGCAACCTTAAACGAGCGTTCCAGCGGAAGTTCCCGCTTCACGTTCTCGACGAGTACCTGGTCCTGTGCCACGATGAGCACCTTGGCCTTGGCTTCGTCTTCGAGATCCCCCAAAGGCATGCCATGCTCTTTGAGGAACTTGATCAAGTATTCTCGAGGAATTCGCCGGTCCTGCGATCCTGGAATACGGTACCCACGTAGCCGTCCCGAGTCGAACCACTTGCTGACGGTGCGCGGTGCCACCTTACAAATTTTAGCGACCTGTCCTGTTGTGAAGACCTTCATTGCAGGCTCTCCGAAATCTCTCACGTTGGTTTGGGTTGTGTCTCACCTTCGACCCCTCTGTCTCGGCAAGACGCTATTGCCCCTGGGTTGCGGCATTTCCCTTTTACATCGCTCCATCGAACCAACCGGCAAATCCGGTCAGTGGAACCGCAATCCTCTGGGTCGGGGCTATCCGTAATTCGCTACTCGTGGCTATGGTTCAGCTCCCTCTGATCCGCGCCGTACTTACTACATCGGCAACCTTGCATTCGGAAGTCAGAGAAAATCCGTAAAATAGGGAATGCATGGTTTGCTCATCCCATTACGAATTACTCTGCTGCCATCTACAATCGTCCGGCGAACTACAACAGGCAGGAGAGATACGAGCGAGCGAAACGCCATGGAGAGTCTATCACGACGAATCGTCAAGGCGTGGCCTTCAAGGCAGGTTCCCCCCCTGCGATAGCTCATTCCACCGTTCGCGAGCATCTGAAAGATGCCTCGGCAGTAGAACAAGCCATCCAATGAGTAGATTCGCCCTGAATCGGGGTTGGACTTTAGACTCTTTCTCCGGTTGTAGCGAGGAAGACGGTTTTTTCGCATAAAGCGGCCATGGCGAAGATAGCGGTTAGGCGGGAGCAAGGCCGATGAACTCATTCGCCCACGCCTGGTCCTCCACCGAAAGCGGCGGCTGGCAGGGGCCGGAATAGTCGATCCGACTGCGATAACCGGCCGCTTTATAGGTCTGGGCAATCGCTGCCTGAAGATCGAGCGGCACATCGGGATCGTCGCCCGCCAGGGGAATGCCAAATCGCGGGAGCGGTTCGCGGAGGCGATGAGGGTAGAGTTCGTAGCTGGAACGCGGCGGCCGAGCACGGTTGACGCATACAAGGTAATCGTACGCAGTGCGGCCCTCGACCAAAAAGTGCGGAACCGCCAGAACATGGGGGCCGACGCGAAGCAGATCAATCTCCACCAAGTGCGCGTTGCTGCATAGAACGTGACGCTGCGTCGCCAGATACAAGTCGCGACCCTGGCCCTGAAATTTATTCGTTGGACTGAGAACCTCGATCACGGTAACGACTTGCTGGTCGGAGAACAAATCGAGGATTTCAATGTAAGCCTCATGAATCTCCGGGCCAGGCGACTGGACAACCAAGGGTTCTTCCATTTCGGCAACTGCCGCGCCCCCCGATCGCTGCGGATGTTCTGATCGCTTGATCCAAACATCAGGGATGTATTGGCGGTCGGTGCCTTCCACGTACACCCGCTCTTCAACCGCGCGCTGGCAAGAGGAGCTGCAACTGGTCGGCAAGGTAGACGATTAATCGAGTATGCACCCCCGGCCAAAGCTGCGGATTCTCGAGATAGGGGTCCATGCCAGGAAAAATCATCGACATTAGGTTCTCCTTTAAGGCCAACCGCTCGAATTGTGGTGAAATGCCTCTATCAAGGATACCCTACCAGCCAGCGAAAAGGCAACCGGGGGGTGAAATATTTACGGTTTCAGTTTGCGTGCGACGGTAGGGAACGCCCTCCATGACATTCCCCTGCTACTTTCGTCGAAGCGCCAGTCTGTGTTATCATTGAAGTATTCCATTTCAGCCCCCTCGATTAGAGAGATTTCCGTTGTTACTCGGTCCCGTTTTTACCCGTGAAGTCGTGATTGCCCCACGGCGCACGCAGATCTACATCGCACGCAGTGCCTACGCGGCGGCTTTGTTGCTTTTGATCTGTACGGCCTGGCTGGTACTCACCGGCACGCAAATTGTCCGCGACGTGGGTGACTTGGCACAATTCGCCGGCCTGGTCTTCCAGATTCTCGCCCCGCTGCAACTGGCCCTGGCCGTCTTCTTCTCCGCCATGCTGGCCGCTAGTGCCGTCGCCCAGGAAAAAGACCGGCGGACCTTTGTCCTGCTGATGCTGACGAACCTTTCAAACCAGGAACTCGTGCTCGGAAAACTCCTGGCCAGCTTGCTGCATGTGCTGGTGATGTTTGCCGCCGGGTTACCGGTTTTCATGCTGTTATCGCTGCTGGGTGGAATTTCCGTCGGACAGATCGCGCGCACGGCGGCAGTCACGGCGGCAAGTATTATTGTCTGCGGCAGCCTCGGCTCGATGCTGGCGCTCTGGCGGGAAAAAACCTTTCAAGCCCTGGCCCTATTCGTGCTGATCCTCGTCCTTTGGCTTGCCTTGGGCGAGATGTTCGCCGCCAGTGTTCTTGGACACGCGCCAGCCGGTCTACCCGCCCACATCTGGGCGACGGCCGTCAGCCCCTGGCAGGCGATCCTGGCGGCCTCGCGGCCCGACACGCAGTCGATCCCTGGCTTGGAATGGCTCGGCTCGCCGATCTATCTATACCTGCTCGTGGCGGCGGCCCTGACCCTGCTACTCAACGGGCTGGCCGTGGTTCGTGTGAGAGCCTGGAATGCCTCGGGTCAGGATGAACCGAGGCAGAAGCCGGGAGAAGCGGGGAGCGGAGAGCGGGGAGCGCGGAGCGTGAGGCGTGAGGCGTGGAGCGGGGAGCGTGGAGCGGGGAGCGGGGATTCTGTTACACCCCTCGCGCCCCACGCCCAACGCCCCACGCCCAACGCCTCACGCCCAACGCCCAACGCCTCCCCCCCCACGCCCCATCGCATCGTTTGGGACAATCCGGTCCTGTGGCGCGAGATCCGCACCTGGGCCTATGGACGGAAAATCCTCATTGTGCGACTGACCTTCCTGGTGCTGTTCGCCCTGGCGGCCTGCAACCTGGGACGTATCACCAGCGGCCACGAGCCAATGGGCCTCGCCCGGGGGGCATTGGCCTTGCTGCCCATGCTGTTGTTAAGCCTTTTGCTGGTGAACGCTCAGGCCGTGACTGCCCTGACTGCGGAACGCGACATAAAAGCCCTTGATCTGCTGCTGGTTTCCGACCTCACGCCCAAAGAGTTCATCTTCGGTAAACTGGGCGGGATTTTCTATAACACCAAAGAAATCGTGCTGCTTCCGATGCTGCTCTGCGGCTATCTCAGTTGGCAAGGAGTGATGGGCCTAGAGAACCTTGTCTATCTTTGGGTCGGCATGGGGGTTTTGTACGTCTTTGTCGCCGTGGTCGGTCTGCACGCCGGGTTGATCCACGAGAACTCGCGGAGCGCGATTGCCACAAGCCTGGGTACGGTTTTCTTCCTGCTGGTTGGCGTGGCCACGTGCATGCGGATCATGGTCGCCTTCAACGGCTCGTTCAATGCTCAATTGCAGCCGTTCCTGGCCTTCATGGTCGGCGGCGGCCTGGGTCTCTACATGACGCTGGGCGCAAAGAATCCCTCGCGAGCCATCGGTCTGGCCTCGTTCGCCTGTCCCTTCGCCACATTCTATTCGATCACCAGTTTCCTCCGTGGTGACCAGGGCGACATGCTCATCGTCTTGCTCGTCGCCGCCACCGCCTACGGTTTCACCACCGCCGCGATCCTGATTCCCGCAATCTACGAGTTTGATGAAACGACCGGAAGAACGACTGAATGAAATCCGAATGACGAAAGGAAAATGACGAATGACGAATGACGAATGACGAAGTATCTGGCGGCGTTTTATTCTTCGTCATTCGGATTTCGGATTTCGTCATTCCACACCATGCTTCTCCCCTGCCTGCTAACCATGACCGTCCTCCTGCTCGGTTCGGCCTTTTTTTCGGCCAGCGAGGCGGCCATGTTCTCGCTGCGCAAGGCCCAACGCAGGGAGCTGTCGAAGGGTTCCAGGGCAGAGCAAATCACCGCTCGGCTGCTGAACGACCCCGATCGGCTGCTGACGGCCGTGCTCTTCTGGAATCTGCTCGTGAACCTGTCGTTCTTCACGATCGGCTCGATCCTCAGCCTGCAGATGCAACAGGCCGGCCATGCAACGGCGGCCTGGGTATTTGCCGCAGGCTCGCTGGTGACGATCATCACTTTTGGGGAAATGCTGCCGAAAAGCCTGGGCGTTCTGCAACCGCAACGGCTGGCCGTGTGGCTGGCGATTCCCCTGGCCGTAACGATCCGTATCATCGATCCGCTCTTGCCGGTCTTCCGTGTGGCCACGCTGCTCTCCCGCCGCCTGCTCTGGCCAAACTTTGAACCCGAGCCGTATCTGCACGTTCGCGACCTCGAACGCGCCGTGAAACTCTCGGGTGCCGATGCCACACTTGTGGAGCAGGAAGAGCGCGTGCTGGAAAGCATCGTGCTGCTTTCCGACATCCGTGCCGAAGAACTAATGCGGCCGCGAACACAGTTTCTCACCTACCGTCCGCCGGTGACATTGGCCGATCTGAAGGCCCGGCCGCCGTCGGGTGGCTATCTTCTGGTGACCGAAGCCGACAGCGAAGAGGTGGCCTCGGCCATTGCCCTAGACGACGTTTGGCAGACGCTGGACGGTCCGCTGGATCTGTTGGCCGAACCGGTGATCTATGTGCCTTGGTCGACCCGAGCGGCCGACGTACTGGAGCTGATCCGTCGACGGAAGCGAGAGGTGGCCGCCGTCGTCAATGAGTTCGGCGAAACGATCGGCATCCTCACCTTCGACGACATCCTCGACACGCTCTTCAGCGGTGCCCCCAGCCGCAGCGAACGGCTGTTGCGCCGCGACCCCATCCGGCCCGTCGCGCCGGGAGTCTGGCACGTCACGGGCATGACCGGCGTGCGTCGCCTGGCGCGATACTTTCAGATTGACAAGCCGGCGACCCATAGCATCACGCTTTCCGGCGTTATTCAGGAAGTGCTCGAACGGTTGCCGGAGTTGGGTGATGAGTGCTCGTGGGGACCGTTCCATTTCAAGATCCTCGACGTTCCGTTGCGCGGTCAGTTGCTCGTTGAACTGACCATGCCCGACGCCAAGGAGGAAACCTCATGATCTGGACCGCCTTGGGGCTGGGAGTCTTCGGTCTTTTTTTAAGCGCGTTCTTCAGCGGTTCGGAGACGGGTTTTTATCGTGCCACGCGGCTGCGATTGGTGTTGGACGCCATGGGCGGCGACCGAATCGCCCGCGGTCTGCTCTTTCTCACGAATCATTCCGCGCTGTTTGTCGCCACGGCCCTGGTCGGCAATAGCGTGGCCAATTACCTGATCTCGCTGGCCACGGTTATTGTCATGGGGCAGGCGTTTCCGCTGATTCCGGAAATGGCCGAGATCATTGCTTCCATCGTTGTGGCTCCGATGGTACTGGTCTATGGTGAGTTGCTGCCAAAGAATCTGTTTCTCCAGGCACCGAACCGCTTGCTGCGGCGCGGCGGAGCATTGTTCTTGTTCTTCGTCGTGCTCTTCTTTCCTTTGGCCGGTCTGCTCTGGCTATTAGGCCGCTTATTGGCCAGCCTAACGCGAACCTCGCACGAACCGATCCGACTGGTATTGGCCCAGCGGGAGTTGCGGCGGATCTTGGCCGAAGGGCACGAAGCCGGCATCCTGCACCCCGCCCAGCAGAGTCTCGCCCATGGAATACTTGCGGTCGCCCGCAAGCCGGTGCGGCAGTTTCTCACACCGCCGAGCCAGATGGTGCAGGTCCATTCCGACATGGGCAAGCAGGCCGTGCTCCGTCTGGCCGAGCGGAACCATACCGCCGTGATCCCCGTCGCTGACAACGCCTCCGGCCAACTGGTCGGCTATGTGCGGATTCTCGATTTGCGTCTGCACGAAGGCGACGACCTGGCCCCCATTCGCCCCTTGCCCGAAGTCCGTGACGACAGTTCTCATCTGGCCGCGCTGATGCGACTGGAGAGCAGCGGCGACAGCCTTGCCCGAGTCATCGACGCCCACGGCGAGACGGTTGGTATTGTCACGCTGGAACGACTGCGGGAGCCGTTGTTTTAGCATTACACTCAACTGCAAGAGCGGCACCTGAGGCGCGAGGGACAGCACTTCAGCGAGCGGCTGAGAAACATCTGCAACAATAGACATAGGTCATCTCCACGGCCGGAGAACTTCAAGACTAAGACCATTCCCATTATAATCCCGGCTTTGTCGGTGCGAAAGAGGGGCGTGTGCCCCCTAAGGATCGGCGCACCAATAACTGTCGTGTTTTGCGCATTCGCCGAGCGGGGGCGGACGGCACACGGAGTGTGCCTGCTACTTTTCTTGCGACA